>CAYGHJ010000132.1:0-2500 GCA_964349605.1 uncultured Candidatus Planktophila sp. | reverse complement strand
TGTTGGGTCGATCGACTAAAGAGTTAGCTCTAGCTCTTGGTCCAGAGTATGAGCGAGAATTAGTCCATCGCGACGATTTAGTTTTGCTCTGAAATCGCCTTCAGAACTGGCGCCACACGTTCACTGCGTCCATCAGAGCTCGTCGGTTCATCACTGAGTTTTACGATGACAGTTTTATTGGCCGGATCCATCCAGACAAACTGACCGTGTAGCCCCAACATTAAGTTAATGCCGGGATAGGGATGCCAGACTTGGGCGCTATAACCCCAACCGTAATCAAGGGTTACTGCAGGAGTCGAAATCCTATTGAGCCACGTGCTGCTAATAATGCGCGAATTCGGCTTAATGAGTTCTGCGCCAACCAGTGCGTAATCACGGGCCGTTGCATTAAAACAACAAAAAGCTTTCTCGGTTCCTCCAACACGGTCAACATTCCATGTTGCAATTTCACTAGCTCCAACTTTTTGCCAAATACTCTCGCTGAAATAATCGACCAAACTGCGACCAGTAACTTCTTTGATAATCATTCCCAGCATCTGCGTATCAACTGAACGATACTCAGCAAACGTGCCAGGCCCCTCTTTCATCTTGCGGTTATTCATCAAAAACCAGTCAACATCGGTGGATGCATACATTTGGGCAATAGCTACACCCCATCCGCTTGGACCAGTTGGATAGTTATCGGAAACTCCGACGCCCGCCTTCATATCAAGAAGATCTTTGATTGTGATCTTGTCAAAAGAAGTTCCCGCCTTGAACTGCGGCAAAATGCTTACAAAAGTGTCGCTCTCTTTAATTGACCCCTCATCGATTAACTTTCCAATCATCAATGAAGTCATTGTTTTCGCCACCGAATATGAAGGTAGCCGAGTTTGTGCACTCATTCCATTTAAGTACTTTTCATAGGTTAAAACGCCATCGCGAATGACCAAGAAAGTATTTGTGTTCGTTGACCTCAAAAATTCATCAAATGAAATTGTTGCACCCTCAAACTCCACAGTTGCCGGCATGGCTTCAGAGCCAGTCCTCCATGTACTCGGATTTGTTGCTGCCTTGATTGTGTGGGCGGGCATTAAATCTGGAGTCTTCGATGCAGGTGCTAAACCTAATTTGATAGCGGCTATCGGCTCTGGATATCTAATCGCCTTTGTTAAGCCGAATAGAGCCACATAAATAATAAGGACAAAAATGAGGGTCTTACGAATAAATTTAAACACGCCCATGAGCCTAATCCCGATAGGCTTGCCCGCATGGATGCCACAGCGATAGTTTCACAACTCGCTGACTCCGCGCGCATCGCCGCCCGCACTTTGAGCGCTGCCACCGGAGCGCAGCGGAGTGCAGCATTACGCACAATAGCCGATGCGATTGAATCACGAAGTAGCGAAATTCTTGCCGCAAATGAAAAAGATATGGAACGGGCACGTGAAAGCGGACTTAACTCCACCCTCCTTGATCGTTTATTACTGACTCCGGTACGGATTTCAGGAATTGCCGATGGTGCGCGTCAAGTCGCTGCTTTGGAAGATCCCCTTGATCGGACACTTCGTGAATCGAGGCTTCCTAATGGGATTGAGTTAAAACAGATATCCGTACCATTTGGTGTTATTGGAATGGTCTATGAAGCTCGTCCAAATGTCACCGTCGATGCTGCAGTCATTTTACTTAAGTCTGGAAATTCCGCCCTTCTTCGTGGCTCTTCTAGTGCTGCCGAGAGCAATAAAATTCTTGTAACTGTGATGCGAGATGCCCTAGCTACAACGTCGATTTCACCCGATGTCATTCAATTAGTTCCGTCAGATGATCGCGAAACCGTAAAAGCATTGCTACATGCGCGCGGAAAAGTTGACCTTGTTATTCCACGTGGAAGCGCCTCCCTTATTCGAATGGTGGTGAATGAATCTACGGTTCCGACAATTGAAACTGGTGCAGGCGTCTGCCATGTATTTATCGATGAGTTCGCCGATCTTTCCATTGCCTTACCAATTATTATTAACTCGAAAGTTCAGCGCCCAAGTGTCTGTAATGCAGCCGAGACGCTCTTAGTGCATAAAAATATTGCAGCTGAGTTTTTACCTGTCGCTCTCAAAGCGCTCAACGAAGCTGGTGTCATTCTTCATGTCGATGCCAATGTTCGCGCACTGGCTGGCTCAATTCCGGTAAATCTTGCCACTGAAGAGAACTGGTCAACTGAGTATGGAAGCCTTGAGATGAACGTTGCAATTGTTGATTCAGTTGATGCCGCTAGTGATCACATCGCTAAATACGGAACCCAACACACTGAGGCGATAGTGACTGAAAATAAAGCTAATGCTGCGCGTTTTATTGCTCTCAGCGATTGCGCAGCGGTGATGGTCAATACATCGACTCGATTTACCGATGGTGAGCAGATGGGCTTTGGCGCTGAAATTGGGATTTCAAATCAAAAACTCCATGCCCGCGGTCCTATGGGATTAGAGGCTATGACAACAACAACATGGATTGTGACTGGAAATGGTCA
>CAYGHJ010000131.1:0-2508 GCA_964349605.1 uncultured Candidatus Planktophila sp. | reverse complement strand
CCCTTTGAATTGAGTGCCTGCGTGTAAACCGTTTTGCCAACTCCTTTAACTACGTTATTGGCACAGACATAGTTAAGGAATTCACCTGCGCGCGTGCCATTAACGCGCGCTTTTGCAAAACTCGACTCATCAAATAAGCCTGCAGCGTTTCGTGTTGCATGGTGTTCTACTTGAACAGCTGGCGACCAGTTTATTCCGAGCCATCCAATAGGGCGTAGGGCTTCATCGCCAATATTGGTGGAGTAGTAATTAACGCGCTCCCACGAGGCTTTCTCACCAAAAACTGCGCCATTAGCAAGATGCCAGTCATAGACAGGGGATGTGAACTTTGGTCGTGCGCTCTTGCGCTCTTCGCCGGGATAGTGAATGTCGTAATACTCTTCATAGTTTTCGGTAATGCGCTGCAAGGTGAAATCAGGTGATTCATAGGATGCACCAAAGCGCTTAATATCCATGTGCCATAGGTCCATGGTTGGCTCACCGGCAACGATCCATTCAGCCACTACTTTCCCGATGCCACCAGCACCAGCGATTCCGTGGGCACAGAAACCGGCTGCAACGAAAAATCCGCCGACCGAGGTTTCGCCTAAGCAGAACTCATTATCGGGAGTAAAGCCTTCGGGGCCGTTAATAAAGTTTTTAATCCCGACCTCGGCCATTTTCGGTACGCGTTTTTGTGAAGCTTCAGCGATTTCGTAAAATCGATCCCAGTCTTCAGGCAGTAACGTATTGTTAAAGTTTGCTGGAATATCATCTAAATTATTGTAATCGGCCGACCACGCCTTCGAATTCCGTTCGTATCCGCCCATAAGTAAACCCGATACCTCCTGACGGAAGTAAATTAAATTATCTGGGTCACGCAGTGATGGCAAAAATGGGGCATCGTCGGCCAAAAAGTTGTCGGTAATTAAATATTGATGACTCATTGGAACAATAGGGATTCGAACATCAACCATTCGGCCAATCTGTGGGGCATACATTCCGCCACAGTTAACAACTATTTCGCACTCGATCTCACCTTTATCTGTCACGACACTGCTGACTCGACCATTCATTGTTTTAATTTCTAAAACACGCGTATGGGTAAATATCTGCACCCCGTTCTTACGTGCACCCGCTGCTAGCGCCATCGCTAGCTGTGAAGGGTCTACTTGACCATCAGAGCCCATATAACAGGCACCTACAACACCATCTAAGTCGATGAGCGGAAATAGGTTCTGCGCCTCTTGAGGTGAAATCTCATGTAAATCCAGACCAAATGTCTTGGCCCATCCAATTTGGCGGCGAATCTCTTGCATGCGTTCAGGTGTGGATGCCAATTTAATGCTGCCACATTCGCGCCAACTTGGAGGAGTATCTGTTGCTTGAAGTTTTCGATATAGATCCACGGAGTGCATATTCATCAACGTCAGGGTTGGATCTGCACGTAGTTGGCCTACCAGTCCGGCGCTATGAAAAGTAGAGCCACTTGTTAATTCATTGCGATCTAGAAGAACCACATCTTTTTCGCCAAGTTCGGCTAAATGATAGGCAACTGAGGTTCCGCCAACGCCACCTCCGATAATGACGATTTTTGCTCTGCTCGGTACTACTGACATAGACACGCCTTCAAATGTATCCTGAACGGGTGAGTGATGCCAGTGAGTTAGAGCGTGAATTCGCTCAACTCTTTGACAAGGCTGAAAGACTGCGCTCTCGAATTTCAATTAGTGAACTCTCGGGTGGCCTAACGAATCGAAACTTTCTCATTCAAACCCCAGAGGAGAAATTCGTCGCCCGAGTATCTAGCAACTCTTCTTCACTTCTGGCCATCGACCGCGGCTCTGAGTTCATTAACTCAACGATTGCCGGTAAGGGCGGAGTTGGTGCGCAAGTTCTAGATTATCTGCCCGGCGAGGGTCTACTGCTTATCTCTTATATTAAAGGTAAGACATTTGGCCCTGAGGATGTCGCATCAAATCTGAGCCGTATTGCACAGAGTTTACGTGCTTTACATTCACTTGATCCCTTTGACCACGAATTTAATATGTTCACCACACAGAAAAACTATCTTTCAATTGTACAAAGCCAAGGCTTCAGAATGCCCGATGGCTACTTAAACTTTGCACCTCAAGTTGATGAAATAAAGAAGGCTTTTACGGTTTTATTTGACGGCCTTGTTCCATGTAATAACGATTTACTACCAGGCAACTTCATAGATGATGGTGAAAAGATTTGGTTAATCGACTACGAATACTCAGGAAATAATGATGCCTGCTTTGAGATTGGCAATGTCTGGGCTGAAGCATTTTTACCTTTAGATGCCTTAGAAGATTTAGTAACTGCCTATTACGGGCAATACCGTCCCGATAAAGTCGCACGCGCTTGGCTATGGGCGTTAGTGGCAAAGTATGGCTGGACCTTGTGGGCATCGATTCAAAGCTCTGTTTCAGAGCTCGACTTTGATTTCTGGGAGTGGGGAATGGCTAAATACGATCTAGCGCGCAGTGAATTTACAAGTGAGTATTT
>CAYGHJ010000130.1:0-2514 GCA_964349605.1 uncultured Candidatus Planktophila sp. | reverse complement strand
TTTCCTCCGTAGTAATTCAGTTCCAATGTACCGCCCCCTCCTGTGCCTCCGTCGGTTTCAAGGGTATCAACGGCGAGGGAGTTCATATTGCTGTATGCCGCGCCGTTACCAAAACCGTAACCGCTGCCTGAAGTGATTGTACTGCCGTTAATACCGATTCTTGTGCTTGCGTTCATTACTCCGCCGGCCAGGGGGAGATATGCTCCCAAACCGGAAGAAGAAGCGTACCCGCAATTATTACTTGAATCGCAGACTGTGTACCCCCCGCGCGTAATCGCCCCCGTAACATATAAATTTGTATAAACCCTGACATTACCGTCCCCCTCACCAATACTGAATGTGAGAGTGGTGGGAGTAGCGTCAGCAACATAACCTGTATAAAATCTATGACCTCCGTAACCGTAATAAGCGACGTAGGAAATACCAGTGTGATAGGCAATCGTCAAATCAGGGTACGGCCGACCGCGTATGTTTGTTCCATCCCACACTCCGGGTTCTTCATAAATTCCGTAATGTGAGTAGCCTCCGTTGGGAGAAGTCCCTGTAGTTGGATAAAGGACGCTAAAATTGACGCCCTTGAGCGAGGCCGTTCCTGTTACGGTAAGTGACGTGCCAATAGTTGCTCCCCCGTCCACACCAAGAGAACCAACATTTAGCCCCCCTGATTTAACCTGACTTGTGGCGCTTACGTTAATCGGCACGGAAGCGTTGGTGACCGGAGGGTTTCCCGTGGGTCCGGTCCATGCGTACACGGAACTTACGCCTGTCGCCAAAACCAAAATCGAGTACAGGAGTTTTTTTGAGAACTTCATTTTTTATAAATCCACAAATGTATATAAGGCAATTATATCCCGTTTTCTAAATACAGCACAATGGAAAACAACCTGGTTGCGCAATTTACTCCCCCGCCGGATTCACTTTTAAAGTCAGCCTACTTCTTTATTAATTTCGTGACCTGCTGTTGGAGTTTTTCGATTTCTTTTTGCTGTGCGCCAATTTGGCTTTGCAATTCCTCAACCTGTTTATCGTGAAGGGTAAGCTTATTCTTAATACTGCCAATGGAAGCAATGATATTTTCAACCTTCCCCGCAAGTTCTTTAACCGCCTCAATTAACGGACCAACTAATCTGTCATATGCCACGGATTTCATGCCATTATGTTCGTTGACCGTAACAAGCTCAGGGTAGACCTTCTCCACTTCCTGAGCAATCACGCCTATGTCTTCCTTGCCGTCTTTTTTCCAGTTGAATTCCACCCCTCTCAACTTCTGTATATCATCAAGCGCGCCGGTTATTGCCTTTATGTTCTTTTTAAGAGACACGTCTGAAGTCGTGTAATAAGCTTTGGCCATAACATTACCCGTGGCCATGCTCCAGAAATAAGTACAGCCGCTGTCACAAAGCAACGAGCTAAGGTACATATATGTTGGGTAAAGATATGTAGGAGAGTCTGTGATATAACCGGAGTTATTTGTAAACTGACTTATGTTTGCGTTAGAGAGAGAGTCTGCAATATCCGCCCTATAAGAAGTATTAACGAGAATTGCCCCCGTAGCGGTTCTCCCTACCCCCCAAGCCCCTAAATGCTTATAACCTGAAGAGGGAGTTGAAACAGAATCTGCCGTTCCCCCGTTCGCCGGAGCACTTCCCGCAGTGCTAGCATACCCAGCGCTGTCGGCATAATCTGCTCTGTAAGAAGTATTGACCAGAATTGCTCCCGCGGCAGTTCTCCCTACTCCCCAGGCACCCAAATGCTTGTAAGTCCCTGACGGGGTAGAAACAGAATCTGCCGTTCCCCCGTTCGCCGGAGCACTTCCGGCGCTATTGGCGTAATTAGCACTACTGGCATAATTAACAGATTGTGAACCAATGTTTCCGCTGTGAATTACAGTCCTCCACGGGCCAAACCCCGCACCATAACTCCACCATCCCCTAAAATAAAGATTATCATTACTGTAACCCCCGGCAATTTGCAACCCTGTATCTATATTGTTAGCTGAAATAACGGAACCCCAAGAAACCGGGGAGTTGGTTGGAGTGCTGGAAAGGCCATACATCCCGCTTGTCGTGTAAGTGTTTAAATCTGCGGCACTCCTCCCCCCTATTATAAAATTGCTAAGACTGCCTGCACTTCCAGCACTGGTGGCGTAATTAACGGAAGCACTGCTTATATCCGGAATTCTGGCGATAGGAACAGAACCTGTTATTAGAGACCCGTTATTGTCAAAATACCATTTCCAACCGGTGCTTTCACTGTAAATACCGGAAAGACCGTCACTCCTAACCATTAATCTGTACCCGTAATCACTAAAATTTATTCCTGCATATCCTCCATTACTTCCAGAAATATCAAGAGATGTGTACGTACCTGTGTGATTATTTATCTGGGTAATGGCTGTCGGTTTCCCGGTCACTCCGCTCCAAGGAACACTACTTGCACTAGCCCCCACCTGAGACCATGAAGACCATGTACCGGAATACCGCCCACGCATATATATATTGCCTCCTCCCCCGG
>CAYGHJ010000129.1:0-2528 GCA_964349605.1 uncultured Candidatus Planktophila sp. | reverse complement strand
TGGCTTGGTGCGATGAATGACATTCGTCTGGCCTTGGGAGTGAGATTGAAAGTTCAGAGTAACTCATATGAAGAGCTAGAGATCTTGGTACCCGATGATCCAATGCGTGGTGTTTACGCGGTCTATAGCTGGTTGGGGTGGCTTCAAGAGAGTTTGATTCAAGCGTTGATGGACGATGCTCTCTAACCCAGTAATACGCACGGTAGGATTTACGATATGAGCAACGCGCCAATTGGAATCTTTGATTCTGGAGTAGGCGGACTTACAGTTGCAAGGTCGATCTTAGATCAGCTCCCAAATGAATCCACGCTATATATAGGTGATACGGCTCGCGGTCCATATGGGCCTCGACCACTGGCTGAAGTTCGTGAGTTTGCACTCGAGAGCCTAGATTTTCTAGTCGAGCAAGGCGTAAAAGCTATCGTCATCGCCTGTAATACCGCGAGCGCTGCGATGTTACGCGATGCACGCGAACGCTACTCAATTCCAGTTATTGAGGTTATCCAACCAGCTGCTCGTCGAGCTGTAGCTGCAACTCGAAGCGGGAAAATTGGAGTCATCGGAACCCGCGCAACTATCGACTCAGCGGCATATTTAGATGCTTTTGCTGCAGCGCCGCAGTTGGATATTACATCAATTTCTTGCCCGCTATTTGTCGAATATGTAGAGCGGGGCGAAACATCGGGAGATGCGATCACTGAAATTGCTCGAAAGTATTTAGCACCTTTCATCGAAGAAAAAATCGATACTTTGGTATTAGGGTGCACTCACTACCCTCTTTTAACTGGTGTAATTTCATACGTCATGGGTGATGGCGTCACTCTTGTTTCAAGTGCAGAAGAAACGGCTAAAGATTTATACAGAACTTTAGTAGAAAAAGATCTCTTGCGTATCCAACAAGAAGAGCCACCCACACATAGATTCTTGGCAACTGGTGATGCGAAAGCTTTTGAGAGTTTAGCGCGTCGATTTCTAGGTCCAGAAGTAACACGCGTGGAACACCGAGAGCTTTAGCGTTTCACAACTACGTACAACTTAACTAAGTAATAGGAGTACTACATGGCAAGAAATGATGGACGAGAAGTTAGCTCATTACGTGAAATTAAATTTACACGTGGTTGGTTAGACCATGCCGAAGGTTCGGTTCTCGTTGAGTTCGGTAAGACTCGGGTTTTGTGTGTTGCTTCTTTTTCTCCTGGAGTGCCACGTTGGCTGAAAGATAGCGGAACTGGGTGGGTGACTTCGGAGTATGCAATGTTGCCACGCTCAACACATACTCGCTCTGATCGCGAAAGCGTAAAAGGGAAACTTGGTGGGCGAACTCAGGAGATTTCTCGTTTAGTCGGTCGCTCATTGCGCGCAATCGTTAATACGAAAGAGCTTGGCGAAAACACAATAGTTATTGATTGTGATGTACTTCAAGCCGACGGTGGAACACGCACTGCTGCCATAACCGGTGCATACGTTGCACTAGCCGATGCAATCACTTGGGCTAAAAGCCAAGGTCACATAAAAGCAACGGCTAACCCATTAGGCGATTCAGTCGCAGCGGTGAGCGTTGGAATAATCGATGGCGTTCCGATGCTAGATCTTTGCTATGAAGAGGATGTCCGCGCCGGAACAGACATGAATGTCGTTGTTGCAGGCGATGGTCGCTTTATCGAAGTACAAGGAACTGCCGAGGGGGAGCCCTTCGATCGGGAACTACTGAATCAACTATTAGATCTTGCGGTCAGTGGTTGTAAAGAGTTAAGCGAACTTCAAAAAGCCGTGCTCTCTCAGTAGTTGGCCTTCGACTAAACAATGAAGAGAGTTTGAATCTGTGTCTAAAAAACTTGTCATAGCTACCCGAAATGCTGGAAAGATTGCTGAGTTTCGTCGCATTCTCGACGCGATTTCAGATGGCGCTATTGATTTGGTTGGGATTGACCAATTTCCAGATTTAGTTGATGTAGAAGAGACCGGCTCAACTTTTGAAGAAAACGCTCTGTTAAAGGCTAGATACACAGCAGCAATGACTGGCCTGCCAGCTATTTCCGATGACTCGGGTCTTTGTATTGATGCACTAGGGGGTTCACCAGGAATCTTTTCAGCGAGATGGGCCGGTAGGCATGGAAACGACAAAGCAAACCTTGAGAAAGTTTTAGATGAATTAAAAGAGGTAACAGATGAAGACCGGGGGGCTCACTTTATTTGTGTCGCCGCCCTCGTCATGCCCGATGGTCGTGAAAAGGTAACAGAAGGGCGTTTTGAGGGAACAATCCTGTACAGCGCCATTGGAGATCAAGGTTTTGGCTACGACCCAATTTTTCTACCCCGAGGTATGTCAATCTCGTCGGCACAGTTAAGCGCCGAAGAAAAGGATGCGGTTAGCCATCGAGGAAAATCACTGCGCGCAATTGCGCCGCATGTCATAGAAATGCTTGGCGGGCTGGGGTAGCCTTGCCTCATAGACGCGCGTTATTTGCGTGCGCACCGCTATCCAAGGAGTTATCGTGGCCGTAAAAAAGAAGAGTGCAACGAAGAAA
>CAYGHJ010000128.1:0-2542 GCA_964349605.1 uncultured Candidatus Planktophila sp. | reverse complement strand
CGCTTCACCGCGAAACCCGCTAATGATCAATCCCGATTCGGTCGGGCGCACTTTTGAAGGTGCAGATTTACTAACTGTCACGCAAAATGAGATTAATGCTTTTGCTGCAGTAATTGGCGAGGAAGATACGAGCGTTGCCCCACCGACTTTTTCAATTCGAATATCACTCTCGCAGTATGAATCGATTTTAACCCGACCTGAAATTGGCGTTGATTGGACTCGTTTAGTTCACGGTGACCAGAAATTTCAAATCTTCCGTCCAATTGTGGCTGGAGATATTTTCAAATGTTCTGCCACCATAGAAACGCTTCGAAGCGTGGCAGGCAATGAGATTATCTCGGTTCGATCCGACTTGCATAATGGAAACGAACTTGTCGTCTCATCGTGGTCAACTTTGGTGGTACGCGGATGATTAACGTTGGCGATGTTGTACCCACAAAGGTCTTCTACCTTGATCGCGATTTATTAAAGGCATATGCAGATGCAAGTGGAGATCAAAATCCGATTCATCAGAGTGAAGAATTTGCTGTTTCGGTTGGACTTCCTAATGTCATCGCTCATGGCATGTTAACTATGGCGTTAGCTGGGAAATTCGTCACCGATTGGGCAGGGGGCAGTGCCAAGGTTAAAGAGTTCTCTGCACGATTTATTAAACCAGTCATTGTGCCGGCAGGAGAAAAGGTGGATTTAACAGTAAATGCAACAGTTGTAGAAATAAATGGTGATCGAATTAAGTTAGAACTAGTTGCCACTTCGGCTGGAGTTAAAGTACTAGGAATGGCTAAAGCCGTAGTTATCAAATGATGCCACCTGCATTTATTACTCTGGCTTATGCCCGCGATATTCGTCCAATAGATTTAGAAAAAGAAACTACTGTCGCAATTATTGTAGAAGGCTTCACTGAAGATGCCCTTGAAACTGTAAAGTCAATCAAAGCCAACAGTGATTGTGGTGTCGTCATACTTTCCGTCGGGGATCCAGACACCCTGGTTACGGAAATGGATTCCCGCACATATCTCTTCGCCGTTGCTCAGGGTGCAGGTTGGGGTGATTGCGCAAATGCTCTACTGGGAAAGATTAAGAGTAAGTACTTAGTACTCATAGATCCATCGATTAGTTTTACTGGGGATGCGATTACTCCAGTGGTCACTGAGTTAGAAAAAGGTGAATTCGTTGCAGTGGGTTGGCGTGGGGGATTAGTTAACACCCAAGACGAGTGGCGCAGCGTTGATGATAAAGGTGATGGCGAAGTCGACGTTCTATTTTCATTCTTCCTAGCCCTTAATCGGGAAGCGGTTCTTGAAACTGGTGGGTTTAACCCACGCGCCATTTATTATCAAAATGCAGACATCGAATTCTCCCTCAAGCTTCGTCAAACTGGCGGGCGCCTACTGCAGATGGATTTACCGCTGGAACAAGGGCGGCACCATGGCTATCACGATGCCGACCCTGACTATCGCGAAGTACAGTCAAAGAAGAATTACGATCGCTTGCTCGAGCGCTTTAAAGGTAAAAGCGCAATTTTATCCCCACGCCGCTAATCTTTAGCCATGACTGAGTTATCTAAATACACCAGCCTTCGTGTGGGTGGCCCAGCTAAAAGGATTGTTCACGTTTCAACTGAGGCGGAAATCATCGCCGCAATCGAAGCTGCGGGGGATTCTCCGATTCTTATTATGGGTGGTGGAACTAACGTATTGGTAGCAGATTCCGGTTTTGACGGAACGGTTATACATATTGCAAATAACAGCGTTGAATCTGAAGTCGATGCTTGTAGCGGTGCAACGCTAACTATCGGCGCTGGGGAAAATTGGGATTCCTTTGTTTTAACTTCGATTTCCCGAGGTTTTGCAGGTCTTGAAACCCTGAGTGGAATTCCAGGAACGGTCGGCGCAGCTCCAATTCAAAACATTGGCGCTTATGGTCACGAAGTGAGTGAATTTATTACGCGAGTACGTACGTATGATCGCCTGAACAAAGAAGTTAAGACTTTCACAAATGCCGAATGCGAATTTTCATATCGAAACTCATACTTTAAGACCCACCCTGGTCGGTATGTAGTTCTAGATGTGGCTTTTCAACTGCGGATTGGTGAAAAGACAACGCCGATTACTTATCTCGAGCTTGCCAAAAAACTTGGAATTGAAATGGGCGATAAAGCCTTGGTGATTGATTGTCGAAAAGCCGTTCTTGAGTTAAGGGCAAATAAAGGAATGCTTCTTTCGGCCGATGATCACGACTCATGGTCGGCGGGATCGTTTTTTACTAACCCAATAGTTTCCCAGCAAGTAGCTGACTCACTTCCCAACGCTGCGCCAAAATGGCCACTCAGTGATGGGAGTGTGAAGATTTCAGCGGCCTGGTTAATAGAAAATTCAGGCATCCACAAAGGTGATGAAATTGGTGGAGCACGTATTTCGATGAAGCATGTTTTAGCGCTCACAAACTCTGGAACGGCTACAGCCTCAGAAATTGCAGCCTTAGCTAAGCGCGCAAGAGATCATGTGCAGACTAGTTTTGGAATCACTTTGGTAGCTGAAGT
>CAYGHJ010000127.1:0-2556 GCA_964349605.1 uncultured Candidatus Planktophila sp. | reverse complement strand
AGTCCGGACTTTCCTCGGTACCTTGCGGTAACGCGGTGATCCGGGCGACTCTTCTAATGTAAATGATACTTGAATTTTGTCGCGTGAGAGAATGAGTAGGAATATAGTGGTGCCATGGGCACGCAAGCGGCCATAACTTTGAACCACTTAACAAAAAGCTATGGTAAATCACGCGGTATTGAAGATGTTTCACTTGAAATATACCCTGGAGAGGTTTTTGGATTCCTGGGTCCAAATGGTGCAGGAAAAACAACGGCGATACGTACTCTTTTGGGTCTTATAAAAGCAACTAGTGGATCTGCACAGATTCTTGGGTATAACGCGCTCGAATCAACAGCGGAATTGCGCGCAAGGGTCGGTTATCTCCCAGGCGCACTGAGTCTTTACGAGAACTACACGACTTCGGATCTATTGAAATTCTTTGCAAGAATGCGGAACAAGAATTGCGATCGAGCAATTACTGAATATTCAGCACGGTTAAATTTGGATTTAAATAGGAAAGTATCTGAACTTTCAAAGGGAAACTGCCAAAAAATTGGCGTCGTACAGGCATTTATGCACGAGCCAGATGTCCTCTTCTTGGATGAACCAACGGGCGGATTAGATCCCTTGGCTCAGCGAGAATTTGAAACCATTCTTGAAGAAGTGAAAGCTCGAGGCGCGGCAGTGATGCTCTCCTCACATGTATTGAGTGAAGTTGAGCACTTGGCGAGCCGTGTTGCAATCATTAATGAAGGCCGGTTGCTGGTCGTTGATCAGATTTCCACCTTAAAAGACAAGGCTTTGCGCACTATTGACCTCTTTTTTGAAAAACCCGTCTCTATTGAGCTATTCACTTCAGTTCCAGGAATCAAAGATATTTCCGCCCGTGGAAACTCAATTACCTGCACTGTAATTGGAGCAGAGACAATTTTGCTAAGAGTCGCAGTTGAGAATGAAGTTGTATCGGTTCAGACTCATGAACCATCGCTCGAAGAAATCTTTTTACACTTAGTTGAAAAGTCGGTATCGACATGAACATACCTCTATTTAAGAAGATGTTTAGGGATCACTGGAAGTCTCTGCTCTCTTGGAGCCTTGTGATTATATTTATGGTGAGTATCCAACTCTCTGTTTACCCGACAATTGTCGAGTCGGGCAATGCGGCAAAACAGTTTATTGACTCGTATCCAGAGGCATTTAAAAAAATGTTTCGGATTGAGGATTACACATCAGGTTCAGGTTTTTTGAATGTCGAACTTTTCTCGTTGATGCTTCCGTTAGTCATGATTGGAGTTGGAATCATTTGGAGTGCAAGCGCAACGGCTGAAGAGGAGGAGGCCGGCACGGCTGATCTACTTTTTTCATTACCTGTTAGCCGTCGTGTCATTCTGCTCAGTAAAATGGCCGCCACGTTTGTAGCCCTAGTCGTATTGGCTTTAACCGTTTTTGCCAACATTTTTTTCCTTGCGCCTCGCTTCGAATTGGAGGTCAGTACGCTAAATCTCGCATACGCGTGCCTGATACATCTCTTCCTAGGCGTCTTCTTCTCCGGAATTGGCTTCTTCCTAGGCTCTCTGACTGGTCGAAAAGGTCTATCCCTTGGGGTCGGATCGGGATTGGCGATTATTTGTTTCCTCTTCTTCTCCCTTAGCCCGCTGGTGAGCAATTTTAGATTTACAAATTCAGTCAACCCATTTCAGTGGACAATCGCAAGAAACACTTTGGCCGATGGTTTGGATGTCCAGGGTCTCGCAAAATTAGTAATCTCTAGCATCGTGCTCTATATCGCGGCGCTCAACGTCCTTGAACGACGGCAAATCCGTTCTTAAATCAGAAAAGAAGTATTGCAATAGAAAGTTGAATTAACTACGCCAGCGTTCCAGCCTTCTTCTCCAACAAACTTTCCATATTAGCTGGAATCGACAATTCAAGTCCTAGTGGGTTCTTGTAATTACTCCCAATGTGAGAAAGAGTGCGCATGTGCATACGGGTCGAAGCGTCATATACTCTAGAAAAGGTGGGGCGGCGGCGAGCCAACCATTAGCCGTGAGCACCGCCATTGGAATACTCAAGAGTGGCGGTTCATTTATTGACGCTGCAATTGCGTTAAGTGCGGTCATATGCGTTGTTGAACCCGGCGCCTCACACCTTGGTGGAGATGCGTTCCTAATCACTCATCATGCCAAGTCAAAGGAGAATCTCGCCTTTAATGGAAGCGGCGAGGCGCCGCATCGTGCAACGGCGCAGGCCTTTCCTAGCGGCATTCCTTTGCATGGATTTAAATCTGCAACGGTTCCTGGCTTAGTTTCAACATGGTTTGAATCCCATGAGCGCTATGGAAAGCTCTCTTTTGCCGAACTGTTGGCACCTGCTATTGATTATGCAGAGAATGGGTTTGCAGCTACGCCAGGTTTTATTAAACGAATCGCTGCCCATTTAGCTATAGCTCCTGGCACCGAGATATTTAAAAATATGGGAATCGATACCAACTCTAAAGTTGGAGATTTAATAGTTCAAAAAGATCTTGCCGCTTCACTTCGTGCAATTGCACTCGGTGGCCGCGCAGCATTTTAC
>CAYGHJ010000126.1:0-2591 GCA_964349605.1 uncultured Candidatus Planktophila sp. | reverse complement strand
GGATGGCCGCTCGCGAAGATGCGAAACTCCGCCTTGGGGCTAACTTCAATATGAAAAAGTTTCACTCTTATGCGTTGAAAATTGGGCCCATGGGTCTAGATCCATTTGCAACAGAAATGGCCAACTGGGACGGTAATTAAAGTTAACATTCTTGTACAGCTAACTAAAATGCGAAAAGGAGTTTGCGATGAGCAATTCTAATGATTGGGCTTTTGAAACTCTCCAAATCCATGCCGGCCAAACTCCCGACCCCACTACTGGTTCGCGTTCTTTGCCGATCTACCAAACGACGGCCTATCAGTTTCGCGATACACAACATGCGGCTAACCTCTTTGGCATTGCTGAGGCCGGGAATGTTTACACACGCATTAACAACCCAACTCAAGATGCTGTTGAACAACGCATAGCTGCCCTCGAAGGCGGTGTCGCTTCATTATTAGTTGCATCTGGAATGGCCGCAACTGCATTTGCGATTATGAACGTTGCCCAAGCTGGCGATCACGTTGTATCTAGCTCTAATGTATATGGAGGCACATTTAATCTATTTAATTACACACTTCCTAAATACGGTATCGAAACCACTTTCATCAATGACATTGGCAATATGGATGCTTGGCGCAATGCTGTTAAACCAAATACAAAGGCGTTTTTTGGTGAAGGAATCTCAAACCCGCTTGGCTCTGTATTAGATATTGAAGCGATTGGTAAAATTGCTCACGAGGTAGGCGTTCCTTGGATAGTTGATAACACGATTGCAACACCATATGTAACTAAGCCAATTGAATACGGCGCCGATATCGTCACTCACTCTGCAACAAAGTTTTTATCTGGCCACGGCAATGCAATGGTTGGTGCGATTGTTGATTCAGGAAACTTTGATTTCGCTAAGGATCCAGAAAAATTCCCCGGCTTTAATCAACCCGATGCAAGTTACAACAACTTGATTTACGCGCAAACTCTCGGCGTCAACGGCACATTCGGTGCCAACCTTGCCTTTATCGTCAAAGCCCGTTTGCAACTGCTTCGCGATATCGGTGCATCGGTCTCACCATTTAATGCCTGGCTATTGGCACATGGCTTAGAGACGCTTAACTTGCGCATGGATCGCCACCTGCGCAATGCACTGGAATTAGCTCAATGGTTAGAAAAACAACCCCAGGTTGCACATGTGAGTTACGCGGGCCTGCCTTCATCTGCCTGGAACTCTCTTGCGAAAAAATATGCACCTAAAGGCGCGGGCGCAGTATTCTCCTTTGAGCTCAAGGGAGGTGCACCAGCGGGTCGGAGATTCGTGGAGGGCTTAAAACTCTTTAGCCACGTTGCAAATATCGGCGATGTTCGATCTCTTGTTATTCACCCGGCCTCAACGACGCATGCTCAACTCAGCCCAGATGAGCAGCTAAAAGCTGGAATTACTCCTGGCATGGTGCGCGTGAGCATTGGGCTTGAAAATATTGAAGATATTAAAAACGATATTAAGTTGGGCTTTGCCACCGCTCAATAAGTAAGGGAGCGACTACACACGAGCGCTTAATCCTGATCTAATGCTTTCATCCAAAGTTTTCGCTAACGAATTGGAAAAATTCTGAACCAGCACCTCATCATCCTCGCTAAAAGGTAGGCCATTTAATTTTTCACTTAAGTAAATGCGTCCGTATACATGATGCCCATAGGAAATTGGCACAGCTAGCAGTGATTTCATAAGAGGGTGGCCGGGCGGGAATCCAGAGTTCTCTGAGTCTTTGGACAAATCTTCAAGGCGTATGACGGCATTCTCGCGAATCACCGCTCCGAGCAAATCCCGTCCCTCTGGCACTCTGCCGATAGATTCAACTATTTCCTGAGTGATGCCAGTGTGGATGAAATACTTGAACGTTTTTCCTGATTCATCTGATTCATTGAGAATCCCGATAGCACCATAGCGAACTCGTATCAGATTGGTGAGTGCCTCAAGGTCAACTTGCAGCAAATATCTTTCGTCTGAAGTGAGTCCCAATCCGACGAGCAATTTTAAAAGAGCCTTAATCATGAGTTTTTCTGCCTTCCTAACTAAAACTGTGCCAATTGACCAAAAGTGGGGAAACATTGAATTAGAAGTTGTTATGAGACCTTTAGTTAAGAACCAAGGCGTGGGTGAATTTGCAGGCAAGAAACCTTTGCTGCGCGCGACAAAGGTTTCTTGCCCAATGAACGACCTACCTATCAACACCTAGAGCCTTCCTCTTCAAAAATAGGTTCTGCAATGAAATCTCAGGCAGAAATAACGTCGCAGCACCAAATTCCGCCACCAACGGATTGAGTTGTCACAACTTTGCTATCTGGGCGAGCTGCCTGTGCAGGCGTTACGGCCAAGAACGAAACGGTCAGGATTACGGCGATTATCTTCTTCACAATTCTCCCTAATGGCCTTCACAATTTGTAAAGGTTGAGTGTAAGATATACTAAATCAAAGAGAAAAGGAAGCCCAATGGATTTTGGCACTAGGTTAAGAAATCTGCGCGGGGCGGCTGGTCTAACCCAAGCAGAGTTAGCCGACGGTATTTCGGCGGCCAGTTATATTTCACTCTTGGAAGCTGGAAAGAGAAAGCCAA
>CAYGHJ010000125.1:0-2591 GCA_964349605.1 uncultured Candidatus Planktophila sp. | reverse complement strand
CCTTCTCGCGCACTGTTCGACCTCTCTCGCCTTTCACTTGAGAGGTCGAACTTTTTATTTCTTTTATCTGCAGAGTCCAGGGTTCCCCCTATTAGAATTTAGTGGCTACTTATACACTGATTAAATGATCATCACAGGTCTCACAACTAGTGAGGCTGAGCGTCGACTGGCCTCTGAAGGCCCAAACCTCCTCCCAAATATCAAGCCTAGGAATTTCATACAACAGTTCATTGGAGTTTTGCGCGAACCGATGCTTTCACTACTGGTAGCTGCTGGCATTATAAATTTCGTAGTAGCAGAGTTTCTTGATGCCTCCGTATTAATGATGACTGTATTTATCATTATTGGTATTTCGCTCTACCAATCGAGCCGAACCGAGCAGGCATTAACAGCTTTACGCGACCTATCCTCACCCAGAGCCCTCGTTGTCCGCGATGGTTTTAATGTGAGAATTCCTGGCAAAGATGTAGTTCCAGGAGATCTGGTAATACTCAATGAAGGCGATCGAGTTCCTGCAGACGGCCGGTTAATAAGTGCTTCCAACTTAAGCATCGATGAGTCCATGCTCACGGGAGAATCACTATCGGTACCGAAGAAAACAACCGACGAAGTATTTTCTGGGACATTAATTGTTGCGGGCTACGGACGTGCAGTCATTGAAAGGACCGGCTCAAAGACTGAGTTAGGCAAGATTGGAATGGCATTACGAAGCATTGAAATAGATCGGACGCATCTACAGAAAGAGGTAGATCGAATCGTTCGTGTTATTTATGTTGCGGCAATTGCGGTATCGGTTGCCGTAGTAATTATTTACGGAACTACTCGTGGGGATTGGTTGCAGGGAACACTTGCAGGTATTGCTGCATCTATGGCTTTAATACCAGAAGAGTTTCCGGTCGTTCTCACACTATTTCTTGCAATCGGTGCGTGGCGAATGTCGCAGAAACACGTAATTGCACGTCGGGCACCAGTAATTGAAACTCTCGGTTCTGCAACGGTCATCTGTGTTGACAAGACTGGAACACTGACCATGAATCAGATGGCGGTGCATGAGATTAACGTTAAGGGAGAGCTCTATATATTAGATGTGGATGTAATCCCTGATAAATATCGCGAACTAATCCATAGCGCCTTACTGGCCTCGCCCATCAACCCATTTGATCCAATGGACCAGGCTCTTCACGCAATTACTTCCCATGAAAAAAATTGGGAGTTGATTCGTGAATATCCGATAACAGATAAGTTGATGGCGATTTCGCATGTATGGAAATCTCCAGAAAGAGAGGGTTTTTTAGTTGCCGCCAAAGGTGCACCCGAAGCGATTGCCGGTCTATGCCGATTGGGCCCAAAAGAAATTCAAGAGATCATTAAAGATGTTGATGATGCATCGCAGCGAGGTTTTCGTGTCATAGGTGTAGCCAAAGCAGTTTTTGATCCACGTTTAGAGCTTCCTGATTCGCCGCACAACTTCGCATTCGAATTCCTAGGACTTGTGCATCTGCACGATCCAGTACGACCTGGAGTTCCGGATGCTGTTGCACAGTGCGCTAAGGCTGGTATTAGAACGGTGATGATCACGGGCGACTACCCCGGAACTGCACTATCGGTTGCTAAAGAAGTTGGACTCAATTATCAATCTGGAGTAATTACTGGTCCTGAGTTAGAAAAGATGGACGACAGCGAACTTGCGCAGCGAATAAAAAGTGTAAGCATCTTCGCGCGTATGGTGCCCACACAGAAGTTGCGACTCGTTCGGGCGCTAAAGCTAAATGGTGAAGTTGTTGGCATGACGGGGGATGGAGTCAACGATGCACCCGCTCTGCGTGCGGCCGATATTGGAATAGCTATGGGTGGACGCGGAACCGATGTTGCACGCGAAGCTGCCTCCCTGGTAATCACCGATGATGACTTCACTTCTATTGCCGGAGGTATTCGTCGAGGCAGAGGAATTTATGCGAATCTACAAAAGGCGATGTCATATGTGATAGCAATCCATGTGCCAATTTTCGGCATGGCTCTCATTCCAGTTTTTGTTTCAGATTGGCCTCTGGTTCTGCTTCCAGCACAAATTGCATTTTTAGAGTTAATCATTGATCCTGCCTGTTCAATCGTTTTTGAATCTGAGGAGACCGACCCGGAGATTATGCATCGCGCCCCCAGAAAAGTGGATGAAAAAATATTCAACAGACATCTTCTTGGAATCTCAATTGCTCAAGGCTCAAGTGTTTTAATAGCAGTGCTTGCAATGTACCTATGGGCTCTGCAGTCAGGGCGTAGTGATGATCTAGTTCGGACACTTGCTTTTGCGACTCTTATGCTCGGCAATATTTCTTTGATTCTTGTAAATAGATCACAACACCTCTCGATTATTGAAACGTTCAAAACCCGCAAGAATAAAACAATAAAGTGGGTACTTATTGGAGGTATTGGAGTATTGGCTCTTTTGGTCAATGTTGAGATTTTCAGAGAGGCCTTTAATCTCAGCTCTTTAAATTCCTTCGAGTGGCTACTGGTTTTCTTGGCTGGATGTGGGGGTGTTATTTGGTTCGAGATCTATAAAGTCACGAGAAGGTCTTGATTTAGAATTTCTA
>CAYGHJ010000124.1:0-2643 GCA_964349605.1 uncultured Candidatus Planktophila sp. | reverse complement strand
TCTATGGCCAACCAGCTAGTGAACAAGAGTATTTCCGTTCACGGGCACGCCGAGTTGCAGATATTGGAATTAAAACCGCAATGCTTAACAGGTTGTTCTTTATCGCTTTAACTAGTGTTGCAGCAATTGCAACGGCATTTGCCTATGGTATTGGTGGCCACCTCGCAATAAATGAGCGAGTCACGGTTGGAACTTTGCTCGCCATTACTGCGCTCTTGGCACGTCTTTATGGTCCTCTAACCGCTCTATCTAATGTGCGCATCGATGTTATGACCTCATTAGTCTCTTTTGAACGCGTCTTCGAAGTATTGGATCTAGAGCCGATGGTTAAAGATCGCGAAGCTGCCCAAACTTACAGTGGCCGCAATCCACAGTTAACTTTTACTAATGTGAGCTTTGCCTATCCACGTGCCCATGAAATTTCATTGGCATCTTTAGAGTCTGCGGCCAAGCCGGAAACCGTTGAGAGTGGAGAAGTTCTCAAGAATCTCTCCTTCACCGCCGAACCTGGCACTTTAACTGCCCTTGTTGGTCCATCAGGTGCCGGCAAAACAACGATAAGTGCTTTGATTCCTCGCCTATACGATGTTTCTAGTGGCTCTATTTCAATCGACGGTCACGATATAAGGGATTTAACTTTGGAGTCACTTAGAAACTCAATTGGTGTAGTAATGCAAGATGCACATCTATTTCACGAAACTATCGCAGAGAATTTGCGTTATGCCAAAACCGATGCAACTTTAGAAGAGATGCAGGCCGCATGTGAAGCTGCGCAAATTTGGAAACTCATTGAGTCATTGCCTAACGGTTTTGACACAATGGTTGGAGAACGTGGACATCGCCTATCTGGTGGCGAAAAACAAAGACTTGCAATTGCCCGCTTACTTCTTAAATCTCCCGCATTAGTCATTCTCGATGAGGCCACTGCACATTTAGATTCGGAAAATGAATCGCTGGTGCATGCAGCGCTAGAGAATGCACTCAAGGGACGTACGAGCATTGTGATCGCCCACCGTTTAAGCACGGTTAGAGATGCAGATCAGATTCTTGTTTTGGAAAATGGATCCATAATCGAGCGAGGAAAGCATGATGAACTTGTTGCTCTCGGTGGGTTGTATGCCGATCTTTATAACCGACAGGATTTAACGGGTTCGACGAATTAGAATTCTTCCATAAATAATAAGGCCGCCAAAAAATATCCATTGAAGGGCATATGCCATATGCGGGCCATCGCTTAATTCAGGTAGTTGGGCCGTAACTGCTGGTGTGAGGTTTGGCAGCGATCCACTAAGTAGATCGAGATAAAAATTCTCGGTACCTATACGTGATTGGGCGTTGAGCTCGCCTACTAATCCCGTGCCACTGGCCGGTAGAGCAAAGAATGAACCACGCGGCAACGATGAATCTAAGCGCAACCTTCCAGTTATCTCCACAATCTCTGTGGGAACGCTGGCTACAACCGGCGGTGTGGTTGCATTTCTACCCGCCTTCACCCAACCACGATCCACCCAAAAAACTTTACCGTCGGTTGAAGAAAATAGCGTCAATACCTCGAATCCATAGACACCCTCTGAGTATCTATTGCGTAGAAGTATTTGTTCATCGGGGTTGAACTTTCCAGAGGTTGTGACCTTTTGCCATTCAAATCGAGTTGGATGCGAAGCAACTTGAATAAGTGGAGTTGGTGGAAGTGCAATGTGCTCGGCGATCATTGAATTACGCGCGTGACGATCTATCCCACGTTGATACTGCCATTGAGCAGCCCATAAACACAGGACAATAAGCCCAAGGGCTACAATCGATTTAAAGATTGCCCAAGGCTCGCGTTGCATTCTCCTACTTTAGTTTAATGCAGGCGGATTCTCATCGCGCATGTGTTCGCCAGGGGTGATCGATTCGCGACCCGCATTGGCAATCACCACAGCGAAATATGGAAGAACAACCGCTCCGATTAAAGCAATCCAACGATAAGGGCTAGGTAAAATAACGGTCAAAATAAAGCAGACAGTTCGTATCATCATTGAGATGAAATATCTTTTTTGGCGAGATGCTTGATCACTACTTAACGCTCTAGGAGCGTTGGTAATATCAAAGAACTTCTTCTCATCAGCCATACTGTCAAGCCTATTGCTAGCCACGCAGCTCTGCATCTTTTGAATACCTATCAGTAGGCGGTAGATTAAAGTTCATGAATTCACTTGCCCTTGTCACAGGCGGCAATCGTGGAATCGGTTTGGCGATTGCGAAGGCCCTAAAATCGGCCGGCCATGATGTGGTAGTCACATATAGAAGCGGTCCAGCCCCCGTTGGGTTTAACGCCGTTCTCATGGATGTCACATCTACCGAAAGCGTAGATAACGCCTTTGACTCAATAGAGAGCCAATGGGGAGTTCCAGAGATAATCGTTGCCAACGCAGGCATTACAAAAGATGGTCTAGTCATGCGCATGAGTGATGCCGATTTTGAAGATGTTATCAATGCCAATCTCACGGGTGCTTTTCGCGTTGCCCGACGTGCAACACGGGGTCTGCTCAAACTAAAACGAGGCCGTTTAATTTTCGTCGGTTCAGTAGTCGGAGCAGTGGGTGCTGCCGGTCAAGTTAACTATGCCTCTAGCAAATCTGGCCTAGTTGGAATGGCGCG
>CAYGHJ010000123.1:0-2653 GCA_964349605.1 uncultured Candidatus Planktophila sp. | reverse complement strand
CTACAACGCATGTGATTCCCGGCTCTAAACGCAAAGTGGTAGCCGAAGCGAAGGACTTAAATCCCTTGAGGGTGATGCTCTTCAAGTACACGCGGTAAACCTATCGCGTAAATGCAGTGTTTTTAACGCAATTATGGCTGGACAGGCTCGTTTTTTAATGATTCATACCCAATGCGAGCAGCGATCTGTTCGGCTTCACGTTTGCTCTTACCAACTCCTTGACCGACGCTGACACCTTCGACCATGGCTACCGCAGTAAAATTCTTATCGTGGTCGGGTCCATCTTCGCTCACAACATACTCAGGTACGCCCCGGTTGAGTGCAGCCACCAATTCTTGCAACGCGGTTTTGCCATCTAACCCCGCTCCACGAGCAACTGCCGAATCTAAAGTGGGAGCGATTAATCTACGAACAATCTGTGTGCAGATCTCAAAACCGAACTGGAGATAGATAGCACCAATAACCGCCTCGAGAGCGTCAGCAAGAAGTGAATTCTTATCGCGCCCGCCGGTAACTTCTTCGCCTTTTCCAAGACGAATATATTTTCCTAAATCTAATTCACGGGCGATATCTGCTAACGCGCGCATATTTACCACGCCTGATCGCAGCGGAGAGAGTCGACTCTCATCAAACTCTGGATAGCGTTTGTAAAGTTCTTCGGTAACGATTAAACCTAAAACTGAATCACCTAAAAACTCTAAGCGCTCGTTGGTCTCTTTATTTGCCGACTCATATGCATGTGAACGATGAGTAAAAGCTAACTCGAGCAGTGAGGGTTCGATGACAACCCCCAACACCTCATTGAGCAACGAGCTCAGATCAGACCTCTAATACCTGGCGACGGTTATATGTGCCGCAGGTTGGGCAGGCAGTGTGCTGAAGCTTTGGAGCTTGGCATTGTGGGCAGGCTGCAAGAGATGCCGCAGTTGTCTTCCACTGGCTTCGGCGTGAGCGCGTCTTAGAACGCGAGGTCTTCCGCTTTGGTACTGGCACTTTTCTAACCTCTTCTTCCTACGCAACGGTGGTTGCAGGGCGTAAGTATCCCTTAAAAACTCTAATTCTTGAAATCGGGTTTATCTAAGGTCAGGGCCGCCAGGCCTGCCCATCGAGCGTCAATCTTCTCATGAGCGTGGGTTGCAGGCAGTTCGGACCATTTCGCCCCGCATTCTGGGCACAGGCCCTCACAATCATCACTACACAACGGTGTGCTTGGCAAAGCAAGCACGATGAGATCGCGGATAGGGCTCTCCAAATCCATGACATCACCCTCCATCACTAATTCGTCCTCAATATCTAACTCATCTTCAGGTAAAAGGTACTTCTTCTGACCAAGTTTTTTTTCGTAGAGATAGAGCTCCTGGATTCGCTTTTCAATAATAATTTCGACCGGATCTAAACACCGCCCGCACTCACCTTTAGCCGTGGCAAATATTTGAGCGCTGAGTAAAACTCCCTCTGTAACTGATTCAAGACGTGCATCCACTTCAATCACATCACCGGCCGGAACCGCAATAAGTTCTACTCCAACTTTTTCTGGAATCTCAATATCGAGTTCATACTCTTTCATCTCGCCTGCTCTGCGAGGAAGTTCGTAAGTATTTAGTTTATAAACCTCAGATAATTTTCTCACCAAAATTAATCAGCGTCCGAGAGTTGTGAGAGTGCATCTTTATCGCCAGCGCCAGCTAAACGCTCTCGTCCACGTGATACGGCATCTTGTGTCTTATTTAAGATTACTTCAAGAGTTGCAAGTCGGCCATCAATATACTCTTCGACCTCTGCTTTTTCGCGCATGCCTTGTTCTTGTGCATCATCAAGAATTTTGCGCGCTTCATCGCGTGCATTTTGAACAATGGACGTCTGTTCGACCATACGCGCGACGTCTTCACGTGCCATAGAGATCATTGCCTCAGCACTCAAACGACCCTCTTCTATGATTGCATCACGCATCAAGATCACTCTCTGAGCCGACTCAAAATCCTTTGGAAGTGCAGCACGAGCCTCATCGAGAAGCTCAAGCATTTCGCCACGGTGAATTACGCAACTTGCAGAGAGCGGAACTCCACGTGCCTCTTCCACCAAAGTGATTGCAGATGTTAATTTCTCTATTGAATCCATCGACTATTTCCCGACTACTCGAAGTTTGATGGCATCATTGACATTTTGAGGGATCATCGTCGATACATCTCCTCCGTAATGTGCCAACTCTTTTACGATTGAAGATGAAAGGAATGAATACGCCGGTGCTGTCGCCATAAGCATCGTCTCAACACCGGAGGCTTGGAGATTTAATTGAGCCATTTGAAGTTCGTAATCAAAGTCAGTAACTGCACGAAGTCCTTTTACGATAGTAGTTATTGAATTACTTTTGCAATAGTCCACTAATAAACCACTCCATGAATCAACAACCACATTAGGTAGATCTTTAACAGATTCACGGATCATGGCAATGCGTTCAGGAACCGTAAAAAGACTCGACTTAGTCCGATTCTCAAGAACAGCAACTACAACTTGGTCAAAATGGGTGCTCGCACGTTTGATGATATCTAGGTGCCCATATGTAATCGGATCAAAGGATCCAGGGCACACCGCACGTTCCATGGTTCAAACGCTAGCAAGAGATGGCGCAGTAATCCATTCTTAAGGCGCGTAA
>CAYGHJ010000122.1:0-2671 GCA_964349605.1 uncultured Candidatus Planktophila sp. | reverse complement strand
CTGACGAACTCATCTTATGGTTAGGTCAGATTTCCAAACCTACTAATACTTTTATTGTCCACGGTGAGGCGGATTCACAGGTGGCTATGAAGTCGCGGATAGAGAAAGAACTTGGATGGAAGGCAACGATTCCAAAGAGTTCACAGGTTTACGTGGTTTAACAATGAACCCAACGATAGTGACTAAAAGCGGCCAACTGCATCGATTCAGTTGGCCGCTAATTTGCCTCGAATTGGAAAGAGCTAACCGATCTTGGCGACTTGAGCAAGTGACTTCTTGAGAAGCTCACCATCGATGACGCTAAAACCAAGTGCCGTGCCAACATCCTTCGAGCACTTAGTGCTCAAAATGTAATTAGCAAAAGCTTTAACCGCAGCCGCCTTTGTCTTATTTGGATATGAAGTATCGGCAAGTAAGTAAGAGACGATACCAAGTGGGTATGCTCCTTTTTCTTTAGTTGCGTAGTCATAAGTCAGGTACCCATTTGGATCCTGTGTCGCTGATGCAAGAAATGCACCTACGCCAGTTGAATCAGGGGCAACGGCTGATCCTGCAGGGTTTATTACATTAGCAATCTTGAGTTTGTTGGCTGCTGCATAGTTCACTTCGGCATAGGTAATTGAGTATGCAGTTTTGCCAGCAAGTTGCGCAACACCAGTCGATGATGCGGCGCCAACTATGCGACCTAAATTAGCAATTGCATTGATATCTCCAGGGAAAGCATCTTTGAATACTTTGTTTTTGGCCTTAGGCCACACTTTTGCAGCTGATTTTGATAAGTAATTGGTAAAGTTCTCTGAAGTTCCAGATGAATCTGAACGATATACAACTTTGATTGGTTGATTTGGAAGCGTGTATTGGCGAGTAATGATCTGAGTACGAAGCACTATTGGCTTGCCCTTTGCATCTTTTTTAGGGTTACCGTTTGCATCTTTCTTATAAATAGTCTTCGTAGTTGAGCGGTTGTTATCGGCAACGATTGCTCGATCATTCCAACGAGTGATTTTTCCACCGAAGATGCCGGCGATAGTTGTGGCTGAGAGTTGCAGAGTTGTCTTTGAAGGCAAGTTGTGCAAAATTGCAATTGGCGCGGCAACCAGTGGAACATGAATAAGAGTGGAGCGCTTTGTCGACGCTGTGTATGCGCCATCTGACATCCAAAAATCACCAATTGACTTATCTGAGTTAGCTTGGCCTGTGCCTGATGATGATGATGCATAAACAAAAGAATTTGAACTATGAGTTGCAAAACCAGCTTTGCAACCCTCGATCAGGAGGGCTGGGAAAGATGCACCAGAGCCCTGTAAATCAACTGCATATGCAGGAGTTCCCGTAACTAAACCAAATACGAGAGCGAGAGATGCAACTTTCGCAATCTTTGAAATTCCCAATTTATTTCCCCTTTTTTAGGTATAGGCATGAACTACATGAAAAAGATATTCTCTCGAAATGAACGAAGGACTTTAGATGGATAAACACAACCCATCGATTAGATGAACAACAGGTAAATGATTAGCCGAAGCGCCCAGTTACATAATTCTCTGTTCGCTGATCTTGAGGACGGGAGAAAATCTCCCTTGTCGGAGCAACTTCTATCATCTGCCCAGGTCCTCCGTCGGAGAGGAAGAAGGCGGTGTAGTCAGAGACTCGTGCCGCTTGCTGCATATTGTGCGTCACGATAATGATTGTCATTGTCTCCGATAAATGGCGGATAGTCTCTTCAATGCGCAAAGTCGAGCCTGGATCAAGGGCCGAACATGGCTCATCCATCAATAACACCTGAGGGCTTACCGCTAAAGCACGGGCTATACATAAGCGTTGTTGCTGTCCGCCTGATAATGAGCCGCCATGTGCACTCAAACGATCTTTAACTTCGCTCCATAACCCAGCGCGCTCCAGGCACTCTTCAAGTAAATCACCCTTGTTATCGACCTTTAATTGTGCGAGTTTAAGACCAGATAAAACATTTTCACCGATTGTCATGGAAGGAAATGGGTTTGGTTTTTGAAAAACCATTCCGATCTGCAATCGGATTTTTGTTACATCAGTGCCAGGTGCATAAACATCTTTGCCGTCGAGTAAAACTTCTCCAGCCATCGCCGCGCCAGGAATGAACTCGTGCATGCGGTTAATGATGCGAATAAAGGTTGATTTGCCACAGCCCGAGGGGCCAATAAGTGCAGTAACCGTACCGGCAGCAAAATCGAGCGATATGTTTGACAGCGCGTGATGCTTTCCAAACCATGCATGAACGCCACGGGTTTCTAGACCCGTTCCCATTACTCGGGTACTTGGAGTTACTGGGTTCTTAGCCAGTGCAACCTCGGCTAATGAACTTGGCTTAACCGTCATATTCATTGCATCCTTCTTGTTATCTGGTGAAATAATCATCTGGAGACCTTTCTGGAACCAAAGAAACGTGCGGCTGTAAATAAAATTAGGACAAGTCCAACTAGAACTAATAACCCAGCCCATGCCCGAGTGATTGCCTCTGGGGATCCGGCATTAAAAGATTTCCAAATGTAATAAGGCAGAGAACCCATTGGTCCACTAAAAGCATTTAGGTTTACTGTGTCGCCACCGCCCGTGAGAAGGAGGATTGGCGCCGTTTCTCCCGCGATTCGTGCAACACCTAAAATGATTGCAGTTATTAAACCGCTTTTTGCCGCAG
>CAYGHJ010000121.1:0-2706 GCA_964349605.1 uncultured Candidatus Planktophila sp. | reverse complement strand
ATCTTCTTTTCTTTAGCTTTTCTCTTAAACATGTTCTCTAGTTTAGTGGGGCAGGGGCCGTTCCACCAAGACGGGTGGGTGCCCAACGCTGGCCCACGTGACTATCAGGGTAATTCTCTTGAACTTGGTGGAGAATACCAAGAAGTGTTTGGCGAAGATGTGCTTCAGCAGCTTCGAGATCGTCACCTTTTTTATAGAAAATCGGCTCTCCAAAGATCACGGTAACTGGAATATGTTTGCGACGCAGATTTCGCTTTACGCCCTTAGTCCAGACTCTCTGACTACCCCAAATAATCGTTGGAATAACTGGAACTCCAGCGCCCATAGCAAGGCGAGCTGCACCGGATTTTAAACCTTTAATTTCAAAACTCGTGGATACTGTTCCTTCAGGAAAAATTCCAATAATCTCACCGGATTTTAAGGCACGTAGGGCTGCAACAAATGATGCCGCGCCATTTTCACGATCTACATTTATGTGGTGCATTCCGCGCATCAAAGGTCCAGCGAGCTTGTTATTGAATACCTCCTTTTTAGCCATGAAGCGCACATATCGACCTGCGGGCAATGCCGCCGTTCCTGTTATTGCGAAATCTAAATAACTGACATGATTGATTGCTAAAATCGCACCATCTTTACGTGGGATATTTTCAACACCTTGAAAGTCAAATTTAAGATCTAAATATTTCCAGAGTGATTTGATTGCAACAATTACTGGGGGATATACGAGATCAGCCATGAGTTGCTTTAGCCGCCATTGCCTGTCGATATAAACGTCCAGCGCGATAACTTGAGCGTACAAGTGGTCCACTCATTACGCCGAGGAATCCTGCCTCAGTTGCCTCGCTTGATAGCTCCACAAACTCTTCCGGCTTGACCCAACGCATGACTGGATGATGACGATTAGTAGGACGTAAATATTGGGTAATCGTAATTAAATCACAGCCAGAGCTTCGTAGATCAATAAGGGCCTGCGAAACCTCTTCACGAGTTTCACCTAAACCTAGAATTAAATTCGATTTGGTAATGAGACCAAATTCGCGGGCCATTGTTATCACTCGTAAAGATTTCTCGTAAGTAAATGCTGGGCGTATTTCTTTAAAGATTCTAGGTACGGTCTCTAGATTGTGCGCAAATACTTCAGGTCGGGTTTCAAATATTTCATTAAGTAGCTCGCTTTTTGCATGAAAATCAGGGGCTAACATTTCAACCCCGCAGCCAGGATTTAATTCATGCACCGCTCTAATAGTTTCGGCATATAACCATGCACCCTCATCGGGCAGATCATCACGAGTAACACCAGTGATAGTTGCATAGGCAAGACCCATCGCTTTTACAGACTCTGCAACTTTTCGCGGCTCTTCTCGATCCAGTGGATCGGGTTTACCGGTATCGATATTGCAAAAATCGCAACGACGGGTGCATTTATCTCCGCCGATTAAAAATGTCGCCTCTTTATCTTCCCAACACTCGAAGATGTTCGGACATGCTGCTTCTTGACAGACCGTGTGTAAACCTTCACTTTTTACTAGTGATCGAAGTCTGGTGTATTCAGGACCCATGTTTGCCCTAGTCTTTATCCAATCGGGTTTGCGTTCGATTGGAGTTTGCGTATTGCGGGCCTCAATGCGAATCATCTTGCGACCCTCAGGGGCGATGCTCATACACTTACTCGCTTCAGAGATTCAAAGATGTAGCGCTCAACGACTGGTTCGACTTCACTAATCGATATTGCGCGACCTAACTCTTTTTCCATTGAAGTTACAGCTGCATCGGCAATACCACAGGGAATTATCTGATCAAATGCAGTTAAATCAGGGCAGACATTTAAAGCAAAGCCATGCATTGTTACGGCCTTGGCAACTCGAACTCCGATTGCGGCGATTTTACGATCACCCTTCTCATCTCGAATCCAGACTCCAGAGCGTCCAGCAAAACATTGAGCCTCTATTCCAAACTCAGCACAAACTTGGATTAGACCGGCCTCGATTTCTCGAACAAAGCCGACAATTTCCGTCGGCTTAGCTAATCGGACAATTGGATAGCCCACTAATTGTCCGGGTCCATGCCATGTAATTCTTCCGCCTCTATCGACATCGATAACTGGGGTACCGTCTTGAGGACGCTCGGATGCATCGCTTCTGCGGCCTGCCGTGTAAACCGAAGGGTGTTGCAAAAGTAGAAAAGTGTTTGGCCGCTTATTTTCAACGACTTCGCTGTGAATTGTTCGCTGGACATCCCAAGCTTTTTCATAATCGATTAGGCCATGGCGGGCGAGGGCAATTACAGATCCGTGCGGACTAGTTACTGCAGTCATATCCATAGCCTAAAGGTAGGATTGAGTACTTACCAATCCGAAAGGGATTTAGGCATGGATTCTGTAGCGAGAAAAATTTGGTGGACGCCAAAATTAGAGAGTAAGTAAGTGGGTCTGCGTGTAGGAATCGTCGGCTATGGCTTAGCCGGGCGTTACTTTCACGCCCCCTTGCTTAAAGGTTGTGGTTTTGAGGTAGCCGCGATTGCGACCACGAATGAAATTCGCCATGGCCATGCTAAAGAAGATTTTCCAGGTGTGAAAGTTGTCCCTACGAGTGAAGAGCTCGTGAAGGAGCGGTTAGATCTAGTCGTAGTCGCATCAGCCAATATCGCTCACGCACATGATGCGTTATCTGCAATTAATGCAGGTATACCGGTCGTTATAGATAAACC
>CAYGHJ010000120.1:0-2712 GCA_964349605.1 uncultured Candidatus Planktophila sp. | reverse complement strand
GCTCATGGCTCAATTCATTCAGAGTTCAAAATAATGTGCAAATCGTAGCTCCGGTTAGCCAATTCCATAGATTCCATTAGCCTTACCTCATAGATACAGTCGAAAAATCTGGAGGAACCATGGAGCAAGCACCACAGTGTCCATACACCGGCAGTCACCTCAATACAGAGGGCACTTACACCAGTGATTGGTGGCCCAATAATTTAGATCTTTCGGTACTTCGCCAGAATTCTCCTGCCTCAGATCCCATGGGCGAAGGATTCGATTATGCAGCAGAGTTTTCAAAGCTCAATATTAAGGCCGTTAAAAAAGATATTGAGGCCTTGATGACTAAATCCCAGGATTGGTGGCCGGCCGATTACGGACATTACGGTCCATTCTTTGTTCGCATGGCCTGGCACAGCGCCGGCACATATCGCACCTACGATGGTCGTGGCGGTGCTGGTGCTGGAATGCAACGCTTCGCGCCCCTTAATAGTTGGCCCGATAACGTCAACTTAGATAAAGCGCGCCGTATTTTGTGGCCGATAAAACAAAAGTACGGAAAAAAGTTGTCGTGGGCAGATCTCATGATTCTTGCCGGCAACTGCGCAATCGAATCTATGGGATTGAAAACATTTGGTTTTGGTGGAGGCCGCGAAGATGTGTGGGAGGCCGATCAGAGTTATTGGGGCAAAGAGCGGAGTTGGCTTGGCGATGAGCGCTACAGCGGGGAACGTGAATTAGAAAACCCTTTAGCTGCAGTACAGATGGGGTTGATCTATGTAAATCCAGAGGGACCAAATGGTGTTCCAGATATTTTGGCATCGGCAAAAGATATTCGTGAAACCTTTGCACGGATGGCGATGAACGATGAAGAAACCGTCGCGTTAATTGCCGGGGGCCATACATTTGGTAAGGCACATGGCGCCGCCGATCCAAGTAAGTATGTTGGTCCAGAACCAGAGGCAGCTGCAATAAATGAGATGGGGCTTGGCTGGATAAATACCTACGGAGCAGGAAATGGCGCAGATACTATTTCAAGTGGGCTAGAGGGTGCATGGACACCTACGCCAACTAAATGGGATAACTCATATTTCAAAACTTTATTTAAGTATGAGTGGAAGCAGACCAAGAGTCCTGCAGGTGCAACGCAGTGGATTCCAACGGATGAATCCGCAGCAACAACCGTGCCCGATGCACATATAAAAGATAAAACACATGCGCCGATTATGTCCACTGCCGATCTTGCACTGCGTACGGATCCGGCTTATGAAAAGATTTCACGTCGCTTTGCCGCAGACTTCGAAGCATTTGCCGATGCATTTGCCCGCGCATGGTTCAAATTAACCCACCGCGATATGGGCCCTATTGCCCGCTACCTCGGTGATCTAGTGCCTGCCGAGCAGTTAATCTGGCAAGACCCACTTCCAGCTCCTGCAAAGAAGTCAATCGGCAAGGCTGAGATTGAAACTCTTACAAAAAAGATTCTCGCCAGTGAGTTAAGTATTGCCGCGTTGGTAACTACTGCGTGGGCTTCGGCATCAACCTTTCGTTCAACCGATAAACGTGGGGGCGCAAATGGTGCCCGTATTCGTTTAGAGCCTCAACGCAATTGGGAGGTTAACCGGCCTAAAGAGCTCAAGAAGATTCTTGCTACCTTAGAGAAAATACAAATTAGCTTCAATAAAAAATCAGTTAAAAAGGTGTCGATGGCCGATCTCATCGTTCTAGCGGGCTGCGTTGGCATTGAGCTAGCGGCAAAGAATGCCGGGATTAAAGTTAAAGTCCCCTTCACGCCAGGTCGCACGGATGCAACACAGGATCAGACCGATGTCGCATCATTTGCTGTGCTCGAGCCATTGGCCGATGGTTTCCGCAATTACAAACATGCATCTAATACCCAACTCGCAGAGCTCTCACTCGTCGATAAGGCCGCGCTTTTGTCGCTAACACCGCCAGAGATGACCGTTCTAGTTGGCGGCTTGCGTGTTCTCGGAGCTAACTTCGATGGATCAAAGACTGGTGTGCTCACGAAAAAGAAGGAGTCACTGACTAATGATTTCTTTATCAATATTCTTGATATGAAATATAGGTGGTCGCCGGTAATGGGCGATGAGAATCTTTTCGAAGCTCATGAGCCCAAAAAAACTAAGAGTTCAAAGCCTGCCTGGGTGGCAACGCGCGCCGATCTGATCTTTGGTTCGCACTCAGAGCTGCGCGCTTTATCTGAAGTCTATGCAAGTGATGATGGGCAGAAGAAATTTGTTGCCGATTTCATTAAAGCGTGGAGCAAGGTAATGGAGCTCGATCGCTTCGATATTTAGAGAACATTGACAAATATCCTGTGCCAACCCTCTGCACCATTGGGATCAACGGCAACATATTCCTCTGGCTGCACAATTCCATCACCATCGGTTGCGCGTACGGAGATTAGATAATTACCCTTTTTAGGGTTCCAATCGATCCACCACTGTCGCCATGTTGTCTTTGCAATCTGCGGGCCAAGGGTGGCCTCTCGCCACGGTAGATCTCCAATCTTTACCTCGACTTTGGAAATACCCCGAATCATGGCCCATGCAACTCCAGCAATTGCCAACGCACCGGGTGGCAGATTGGCGCCACTTCTTGGCGTATCGATTCGCGAAGCGGTTTTTATCGGTGCGCGCTCAGACCATCCGCGTGAAATCCAGTAGCCATGTTTTATATCAAAGCGTGTTAATTCGATTCGGG
>CAYGHJ010000119.1:0-2716 GCA_964349605.1 uncultured Candidatus Planktophila sp. | reverse complement strand
CTGCATTTGAAGCACCACTTGCTATCGGAACCGATACTGGCGGATCGATTCGCCAACCCGCGGCAGTCACCGGAACGGTGGGTGTAAAACCAACGTATGGTGGTGTCTCACGCTTTGGTTTGATCGCTTTTTCATCCTCATTGGATCAAGCAGGTCCGTGTGCTCGTACTGTTTTAGATGCAGCGCTCTTACATGAGGCGATTGCAGGTCACGATCCAAAAGATGCAACGAGCATTAACGCGCCAGTTCCCAACGTAGTTGCAGCGGCAATATCCGGTGATGTAAAGGGGATGAAAATCGGTGTTGTTAAAGAGTTAAATGGCGATGGTTACCAAAGCGGTGTTCGCCTGCGTTTTGAAGAGTCTTTAGAGCTATTAGCGGCAGCTGGCGCTGAAATAGTTGAAGTATCTGCGCCTAACTTTGAATACGCGCTAGCGGCATATTATTTAATTGCACCATCTGAGTGTTCATCTAATTTAGCTCGCTTTGACGCAATGCGTTATGGCCTTCGGGTTGGCGACGTCGATGATGCATCGGCCGAGTCAGTCATGAATTTGACCCGCGAAGTTGGCTTTGGTCGCGAAGTTAAGCGTCGAATTATTCTTGGAACCTATGCACTTTCATCCGGATATTACGATGCCTATTACGGAAGTGCACAAAAAGTGCGCACGCTTATAACTCAAGATTTTAATAAAGCTTTTCAAATGTGCGATGTGATGGTCTCGCCAACCTGCCCAACAACTGCCTTTAAAATCGGCGAAAAATCCAATGATCCGATCGCTATGTATTTAAATGACATCGCGACTATTCCTGTAAATATGGCGGGAATCGGCGGAATGTCACTTCCATCAGGCTTAGCTCCTGAGGATGGGCTACCAGTGGGTTTCCAAATCATGGCACCTGCAATGCAAGACCAGCGAATGTACCTAGTTGGCGCAGCCCTTGAAGCCGCTCTACTTTCACGATGGGGAGCGCCTCTGCTTTCGCAAGCGCCTGAATTGGTAGGCAAATAAATGGCGCTTTCCTACGATGATGTGATTGCAAAGTACGAGCCCGTCCTTGGACTTGAAGTTCATGTTGAGCTAAATACGCAGTCGAAGATGTTTTGTGGTTGTAGCACGATTTTTGGTGGCGAACCCAACACACAGACCTGTCCAGTCTGTTTAGCTCTGCCCGGTGCGCTTCCAACGATCAATGAAAAGGCGATTGAATCCACAATTAAAATCGGCTTAGCGTTGAACTGCTCCATTGCACCTTTCTCCCGCTTTGCGCGTAAAAATTATTTCTACCCCGATATGCCTAAAAACTTTCAGATCTCTCAGTATGACGAGCCAATCTGCATCAATGGTTACGTTGATGTTGAAATCGAGAGCGATGAAGGCCCTAAGGTTTTTCGGATTGAAATTGAACGGGTGCATATGGAGGAAGACACGGGTAAATCACTTCACGTAGGAGGTGCAACTGGACGCATCCATGGCGCTGAATACTCTTTACTCGATTACAACCGGGCAGGGATACCTTTAATTGAAATTGTGACCAAAATTGTTCCTGGCACTGGCAAATACGCCCCAGAAGTTGCGAGAGCTTATGTTGCCGAGCTCCGCGATATTTTGCGATCTCTCGGTGTGAGTGATGTAAAGATGGAACAGGGCTCACTGCGCTGCGATGCTAACGTCTCACTTCGATTAATCGGATCAGAAACTCTAGGTACTCGTAGCGAAACCAAAAACGTAAACTCCCTGAGATCAGTTGAACGTGCGATTCGCGGAGAGATGATCCGCCATGCTGAGCTTCTCAATAAAGGGGAGCGCGTAGTTCAAGAGACTCGACACTTCCAAGAAGATACTGGGCTTACACGCTCGGGTCGCTCCAAGGAGCAGGCCGAGGATTACCGATATTTCCCAGAACCAGATTTGGTACCAGTTGCACCAGATGCTGCATGGATTGAAAGCTTACGTGCCGGATTACCTGAGAGGCCATCAATTCACCGCAAGCGCTTACAAGAGGCGTGGGCTGTACCGGATAAAGAGATGGCGGCGATGATTAACGCCGACGTTTTAAATCTCGTTGAGGCGACGGTTATTTTGGGTGCAGATCCAACAAAGGCGCGAAGTTGGTGGCTCGGTGAGATCTCGCGAATTGCCAATGATAAAGCCGTTGCGATTGCTGATTTGGAGATTACTCCTACTGATGTGGCAGAGATTGTTGAGTTGGTAAAAAATGGTGAACTCACCGATAAGTTAGCCCGTCAAGTAATTGAGGGCGTAATTGCAGGCGAAGGTAAACCAGATGCAGTTATTTCTGCGCGCGGAATTAAAGTTGTAAATGATGATGGCGCATTAATGGCCGCGATTGAAAAAGTCTGTGCAGACCAACCTGAGACCGCTGAAAAAATACGTAGCGGCCACTTGCCTGCAGCAGGTGCTTTAATCGGTGCGGTGATGAAAGAGACAAAGGGCCAAGCAGATGCCGCTCGCGTACGAGAACTTTTACTAGCTCACCTTTCTCAATCGGGTAGTTAGACTTCACTCCATGTCGACGATGAAACCGCGCTCTGGCCTTGTTACAGATGGAATGGAGCGCGCGCCTGCACGTGGAATGTTGCGCGCCGTTGGAATGGGCGATGAGGATTGGATAAAGCCTCAAATCGGTATCGCCTCCTCCTGGAATGAAATCACCCCCTGCAACTTATCCCTTGATCGCCTAGCTAAAGCAT
>CAYGHJ010000118.1:0-2727 GCA_964349605.1 uncultured Candidatus Planktophila sp. | reverse complement strand
TTGCAATTGTTGGGCTGTAATCAGTTGCTGTATTAGGAACTGAGTCTCCACCAACCAACGATGCGCCAGCTACTTCCTTCAAGCCGGCTTCTACGTAGCCACGAAGAGGTACGGCATATGCTGATTGATCATCAAAGACAAATACCTTAGCTGATGAAAGGCCTTTAGTTGCATACTTAGCCAATGCTGGACCTTGTAGATCATCTTTACCTACAACACGGTGGAAAATTGGTCCGCCGAAATCAGGTGAAGTTGGATCTGTAATTGATACGCGTGTAGCTGATGGAGAAATCAAAGCCAATCCGGCATCCTTGTAAAACGGTAGTGATGCGATAGTTGCGCCTGAGTATGCAGGTCCAACTAGACCAAGAATCTTCTCATTAGCAGCTGTTCCTGGAGCAACTGTTGATGCAACAGCTGGATCTCCCTGATCGTCTACTGAGACAACTTCAATTGTGTAACCTGGATTTGCTTCCATAAACAACATGGCTGCATACTTGACGGCGTTTTGCTCATCTATTCCAGTTGAAGCTTCTCCACCAGATAGCGGACCTTGGTATGCGATCGTAAACGTGTTCTCTGCGGCGTCATTTGACGATGAGCAACCAGTAAGCGTTAGTGCTAGGGCTGTAGCGATAGCAAGAGAGATCTGTATTCTCTTCTTCATTTCGTACCTTTCCTATTTTGCCTATTATTAAACTATCCCGGGATGGGGAGGTGTTGAGCGTAACCGCAGGGGTGATCGTCGGACAACCCCAAAGGCCAGAATTCTCAAGATTAATGAGTTTGCCTTGAAGAAACTATGTGCGATTTGAACCGAATAGTGCCTTTATGGTTAACGGGTCTCAACGCCTTGCGATTGAATCCGCCGACTATCTCTCGGGCACAGCTGAAGGCGAGATAACCGCCTCGGCCACTGCCTTCATACTCATCCGACGATCCATCGCCGTCCGTTGAATCCATGAAAAGGCTTCAGGCTCGGGCAAATTCAGCGCCTTCATTAAAATCCCCTTGGCCCGATCGATTAATTTGCGAGTCTCAAGGCGATCATGTAAATCGGCGACTTCGGCAGCTAAAGCGCTCATCTGCAGATGTCTACTTATGGCAATCTCAATAGCTGGAATTAGGTCACCAACTGTGAATGGTTTGACTACGTAGGCCATCACCCCGGCATTGCGCGCACGATCGATGAGCTCCCTTTGTGAAAATGCCGTTAACATTAAAACTGGTGCTACATCAATTATCTTCTCCGCCGCCGAAATTCCATCTAAAACCGGCATTTTGACATCTAAAATCGCTAGATCTGGTTTATGTGCAAGCGCTAAATCCACAGCTTCCTGCCCATTGGAGGCTTGAGCCACGACTTCATAGCCAGCGCCCTGGAGCATCTCAACTAAATCCATGCGGATGAGCGCTTCATCTTCGGCAACGAGAATGCGAATGCTCATGTCCTATTCACCCCTTCAGGATGTAAAAGCAGCGTACGTGCCTCGAGTCGGATTCGAACCGACACTATGCAGTGTTTGAGACTGCCCTCTCTACCGTTGGAGTACCGAGGCGCTGCTGGCCAATCTTATCGGTGCTTTGGAGCTTATCGGTACGCCGGCGCTGCGCCGCCAACAGCATCACCTACGCGGTGAACTCGCATCGCATTGGTGGATCCTGGAATTCCCGGTGGTGAGCCAGCCACGATCATGACGTTATCGCCAATAGTTGCCCTACCTGAATCAATCAGGACGGTATCGACTAACTTCACCATCTCGTCGGTCGCCCCAACGACAGGGGTCAGCATTGATTCAATCCCCCAGGAAAGGGCTAAGCGATTATATGTTCCGACCTCAGGAGTCATTGCCAGGATTGGAATAACTGAGCGAAGACGTGACATTCGACGAGCTGAATCACCACTTTGGGTAAATGCAACTAAATACTTTGCGTCAACGATCGCACCAACTTCGGTCGCCGCCTTTGTGATTGCGCCACCCTTTGTTCGAGGTGAAGTCTTGATAGGGCGTATTCGATCCAAGCCACCCTCTTCAGTTTTTTGAATAATCCGCGCCATGGTTTGAACAGCATCAATTGGAAACTCGCCAATACTAGTTTCACCAGAGAGCATCAACGCATCAGCGCCATCTAGAACTGCATTTGCGCAATCAGTAGCTTCGGCGCGTGTGGGACGCGAATTTGTGATCATTGATTCCAGCATTTGAGTTGCAACGATTACAGGTTTAGCCATATCTCGAGCAAGTTCGACACATAGTTTTTGCACGAGTGGCACATCCTCAATTGGAAGCTCTACACCTAAATCTCCACGAGCAACCATAATTCCATCAAAGGCATCGATAATCTCTGCGATGTTTGCAACGGCTTGCGGTTTTTCAATTTTGGCAATTACAGGGAGGCGAATGCCTTCTTCATCCATAATCTTATGAACATCCTTGATATCAGAAGCGTTGCGAACAAATGAAAGTGCAATGAAGTCGGCACCGGCGCGAAGGCCCCACCGTAAATCTTTAATATCTTTCTCAGACAATGCAGGAACAGACACGGCTACTCCCGGGAGATTGATTCCTTTATTATTACTAACTACCCCTGGATCAATTACCCGTGTTACGACATCAGATCCCTTAACTTCGATAACCTCGACGCTCACCTTTCCATCATCGATCAAAATTTGGTCTCCGATTTTGCAATCTCCTGGCAGGCCTTTGTAGGTGGTTCCAACTCGCT
>CAYGHJ010000117.1:0-2733 GCA_964349605.1 uncultured Candidatus Planktophila sp. | reverse complement strand
GAAAAAGCGATGGTGTAAGCCACTCCGGTCCAGCCGTCTCATTAACTAGAACTAATTGTTTGATCGCATCTTTAGTATTTCTGATTCCACCCGCAGGTTTTACGCCGATCCGCGTTTGTGTCATAGAGTAAAAATCGCGTACAGCTTCAAGCATGATCAAAACGACTGGCGCGGTAGCTGCAGGTACAACTTTACCCGTAGATGTTTTAATAAAATCTGCGCCAGCGGCCATCGCCAGGAAAGATGCTTTTCTTACATTGTCATAGGTGACGAGTTCGCCAGTTTCAAAAATAACCTTCAAATGTGCTCGTTCGCCGCAGAGTTCGCGAATTTGTACAATCTCGTTAAAGACAGCGATGTAGTCACCACTTAGAAATGCCCCACGATCTATCACCATATCTATCTCAGATGCTCCGGCGTTAAGAGCATCCTGAGTATCTTGGATTTTCACGCTCATAGATGCTCGGCCCGACGGAAATGCAGTAGAGACGGCAGCTACACCAACATGTGAGCCGCCAATCAAATCAAGGTGTTTGCGTGCTATCCCGACCATGTCGTTGTATACGCAAACAGCGCCAACGCTGGGCACGGTTGAATCAGTGGGATCTGGGCGTACCGCCTTAGTGCACAAAGCTTGAACTTTGCCCGAAGTATCGGCACCTTCGAGCGTTGTTAAATCCACCATAGATATAGCAGTATCAATCGCCCAGCGTTTAGAGGTTGTTTTAATACTGCGTGTTGCCAACATTGAAGCACGTGCATCAGCGCCGACTTGGTCAACACCGGAGAGTGCGCCTAGATACTTCTTTAGTGATGCATCACTACCATCAACTAATCCGTAAAAACTCATGCTAGCAATTCCTTTAATGGTGCTCGTAAACGATCTAAAACAATTTTTGCACTTGCCATATCTTTTGCAATAACCTCAATGTAACACTTCATCTTTGCTTCGGTTCCGCTTGGGCGAATGATAATTCGGATAGCGCCATCTAACCAAATGCGTAATCCATCAGTTGGTGGTAAATCATCACCTGGTTTGGCTAAGTCATCTATAGAGGTGACAGAATAACCAGCGATAGCCGATGGGGGATTTAAGCGTAGTTGACCCATAATGTGGCCAACTTGAGATAGATCAGTTAAGCGAATTGAAATCTGTTCTGTTGCATGGAATCCATGTCTGGCCCAGATCTCATCCAATAAGTTCAGCAATGTTCTGTTCTCGTGCGCCAAATCAGTAGCAATTTGGGCCAATTTTATCGCTGCTGAAATTCCATCTTTATCATTGACAGTAATGGCATCTACCGCATAGCCGAGTGCCTCTTCGTAACCAAATGTAAGTCCATCAATCTTTGCTAGCCATTTAAATCCTGTAAGTGTCTGCTTGAAATCCAAGTTGTAATAGGCTGCAATTTTGCTCAGAATCGTTGAAGAAACAATTGAATTAGCGAGAATTCCATTTTTCGTCGTGCGCGCAATAGTTTCACCAAAAATAGCTCCTAACTCATCTCCACGTAGCATCCGCCAACCGAAAATTGGATCATTAACTGCAGCCGCGCATCTATCGGCATCTGGGTCATTTGCAATAACTAAATCTGCATTACATGCCCTTGCAGTTTCCAAAGCTAAATCTATAGCACCGGGTTCTTCTGGATTAGGAAATGCCACAGTAGGAAAATCTGGATCAGGTTGTGCTTGGGCATCAACTAAAATTGGAGATGGAAAGCCGGCCTTCTGAAATACATGTGACAAAGTTTCAGTTCCGACACCATGCATTGCGGTGTAGACAATCTTTAAATCACCAGGTCTATTAGCAATCGCTGCAGTGATACTGATGTACTTACTTATGATCTCTTCACTAACAATGCTCCAAGCACTGCCACGTGGCTGGCTGGCTAAAGAAGATATGGCCTCTATGTGAGCGGCAATTGACTCATCTGTAGGAGAAACAATTTGTGAACCACGATAATGAATTCCATCGACAGTACCGCCTAAATAAACTTTGTACCCATTATCTTGTGGTGGGTTGTGGCTTGCAGTGATCATGATTCCAACGTCGCACTTCAATTCATTAGTTGCAAACGCTAAAACCGGGGTCGGAAGTGGGCGTGGAAGGACGTAGACCTTCATGCCAGCCCCGCTCATGATCTGCGCACTCTCTTGCGTGAATTCCTCGGAACCATGACGCGCATCGCGTCCAATTACTACCGAGGTTAGATGACGTTCTTTCATATATGCAGCAATTGCAGCGGCTGTACGACCGACAACGGCGCGGTTCATGCCCGAAGGACCTGGTCGGACGGGGCCACGCAGGCCTGCAGTACCAAACTGGAGAAAACCTGAAAACGAGGCTCGAAGTTCTCCTTCATTGTCGGTATCAAGCCAACCCTGCAGCATGGCAGCGGTCGTTGGATCAGGATCATCGGCAATCCAAGCTTGTACTTCTTCTCGTAGCTCCATGTTCTTAGAGTAACTTCGGGATTACGCCTTTGAGAAGTGCGCCCATCCGATCAGCTGCCGCCTTGCCAGCGGCAATAACCTCTTCGTGGTTGAGTTTTTCGCCAGTGACACCGGCTGCCGCATTTGTTACCAGTGAAATCCCGAGAATTTCGGCACCTAGTGCGTGTGCAGCAATTGCCTCTGGAACAGTAGACATTCCCACTAAATCACCGCCCATTGTCCGCATCATCTGAATCTCTGCAGGTGTTTCATATGTTGGGCCACGCCAATGAACAT
>CAYGHJ010000116.1:0-2851 GCA_964349605.1 uncultured Candidatus Planktophila sp. | reverse complement strand
GGGGGACTGGCTCCTTTTTACTTACTCTCTTTTAAAAATTATCAGGGTTTTTTGGCTTTTCCGGATTTGCCTTTGCACCTGAATTACCCACAAGAGCAAATAGGCCTGCCATAGTGGCGGCTGCGATGCTTCGCTGTAATAGTTTCATCATCCCCTCCGATTCACCACAAACTCTTGCGGATGAGCCAAAAATAGGGCTCCTGTTGGTGTAAACCCTCAAGGTTTTTTGTGCGTTAGTTGTGAATTACTTACCGACTATCGCTTGAAGGCCTGAAACTAAGCGATCAACATCGTTTCGAGTTGAATACGGCGCTAGACCTGCCCGTAAAGCTCCGGCATCACCCAGACCAAGTTTTCTCGATACCTCTAAGGCATAGAAGTTATGAGCTGGAAGATTTACTTTCTTTGCAGCTAATGCCATATAAATATCACTGCTGTTGTGGCCGGCAAATGAAAAATAGATAGTCGGTGTGCGGTGTGTAGCATGTCCGTACAGTGTTACACCAGGCAGTGATTTAATCGCATTTTCCATGTATTCCATAAGTTCCTCTTCATACCTCTCTAAGGCATTCATAGAGTTCACTATCTTTTCACGCCGTGTCTTTCCTGCTCCCGGAGCCATCTCTGCGATGAAATCTATGGCGGCAATACATCCAGCCATAATTTCATAGGGTAGCGTCCCGAACTCAAATTTTTCAGGGACATTGCTAGTCGATGGAAGCAGCTTGTCATTATTGAGAGAGTCCAGGAGCGCAGGAGATGCTGCCAAAGCAGCGCAGTGTGGACCCATCAACTTATAAAAAGAAAAACCGAAAAAATCCGCGCCGATTTCTTTAGCACTAATTGCGGTATGAGGAGTTAAGTGCACGCCATCTACATAGAAAAGCGCGCCAACTTTATGAACTGCTTTTCCAATTGCCTTTAAATCCGGCCGTGTACCAATTGTGTTTCCAGCTCCTGTAATTGCCACTAGCTTAGTTTTGCTGGATAGAACCGCTTCAACGGCCTCAACGGTTAACTCTGATGTTTCAACATTAAATTCTGCCCAACGTACCGTTGCGCCTACGGCTTCGGCAGCTTGAATCCAAGGACGAATATTAGAATCATGATCGAGGCGACTTACTACAATCTCATCCCCTGGTCCCCAATTTTTGGCCAATGTGCGCGAAAAGTCATAACTAAGTTGAGTCCATGAGCGACCGTAAACAACTCCACCTGGATCCACATCAATTAAATCGCCTACCGCTTTGCGAAACTCAACAACTATCTCTTCGGCATTCTTCTCTGACTCAGTGTTTATATTTCTATTTGAAATCGGTTTCGTAATTGCAGCGGCAATCGCAGCTCCGACAACATCTGGTACTTGGCTTCCACCAGGGCCATCAAAAAAAGCTAAGCCAGTATTTAGTGAAGGGAAGTGCGAACGAATCTTCTCAACGTCATAGTCCATGTGGGTAAGGTTATCGCTCGACAAGTTCGGCGCACATTGTGCGAAAAGCCTTGGTATGTGCATCGACATCGGCTGCCGTTGTTTCGGGACACATCAGGGCCATGTTATGAAAAGGTGTAATCAGAAAACCATCGTTGAGCATTCTCAGGTGAATGTACTGTTCTAATTCAAAATCGCCAGCGGCGTTCGCTTCGGCCCCTGTTATAGGCGCTTTGCTTGCAAACATGTATTCCCCCCGTGCACCAAGGCGATTTACGGTCCAAGGCAGGTCAAACTCTTTAATTGAAGCATCAACGCCATCAGACCAACGCGTTCCTAATTCAATCATTCGATCAAAATTTTCTTGGGTTAAAACCTGTGTCAATGTTGCCCGCATTGATGCAAGCGATAAAGCATTACCGGCTAACGTGCCGCCGATTCCCCCAGTATCAATAATCTCTAACTCAACCATCTTCTTTATCGAATCCGAGATGGCCTGAGTCATTCCAAAGCTCCCGGTTGGGATTCCGCCTGCAATTGCTTTTCCGATAGTTAAAAAATCTGGTTTTAAGCCGCGATCGGCCGTCATGCCGCCTGGGCCCACCGATAGTGTGTGGGTTTCATCGATGATTAAAATTACGCCGTGCTTCTTAGCTAACTCTTGTACCGCCTCTAAATAACCAGCCTGTGGCAAAACGATTCCAACGTTAGTCATCGCGGGCTCCATCAAAATCGCGGCAACATCACCATGAGATAGGGCCTTTTCCATTCCAGCTATATCATTGAACTCAACGACGCGTGTTGTTACATCTAATGCAACTGGTGCACCGATATTTCCTTCACGTGAAACTGTGTTTCCGGCCCAATCTAAAGTCGCAAATGTTTCATCAACACTGCCGTGGTAACAGCGATCGATTACGACGATTTTTGATCGCCCAGTAATCATGCGGCAGTAGCGAATTACATGGCGATTTGCATCGGTGGCTGAGACCGTGAACTGCCACAGAGGTAGGCCAAATCGCCGAGATAGTTCGGCCGATACAATTGCTGCATCGGCAGTTGGCAACATCGCGGTAATTCCTTTGCCAACTTGTTCGCGAATTGCAGCGACGGTCGCATCTGGTGAGTGACCCGTCATCGAACCGGTATCCCCTAAACAAAAATCAATGTACGTATTTCCATCGACATCGGTAAAGCGTGCACCTTTAGCGTTCTCAACGAATATCGGATAAGCACCTGGCCACTTAGCCATCCACGACATAGGAACTCCGCCGGGCATATTTGTTTTACCGGCTTCGAATAAATCTCCACTCCTTGGATGTATCGCCAAGAAACGTACACGTTCGACTTCTGATAAGCGTCTTAAAGTATCCCGGTTAATCATTTTTAATCTAAATCCAATCTCTCAAAAACAAATAACGC
>CAYGHJ010000115.1:0-2885 GCA_964349605.1 uncultured Candidatus Planktophila sp. | reverse complement strand
ACGATTCACAATACATCTCAACATTGAGCGATTCAGAGTTAATTAATTTTTACCGAGACATGGTTTTAATTCGTGCCCTCGACGAGCAAGCAACAGCATTGCAGCGGCAAGGTGAACTTGGTTTGTGGGCACCATTGCTGGGGCAGGAGGCGGCGCAAATTGGTTCCGCCCGCGCTATACAAAAACAGGATTTTGCTTTTTCAACATACCGTGAACATGGGGTTGCGTGGTGCCGTGGAGTAGATCCAGTTGACATGCTTAGTTTTTGGCGGGGAACAAAGCATCAAGGATGGGATGCAAATCTTTATCGCCTTTATGGTTACCAAATTATTATTGGAGCCCACGCATTACATGCAACTGGCTATGCTATGGGGGCTTACCTCGCCGGCAACAATGGAACTGGCGATGCAGAAAAAGATCAAGCTGTAATGGCCTACTTTGGTGATGGGGCCATGAGTGAAGGCGATGTTAACGAGGCATTTGTATTTGCCGCTTCCTACCAAGCCCCGGTTGTATTTTTCTGCCAAAATAATCAGTGGGCAATCTCTGAACCAACACGGCGTCAAAGTCGAGTGCCCCTTGCCCACCGTGCCGCAGGCTTCGGAATTCCCGGCATACGAGTAGATGGAAACGACGTCATTGCTTGCTATGAAGTTACTAGGCAGGCATTAGATCGAGCGCGTTCAGGCCAAGGTCCGACTTTAATTGAAGCAATTACATATCGAATGGGCGCACATACAACTTCAGATGACCCCACCAAATATCAGATTTTTAGCGACGTCGAACTTTGGCGAGAAAAAGATCCGATTGAACGGTTAAAGGTCTACCTGCGCGCTAAAGGCGTTCTTAATAAAGAGCTAGAGAGTGAAATATCAGATGAGGCTGCCACATTAAGCGAAAGAATGCGTAAAGGCTGTCGAGAGCTTCCAACCCCTGATCCACTATCGATGTTCGACCATGTTCATTCTCAGACGGATTTGAATATCGATGAGCAAAGGAGAGAAGTCGAAACCATTCTCTCTAGATCGCAGGATAATTAAAATGCCCCAACTCAGTATCGTTCATGCCCTCAATCAAGGTCTACATCGCGCAATGGATGCTGACCCCAAGGTACTTCTCATGGGAGAAGACATTGGCAAGCTAGGCGGAGTATTTCGGGTAACCGAAGGGCTTCAAAAATCTTTTGGGGACGAGCGCGTGATTGATTCGCCGTTAGCTGAATCTGGAATTGTAGGTACAGCTATCGGGCTAGCGCTCTACGGATTTCGCCCCGTTGTCGAAATTCAATTTGATGGCTTTGTCTTCCCCGCTTTCGACCAAATCGTTGTACAGCTCGCTCGAATGCGCTATCGCTCGGCCGGTGCGTTGAGCCTTCCTATCACTATAAGAATGCCTTACGGGGGTGGAATTGGCTCCGTTGAACATCACAGTGAATCTCCAGAGGGGTATTTTGCAGCAACCCCTGGTTTAAGAGTTGTTTCATGTTCTGATTCACATGATGCTTACTGGATGATCCAACAATCCATTGCAAGTGATGACCCAGTTATTTTTCTAGAACCAAAGCGGCGCTATTGGCAAAAGAGTGAGGTCAACACTGATTCACATCTCAATGAAATATCAGCTCTGCATGAAGCAAGGGTTTTAACTGAAGGTTCAGATTGCACAATTATTGGTTATGGTCCGACCATTGCGACATGTTTGCAAGCTGCTCGCCTTGCAGCCGAAGATGGAGTTTCGCTTGAAGTTATTGATTTGCGCTCTTTGAGTCCATTAGATATGCCTGTGCTAATTAAATCTGCTAATAAAACTGGTCGCGTAGTCATAGTTCATGAAGCTTCTCGTAGCGGAGGAATTGGTGGGGAAATCTCTGCACGTTTGAGTCAAGAGTGCTTTTATAAACTAGAAGCACCTGTGATGAGAGTGACGGGTTATGACGTTCCATATCCTCCAAGTCGAATAGAGGATGATTACTTGCCAGATGCCGAGAGAATTCTCGATGCAGTTGAAAAGTGCATGGGTTATTAAGATTATGGAGACTTCTGGTTCAGTATTTGAGTTTCGACTTCCTGATGTGGGTGAAGGTCTGGAAGATGCCGAAATTGTAGGATGGAAAGTATCAGCGGGAGAAAAAATTCAGGTCAATCAACTTATCGTTGAGATCGAAACAGCTAAAGCTTTGGTTGAACTTCCAACTCCTTTTTCCGGCACGGTACTTGAACTTCTTGTCAAAGAAGGACAAGTTGTTCATGTAGGAACGCCCATCATTCGCATTCAGTTAGATGTGGAGAAGCCATCGGATGCACCAACCCCCGAGTTGAAATCTGAACGCACCGAAATCTTGGTAGGTTCTGGACCTCGAAATGAGGAAACTTCGCACCGAAAACGTGCTACTCGAAACTACGGAACCAAAGTAGGTGCAGTTGTCTCCAATGCCCCAAAACCTTCAGTACCAAAACCACCGATACTTAGTGTGCCTGAACCACGATTAGAGGCTCCAGATTCAATAAATAGCCGAGTAATTGCATTGGCAAAACCTCCTGTGCGAAGACTTGCTAGAGATTGTGGAGTGGATTTACTCACCCTAATAGGCAGCGGTCCTGAAGGTTCAATTACACACGAAGATGTTTTGGCCGCTGCAAACCAAATGAAGAATGTGGTTAATTTAAAAGAGACCCGTACTCCAATTCACGGAGTCCGGCGTGTAATGGCTGAAGCAATGGTAGCAAGTGCATTCACCGCACCTCACGTAACTGAATTTATTACTGTAGATGTGACTAGTGCGATTGAATTGTTAGATCGACTCCGAGCCCTGCCAGAGTTTTCTGGAGTACGACTCTCCATCTTGTCACTGCTGGCACGGGCAATGTGTATTGCAATGCCTAATA
>CAYGHJ010000114.1:0-2971 GCA_964349605.1 uncultured Candidatus Planktophila sp. | reverse complement strand
AACAAGACTCTGCCGCTATCTCCAAGTCGGAGCTCGGCTGCTTGCACCGCCGATGCAATCTCTCTCGATTCTTGAAGTTCTTCCTTATTCACATCTCGAACATTTATCAGAACTTGCGGAAAACGAACCATCGTTGCCGCGAGTTCTTGGAGAGTTTTTCCCGTACGGACAACCTCTTGTAGTAGTTGCAGCGCAGTTAAAATCCCATCACCAGTATTAGCTAGATCGCGCATAATCACATGACCCGACTGCTCGCCACCTAATGAATAATCGTTAGCGATCATATTTTCCAATACATAACGATCTCCAACAGGTGTCGTAACTACTTCAATGCCTGAATCTCGCATCGCATGCATAAAACCCAAATTGCTCATTACCGTTCCGACGACGGTGTTCGCCTTTAACTTATTGCGCGCTTTAAATCCACGAGCTAATATCGTTAAAATATGATCTCCATCAATTTCGTTTCCGGCAGCATCTATTGCTAAACATCTATCGGCATCACCATCGTGGGCTATGCCAACGTCAGCACCTTCCTTGAGAACTGCAGCACGAAGCTGTTGAAGGTGGGTAGATCCGCAATCCTCGTTAATGTTCCAACCATCGGGTTGATTAAAGATTGCTATAACTTCGGCGCCAGCACGTCGGTATGCCTCGGGTGCCACGAGCGATGATGCACCGTTTGCACAGTCAACGACAACCTTTAGACCATTAAGTGGAGTTTTAACCGATGCTAAAAGATGCTTTAAATACCGCTCCGTTGTAGTCTCATCGTTAATCACTCTGCCAACACCGCGACCCGTTGGCCGCTTCCAATCTTCACCCATTCGAGCTTCAATGCGCGCCTCAATAGCATCATCTAGCTTGCCACCACCTCGTGCAAATAATTTAATTCCATTATCTGGCATTGGATTATGGGATGCACTAATCATGACTCCCAGGTCAGCTTTAGATTCGGCAACTAAATGCGCGATCGCGGGCGTAGGTAAAATTCCAACACGATAAACATTGATTCCAGCACTTGTTAGGCCTGCAACTACAGCGGCCTCTAAAAACTCTCCCGATGCGCGTGAGTCTTGACCCACGATTGCCGTTGGTTGGTGGTCTTTATTAGAAGAACTTTCCACCAATATATGCGCAGCGGCAACTGCTAGATCGAGTGCTAATTCAGCGGTGAGTTCACTATTGGCTAAGCCACGAATTCCATCAGTACCAAAGAGTGCCATTGGAACTCCTTTACTTAAATGTAAATTAGCGCTTGCTGTATTGAGAACGCTTACGAGCCTTCTTAAGGCCGTACTTCTTGCGCTCGATAACACGTGCATCACGTGATAAGAATCCAGCCTTCTTGAGCGCTGGACGGTTAGCCTCTTCATCAATTTGATTCAGTGATCGTGCAACACCAAGACGTAGTGCGCCAGCTTGACCAGATACCCCTCCACCATTGATACGCGCAAAAACGTCGTACTGGTTTTCAGCACCTACTGTGCGAAATGGTTCTGAGACTGATTGTTGGTGAACTTTGTTTGGGAAGTAATTCTCAAGAGCCTTACCGTTAATGACCCATTTACCCGTTCCTGGAGTTAAACGAACACGAGCAACTGCTTCCTTACGGCGACCTGTGCCGCCACCTGGAGCTTTAATTGCTGGACGATTAGTTGCAGCCGCTGGAGTCGATGATGTGTATGAAGTAGGAACTTCGTTCTCATCGAGATCGTTAAAAGTTGTGTTCTCTGACATTGTCATCCCTTACTTCACTATTTGTGAAACTTGTTCGAATACATATGGTTTTGGTGCTTGTGCAGCATGCGGGTGGTTAGGACCTGCATAAACCTTTAGCTTTGATGCGATGTCGCGACCAAGACGGTTCTTAGGAATCATTCCCTTGATTGCTTTTTCAACGGCACGTGTTGGGAACTTCTCAAGAAGCTCGCCGTACACAGTAGAAGTTAAGCCGCCTGGAAAACCTGAGTGATGATGTGACCACTTAGTCTTAGTCTTGTTACCTGAGAGAGCAATTTTTTCCGCGTTAATAATAATGACGAAGTCACCCATGTCCATATGTGGCGCAAATGTTGTCTTGTGCTTTCCACGAAGTAGAACGGCGGCATGTGTTGCAAGACGGCCCAAGACCACATCTTGCGCATCGATGACATGCCACTCACGGACTGCGTCACCGGCTTTTGGACTATATGTACGCACGCTCTTGCCTACCTTCTATTTCGAGTTATTTCATCAAGCGCCCTTAAGGAGCGCAGAGGAGTAAGGGTACCCGTGGATGCTCAAGGGGTCAAAATCAGGGTGTTTTCTACTGATTTGACGCTATATCTCTTGCCCTTTCTCTCAAAACCACCCCTTTCGGAGTAATCACTTCGTGGAAAGAGCGAAGGTGAAATCAAAGGTAATCTCGCCGAATCCGCGAACCATAACGGTATGCCTGCCAGAGCCAGTTCCGGTCTTCTTCTGATTTGAGATGTTGAGAGTAAAGGTGATGGGAACCGTAAAGCTTCCATAAATTGCATTGGAGATTGTTATTGCGGCGTTGCCTTGGGCATCATTTACAACGCCAGATCCCCTCCAGCTGCCACCCTTACCTTGCCCATTGCCATTAATCAACTGAAGTGTAAATGGAACGTTTTGTATTGGAAGAATCGCCGGCGTGAGAGAAACATTCAAGAACCCTGAATAACTGCCATCAAAGTCCGAAATTGATGGTGCTTTTGGCGTTGGGGTAGGCGTCTGTGAAGGAGTTGGAGTAGGCGTTTGTGAAGTTGTTGGAGAGCGCGACGCAGTGGCAGAGCGCGACGGAGTGGCAGAGCGCGACGGAGTGGCAGAGCGCGACGCAGTGGCAGAGCGCGACGCAGTGGCAGAGCGCGACGGAGTGGCAGAGCGCGACGGAGTGGCAGAGCGCGACGGAGTGGCAGATGAAGAGACCTTGGCTATAGGAGTCTTAATGGGATCCACAACAATT
>CAYGHJ010000113.1:0-3015 GCA_964349605.1 uncultured Candidatus Planktophila sp. | reverse complement strand
GGAATTGCGCTTGTCTTTGCAGGTATTGGGCATCTGACGAGTAATCGAACTGAGTTTCAAGCACAGGTGCCGTCGTTGTTGCAATCACATGCCGATCTCGTTGTGTTGGCATCGGGTTTTGTTGAGATCGCATTAGGCGTGGCGTTGATTTCGTTGTGGCGATATCGAACCACGATTGGCTGGATAGTTGCCGTTTTCTTCGTTGCAGTTTTCTGGGGCAATATCTCGCAGTATCTAAATGGCGTCGACGCCTTTGGATTAAATAGCGATAGAGCACGCGCTATTAGGCTCTTGTTTCAACCATTACTGGTGGCGTGGGCGCTGTGGAGTACGGGTGCGTGGCGCAGTTATCGTTCACGGGCCAGGCGGGTTTAATCAAGTAGAGATAGAATCACTGCATGCGTAAATCTGTGATTGTGGCCTTTGCTATAGCGCTTATTGGGGCTTTGACCTGGGTTCCGCAGAGTTATGGCGCCACGTATGGATCGGTCTCTCATATTCACAGCATCAAAGTTTTCGGGGGCAAAGCGCTCTTAGGAACTCACGAGGGTCTCTTTGAGTATCAAGCTGCGAATACGATGAAGAGGATCAGCAGCGAGGATTTTGATGTAATGGGACTTGCCACCTTTGGCCAAACTCTTTATGCAAGTGGACACCCAGGGGCTACATCAAAGCTGCCTAATCCCATAGGACTCATATCATCGAATGATTCAGGCAAGAGTTGGAAGAAAATTTCACTGCAGGGCAAAGTTGATTTCCATATGTTAGAGGTCGGTAAAAGCGATATCTATGGAGCTGATTCCGGTAGCGGTCAGTTGATGTATTCCTCGGATTTAGGAAAGAACTGGCGAAAATTAGGAGAAAATAAGTACTCAGATATCGCGATCCTAAATGCTAAGAGTGGTCATGCATATGGCCTAAGGGACGGGGCGTTAGTGCGCACTACTAACGCATTTTCAACTACCTCAGTGATAAAAACTTCCCGCACATGGAGTTCGGTGGAGGTAGTTGGTACCGATCTATATGCCTCATCTGGAAAATCAATTTATCGCTCTTTAGATACTGGAAAGCGCTGGAAAAAGATTGCCACGTTACCCACAGAGATCGGTGGCATCTCGGTGAATGCAAAGATTTTCGTTGCCGTGACTACCGATGCAATCTTTGTCTCTCGCGACGGCGGCAAGAGCTTTAAGTCCTAAGAATTCAGGCGTGTGAAATGTATGTGGATCGATTGGGTGGCACAGGTAGAGATTATCGTGTGGTTTGATGTAAATAGGATTCAATAAAGGGTAGGGCCTCATTTATAAATGATCGGAGAGATCAATGAAAAAAGATGAAGTAGAAACAATGGATATCACAGCACTTGCAAGTGAATATGAAGCCTCCACTGCCTACGTTACCGAAATAATTGAATCGCTTTCAGAGAGCGATTTAGATAAACATCAAGAGGGCGGGTGGTCACCGCGTCAGGTTATCCATCACTTGGCCGATAGTGAGGCGCAGTCTTATGCAAGATTGCGGAGATTGATTGCAGAGCCTGAAGGTTCACTCATTCAGGGCTATGACGAGGGGGCGTGGGCTAGTAATGAAATTTTGGGGTACACCACACTCCCCGTTGAAAACTCTATCGCCGTCCTTACTGCTGTAAGAGCGGCCTCGCTAGATATTCTCAGACGATTGAAGGAGTCGGATTTGAGCAGGGCCGGAGTGCATAGTGAATCTGGGGAGTACAGCGTTGCAAAGTGGATAAAGGTTTATTCAAATCATCCCCGTGATCATGGAAATCAAATTAAAGAGGCGTTGGCATTACGGTTTAACGCATGAAACTGATTCGGCGAAATCTTCTTGCGCTAATCCCTGCAGCGCTTCTATCTATTTTTGGATCAAGCGCTCTTGCTGCGACTGGTCCAACATTAAAGCCGACAAAACTTGGACAGAAAATTGTTTTCCAGGGATACACATATATTGTTGTTAAATCTAAAGGTAAGTTGATTTGGAAAAGGGGAGCAAAAGTTGTTCCTAAACTGCCAACTACGAAACCCTCTCCGTCGGCATCGGCATCACCAACTGCGAGTCAAACTGCAGGCGCACTGGTTTTTGTTGCCAAATCAAATGAGATTATGGAAGGCGAAGCGAAAATTGTCGAAGTAAAGCCCGCTAATGCCTCCGTTTTTCCAGTATCGGTCACTCGTGCCAACGGTGTTGTAAGAGTCGTCAGCGCGATATGTACACATAACGGTTGTGTCGTGAATTTTATGAGTGGACAGTTAAGCTGCCCTTGTCACGGATCGGCATTTAACGCCATTACTGGAGCAGTGAATCAAGGTCCAGCGAGATCGTCGCTGCGCAAGTACGTTGCCAGTGAAGATGCGGGCTCAATTTTCATTCTCGTTTAAAAAAGGATGGATTCGGTCTTAGCTTATGGAGATTAAGAGATTAGGAAAGGTTTTTGGTCCACTAGCAACGTTTGCCGGATTATCTATCGGCCATTTTGTCGCTTCGCTACAAAGCAATTGGCAGAGTCCTGTCCTATCTCTAGGAAATCGAATCATCGATAATGTATCGTCTCCGGTAAAGAAGTTAGTTATTAATCTTTTTGGTTCATACGACAAGCTCTTTCTCATTGCAACTATCTTGGCGGCAGTTTTTGCACTCTCTCTTTTTGTAGGTCGCGCATATATGAGCGGTAAAAGAGGCGTTGCATACTCAATTGTTGCGGCAATGTCGATTGCGGCAAGCTGGGCGGCCTTGTTAGATGCGCGGGCGAATCTCTTTTCAGCTCTGCCTGCGATTATTTCTGGGGCAACCACCCTGTATGTATTGCGATGGTTGAGTGCGCAAGGAAGCGAGAGTGTGGATTCTGGCGTAGAGCTTTCTCGTCGAGATGTATTTAAAGCGGTCGCTGTAATTGGAGCGGTAAGTATTGCAGCAACGAGCGCCGCTAAATTGTTTGCTCAAAAGGCCAGCGTCCAAATTGAGAGAATTAAGATCGCACTTCCTAAACCGTTGAAGTTT
>CAYGHJ010000112.1:0-3054 GCA_964349605.1 uncultured Candidatus Planktophila sp. | reverse complement strand
CACATGATGCGTTATCTGCAATTAATGCAGGTATACCGGTCGTTATAGATAAACCAATGGGTCGTACTTATGCCGAAACTAAGGCAATAATCGATGCCGGTTTAAAAGCCAGAACCCCGGTTTCCACATTCTTTAATCGTAGGTGGGATAGCAACGCATTAACTATTAAACGTATTTTGGCTAGCGGAGTCTTAGGTCAGATCCACAGAATGGAGTCACGTTTTGAACGCTTTCGACCAGAATTAAATGCTTCGTCCTGGCGAGAAAATATGAGCGCTGCCGACGGCGGAGGCCTGTTGTTAGATTTGCAGCCACATTTAATTTCGACGGCAATTGATTGGTTTGGTTCTGCAGAACTTGTCATGTCATCGGTTCGGTCTTTGCGAGGAGGAGCCGATGATGACTCTGTTTTAGTTTTGCGTCATATTGGCGGAATGATGTCGTATCTTTCGGCAAGTGCAGTTGTTGGAGCACCAGGTCCTTGTACTCGAATTCTTGGTTCTCAAGGCGCATTAGTTATACATGATTTAGATCCACAAGAGGATTTATTGAGAAGTGGAAAGTATCCGATGGGCGGTACGTGGGCAGTTCCGACTGCATCTAAAGCTTTTATTCACCGTGGCAACGAGATAGAAGAAATTGTCGGAGAAAATGGAAACTATGCTTTGTTTTATAGCGCCGTTGGAGATGCAATCGAAGGTAAGGCTCCTTGGCCGATTGATAATGATGATGTTTTATTAGTAGCGAAATTGATTGATCAAGCGCGCGCGAACTCTTTATAGCCCTTGACTAGTTTTCAACTAAGACGTTAAGTGCCTCAGTAATATGGGCGTAATCCCATGTAAATCCAGCCTCTTGCAACACCTGTGGAATAACTCGCTTAGATCCTAATACTTCAGTAGAAAACCCTCCGAGTGCCAGTTTGAGCGCAATTGCTGGAGCTGGGAAAAGCGCTGGTCTATGTAACGCACGAGCTAGCGCTGAAGTGAACTCTTGATTCGTTACTGGATTAGGAGAAGTTAAATTAACCGGGCCAGAAATATCCTCAACAAGGGCGAAATCAATGGCGCGAACGAGATCGTGGAGAGTAATCCATGACCACCACTGCTTGCCGCTGCCAAGTTTTCCACCAAAACCTAAGCGAAAGAGCGGAAGCATCTTGCCAAGTGCGCCTCCAGTTGGATCTAAAACTAACCCGGTGCGTAGTTTTATTGTTCGGACCCCAGCCGCTAAATCTGCCGCCGCCTCCCATTCGTGGCACGTGGCTGCAAGGAAATCATCACCTACTCGATCCGATTCAACCACAGCTCGATTACCGCTCTCACCATACCAACCGATAGCACTAGCAGAAATAAATACATCTGGTTTAACTTCGGCCGCTGCCTTTGCAATTGTGGTTGTACCCATTAACCGGGAGTTAAGAATCTCAGCTTTGTATTTCTTGCTCCAGCGTTTATCAGCAACCGGTGCGCCAGCTAAGTGAATAATTGCATCGACGCCTTCGAGTGCGTTCAAATCTACATATCCAGTATTTGGATCCCACGTTACTTCATCGACTGCCACTGGTGCTCGACGAACTAGACGTTGAACAGTATGACCCTCAGATTTTAAGTGACCAACTAGCGCAGTACCGATTAACCCCGACGAGCCAGTGATTGCAATACGTTCAGGAATACTCATAACTGCTTTATAAACCTAAATCAGATTCAAAAGCTCCGCCTTCAAGTCGCTCTTTGAGAGTGACCAAGAAGCGCGCTGCATCAGCACCATCAACCACACGGTGATCATAGGAAAGAGCTAGATAGACCATGGATCGAATAGCGATGGACTCTCCGCCATCTTCACCGCGAACAACCATTGGACGTTTTACAACTGCGCCAATACCCAAGATTGCTACTTGTGGCTGATTGATAATCGGAGTGTCGAAAAGTGCACCGCGACTACCGGTATTAGTCAGAGTGAAAGTTCCACCACCAAGTTCGTTGGGGGTCACTTTATTTTCGCGCGTGCGAGTGGCAAGGTCGGCAATTTTTCGTGCAATACCACCCATATTTAAATCGCCGGCATTAGCAATAACAGGGACCAACAAACCTCTTTCGGTATCCACTGCCACGCCGAGATGTTCTGCGCCGTGGTAAGTAATCTGATCACCATCTACCGATGAGTTCAGGACAGGATGCTGCTTCAATGCTTCACAGATAGCAACTGCAAAGAATGGAAGGAAAGAGAGTTTGACGCCTTCGCGTGCTTCGAAATTTACCTTAGAGCGATCGCGCAAACGAGCAATTTTAGTTACATCAACTTCAACAACCGTTGTTAGCTGTGCACTTACATGAAGTGATTCAATCATTCGGGCGGCGATAACTTTGCGCAACCTTGTCATGGTCACAGTAGTTCCACGAAGCGGCGAGAGTGCAATGGCCGGCGGCGTTGAAGTTTTGGTTGCAGGTGATACAAGCGATTGAGCCGGAACTGCCAGTACTACTGGCTTGGCCAGGGCTTCAATATCTTCGCGGCGGATTCTTCCACCTACGCCGGTACCTCTAACATCGGCGAGGTTGACTCCAAGATCATTTGCGAGTTTGCGAACAAGTGGCGTTACATAGACATCCATTGGTTGCGCTATTGGTGCTGCTGTCGTAACTTGAGCTGGAACCTCGGACACAGCATCCTTGGTCACAGGTTCGGACATAACTTGAGCTGGAACTTCGGCCACTAACGGTTCAGCAACAACTGGCGCAGCAACCGTTCCAGTTACGCCAATGAGTGCTAAACGAGCGCCTACAGCAACGGTGGTATCAATAGGAACATCTATTGCAAGCAATACCCCAGCGACAGGCGATGGAATTTCGGTATCAACTTTGTCGGTTGAAACTTCAAGTAAGGCCTCATCAACTTCAACACTCTCTCCAACATTTTTTAACCAACGCGTAACGGTTCCCTCGCTCACGCTTTCACCAAGGGCCGGCATTGTGATGACCGTGCCTGAGGTAGGTGGGGTTGACACAACTTGAGCTGGAACCTCGGAGACAATTTGAGCTGGCGTTGCAACCA
>CAYGHJ010000111.1:0-3062 GCA_964349605.1 uncultured Candidatus Planktophila sp. | reverse complement strand
CTCCCCATTTCTGTAAGGCTGAAGAAATAAACTCATCGATAATTGTTTGGGCGCCGTTGGCAAAATCGCCAAATTGGCCTTCCCAGAGAACCAAAGCATCTTCGCGCTCAAGACTGTAACCATATTCAAAGCCCATCGCAGCATATTCGCTAAGAAGTGAATCGATAACAAAGAAATGGTTCTCGTCACTATTGAGTGCTCGAAGAGGAAACCATTCGTTGCCATTCTCTCTATCGATAATAACGGCATGGCGATTACTAAAAGTTCCGCGTCGTGCATCTTGGCCTGCAAGGCGAATTGGGCAATCTTCCTTGAGGAGTGAGCCGAAGGCAAGCATTTCGCCGGTCGACCAATCAATTGAGGAGTCATTGAGTGAATCAACCCGCTTTGTTAATTGTGGTAATAACTTCGGATGAACATTGAAGCCTTCTGGAACTGTCGTCTGCGTCGCAGCAATTTCACGCGCCATGCTTTCACTAATTGAGGTAATAATCTCATGGGCATCAGGTGCCACAGGTACCTTAAAGTTTGGATCGCTCTCGGTAGGTAGGTTATTAACTGCGGCATAAACAGCCTCTAATTGATTTTGGTAATCGCGAGCGACTTCTTCGGCTTCATCGTGTGAAATATCTCCACGCCCAATGAGCGCTTCAAGGTAGAGAGTGCGTGTAGAGCGTTTAGCATTAATCATCTTGTACATCAAAGGTTGAGTAAAACTTGGCTCATCGCCTTCATTATGTCCACGACGTCGGTAGCAGACCATGTCAATTACTACATCTTTATTAAACTCTTGTCGGTATTCGAAAGCCAAACGGGCAATCCGGACGCATGCTTCTGGATCGTCACCGTTTACATGAAATACCGGTGCTTGGATAATCTTTGCAAAATCTGTGGAGTATGTTGCACTGCGAGATGCATGTGGAGATGTAGTAAAGCCCACTTGATTATTCACAACAATGTGAATCGTTCCTCCGGTGCGATATCCAGCTAATTGTGACATTTGTAAAACTTCAGCATTTACGCCTTGGCCAGCAAAGGATGCATCACCGTGGAGCAGGATAGGAAGTACCGAATAGGCGTTTTTAATATTCAACATATCCTGTTTTGCACGAACTATGCCTTCAAGAACGGGATTAACTGCATCAAGATGTGAAGGGTTGGCCGCCAAATAAATCTTTGTGGTGGCCCCCGAATGAGAGGTAAAGAAGCCCTCAGTACCTAGGTGATACTTAACATCACCCGAACCCTGTACTTGGTTTTCAGCATAGTGTCCTTGGAACTCCTGAAAAATCTGTCCATGCGGCTTACCAGCGATATTTGCTAATACATTCAAACGTCCGCGGTGTGGCATACCAATACAAACTTCATCTAGACCTTGATCTGCCGCACTTGAGATAACAGCATCCAACAAAGGAATGACGGATTCGCCACCTTCTAGCGAGAATCGTTTTTGTCCAACAAATTTAGTTTGCAAGAAAGTTTCAAAGGCCTCTGCACCATTGAGTTTATGAAGAATACGAAGGTGCTCTTCTGGTGCAAAATGTTGAGCAATGACTTCCACACGGCTTTGAATCCACTGTCGCTCTTTGCGGTCTTCAATGTACATATATTCAACACCGACCGTGCGGCAGTAAGCATCACGTAATAACCCAAGAATCTTGCGCAGTGGCATAAATTTTTCTCCGCCAAAGCCGCCAGTTGCAAATTCACGATCAAGATCCCACAGCGTCAAACCGTGTGTTACAACATCTAAATCTGGATGCGAGCGCTGCTTATATTCCAGGGGATCAATATCGGCCATTAAGTGGCCAAAAGTCCGGTAGGCATGAATTAACTGCTGGATGCGTGCGGTTTTATTAATCTGTTCATCTTTACTAAATTCAAAATCTTTGGCCCAGCGAATTGGCTCGTATGGAATACGAAGTGATGCAAAGATTTCATCGTAGAAACCTTCAGCACCAAGTAAATAATCATTTACGCGGCGCAGGAAATCTCCAGATTGCGCACCTTGAATAACGCGATGGTCATACGTGCTAGTTAAGGTAACAACTTTGCTAATAGCCATTCGGGCGAGGGATTCCTCACTCGTCCCGTGGAACTCAGCCGGGTAATCAAGTGCTCCTACTCCGAGGATTAATCCCTGCCCTTGCACTAATCGTGGTACAGAATGCACCGTTCCGATTGTTCCTGGATTGGTGATCGAAAGTGTTGTTCCAGCAAAGTCATCGACAGTTAAAGTTCCACCGCGCGCCTTTTTAATTATGCTCTCATATGCACCCCAGAACTGCGCAAAATCCATTGCTTCACAGCCCTTTACCGATGGGACTAGTAATTGGCGCGAGCCATCGGATTTCGATAAATCAATAGCGATTCCTAAATTAATATGTTCAGGATGACCAACGGCTGGTTTCCCATCTAACTCACCAAAGAATGCATTCATCTCGGGCATTGCGCGAACTGCCTTAATCATTGCGTACGCAATGAGGTGAGTAAAAGATGTTTTCCCACCGCGCGCGCGCTTAAGGTGGTTATTAATCACAATTCGATTATCAATCATTAACTTTGCTGCAACTGCACGAACTGACGTGGCAGTTGGAACTGTAAGCGAGGCTTCCATACTTTGAACTACACGTGCCGAAACTCCTCGTATAGGTACAAGTGTTGATGCACTTGGTGTAGCTAAAACGGGAACTGGATTAACTACTGGATCTGCCGGAGTTGGTTGCGGAGATGCGGTATCTCTAACAATTGGTTGCTGTACTGGAACCGGCTGTACTGATGCGGCAGTTGGAGCGCTCTCCACTATTTCTGTGGATGGGACTGGTCGTGCGGAAATTTGTTGTGATTTAGGAACTGGAGGGACGGGTTTTGAAAGCGAGGGTGTGGGCCGATTAGATGAAGATTCAGCCGATGGAGTGCCAGGTTTATTTACCTTAAAGTACTCAATCCATGTTGGGTCAACAGATGTTGGGTCGGCTACATATTTCTCGTACATTTCATCGACGAGCCAATCATTTGCCCCAAAATCCTGTGCCGACACTGGCGAACCCCTTCTTGGCTTG
>CAYGHJ010000110.1:0-3086 GCA_964349605.1 uncultured Candidatus Planktophila sp. | reverse complement strand
TTCACCTGGTTTTAAGGCCAGGGCAGTGCTGAGATGTCACCGGCAAATCCCCAAAAATTGAGAGCTCGCGGTGCAGGGCAGATTCTACCTGTAGTCACGAAGCCCTTTTTACCGAGTTAGCCCTGACCAATTAAGCGTAAAAACCCCCATGCCGTGATGCGAAGTACTGCCTCAAGAGCGATACAGAGTGACAATTTGCTCTGAGCATGACTGTGCCGCTAAAAGAGCTTACTTAAGGGCTCTCACTCGTAATTTCTTTCAGAACCCCTTTTTTATGAAAATGGGGGTACATTCATGATAAACATTTACTAAGAATTTATCAGATGTTTTTAATCCAAAATTTGGAGGGCAATGAAATGTATTTGGATTCCGTAACTGAATTTACATTGTTCCTAGCCGCAAGAGATAGTTCAATTCAGGAAATATTAGATCATCTCGTCCGCGTGACATTTGTCCAGCTGAATGCAGAGGCTGTATTAATATCCCGTATAAATGTTGATGGAATGGTCGAAGGTTTTGCCAGATCTGGAGTTTCACAACAAACTGAAGGGCGCTATGCACCTGTCTATAGTCTTAATGACAAATACCCAACAACCGACACTCTTCGAAAAAGGAAAATCACTTGGGTAAATACATTGCCCGATTTTGGCGAAGACTACCCTCTACTTAAAGATTCACCTTGGCCATCCGACGCGAAAACTGCAATCTTCATTCCTTTAGTAATGAATGGCACTCCTTTAGCTACGCTCAATATCATTTGCATGGATTCTCTACCCCCGGATAATGAAATCGAATCGTATCTTACGGCCATCGGGAGCTTAGTTTCGATGGGTTTATATCGCCACGAAAATTATTTAGAAAGAAATATAGAAATTGAAAGCTCAACCATCTACACCTATCCTCAAAACCATTCAAGTAAAGAGTTAACTGAGCGGCAAATGGTTATGCTTCGCCTCATCAGTGAAGAACGGACGAATCGTTCTATAAGCGAAATCCTTGGCTATTCAGAATCAACGATTCGGCAAGAGACAATTAAAATTTTCTCAAAACTTGGCTGTAATGGACGTAAAGAAGCGGGTCAGATATTCAAAGAGAGATTTAAAGAGCCTGCCACTAATTGAGCACTGGCGTCTATGTATATTTCTCTTGAGATAAAAATTTGCTCCAATTCGAACTAAGAAATTACCTCCCGATTAAGCGCAAAAACCCCCATGCCGTGATACGCAGTACGGCCTCAAGAGCGATGGAAAAGGACATTTTGCTGACTCCGTGTGCGCGCTCGATAAAAGTGATCGGGATTTCACCAACAGTTGCTCCTCGAGCCAAGGCACGACGAGTCATCTCAATTTGAAAGCAGTAGCCCTCACTCTGGATTGCGGCGATATCCATACGCTGTAAAAGCTCGGCATCGTAGATGCGAAAGCCCGAGGTTGTATCTCTCACGCCAAGAGATAAAAGCGCGTTTGCATAGGCATTGGCCCCTTTTGATAAGTATTCGCGGAACTTGCTCCAATTAACAATTGCGCCATCGGCTACCCAGCGCGAGCCAATGAGTAGTTCGCTGCTGCCAATCCACTCCATCATCGTTACTAAATCGCTGACTTGGTGGGATCCATCGGCATCCATTTGAATTATATTTTTGTAACCGCGCTCCAAAGAAAGAGCAAAACCAGTCCGATAGGCGCTACCTAGCCCCAATTTTGATTCTCGAGAAATCACTTCCACGCCGTGAACTCTGCATATATGCGCCGTCCCATCGGGTGAACCATCATCGATTATCAAAATATCTAAAGGTAGTTTTTTTAAAGCATCAAGGAGTGCTCCGATGCTCTCAGACTCGTTATAAGTAGGTATAACTACTATTGATGTATTCATGCGCGTGGGTGCGCATTCTTAAATACTTTGTGTAAACGCTGCGTTGAAACATGAGTATAAATCTGAGTCGTTGCAAGGGATGCATGACCTAAGATTTCTTGCACCGTACGCAAATCCGCTCCACCTTCAAGCAGATGCGTCGCAGCAGAGTGACGCAGCCCATGCGGACCCATAAGTTCAATACCCTCAATCGCACTCAACGCTTCATATACAACGCTTCGTACCGTACGCTGATCTATGCGACCACCGCGAGCACCAAGAAAAACCGCTTTAGCAGATAACTTTGTTACTAACTCTCCACGTCCTTTAGCTAACCAAACTTCTAAGGCGTGAACTGCCGGTTTTCCCATTGGGATCGTGCGCTCCTTATTGCCCTTACCTAATACTCGTATCGTGTTTCTATTAAAATCAATATCTTCTACATCTAGTCCACAGAGTTCGCTCACCCGTGCTCCTGTGGCATAGAGAAGTTCAACCATAGCAACATCTCGAAGTGATAATGGTGTCTCTTCATCACTTGCCCGAGCAGCCAAAGAATCCATAGCCAACGCTGCACTATTAATATCGAGTACTCCAGGCAGCGTGCGATGTCCCTTCGGAGTTGCCAGACTCGCCCCTACATCGGAGGCGAGATAGTTATTTTTGAAGGCCCATTTGGTAAATAAACGCACTGAAACTGCACGGCGCGAAATCGTGGTGCGTGCCGCGCCTTTTACGTTTTGATTGGCCAACCAGGATCGAATATGCGCTAAATCAAGCGAAGAGATATCGGTTAGACCCAGCGCGCTTAGATGTTGGAGCAGGGATGCTAAATCACCAATGTAGGCCCGTAATGTGTGTGCCGAAAGGTTTCGTTCAATCTCTAAATGGCGCCTAAAAGCCGCCAGTAACCTCTCGAATTGGTCGACCACAAGCAAAGAGTACTGTTCTAACGTGCGGAAATTGGGTGTGAAAAGTTTAGAAACGATTGGAAATTAATGATTAATGAGAAATTACTGGTGACAATATAAATGCAGTTGGAGAGAGAATGACGTAAATAACCAACAGAGCTAGCGCCGCCGAGCATACGATAATCCCTATAAATGCGAGCTTTAATATAGAGTTCTTTACTTCGGCGGTAGACATAGAATCAACTCATTTCCTGATCAAGGGTGTGATCAATCTGTATGGGGTAATGGTGCTACCAATTCTCCATATGTGGTGGTCTATGA
>CAYGHJ010000109.1:0-3090 GCA_964349605.1 uncultured Candidatus Planktophila sp. | reverse complement strand
CGGCTAACCGCGATCTTGGAACTGCCGAAACAACTCTCGGCGCTGAAATCGGTGGGCAGCAGTATTTAAAACGTGCTCTAACCTCGTTGCGCGAATATTACGATGTTATTTTAATCGACTGCCAACCAACTATGGGTCAGTTAACAATCAACGCCCTTGTAGCTGCCGATGAAGTTATCGTGCCACTTCAGTGCGAGTACTTTGCACTTCATGGATTTATCGAACTCAAGGGAAATCTAGATAAAGTTAAGACTTTTCTCAATCCAAATCTAACTCTCATCGGAATTCTTGCAACAATGTACGACAAAAAAACATCGCATAATCGACAGGTACTCGAAAGAATTCTTGAGCAGTTCCCTGCCGACGTCTTTGAAACAATCATTGCAAAGACTATTCGTTTTCCAGAAACAACGGTCGTTGGCGAGCCAATTACAACTTATGCCTCGTCATCTGATGGCGCTGCATCGTATCGACGACTAGCGCGTGAACTAATCTTCCGAGGAGGCGCACGATGACCCGCAGAGCTAATCTTCCAGGTGCCGATGAGCTCTTTCGCTCAACAACACCTGCCTTAACATCAGTGCCAACATCTAGTGAGGCCGCCGCGCCACTTGTGCCACCGGCAATCGCCACTCCCAAAGCGCCTTCGGTAAATAAAGGAGTGCGCTCGATTGCCAGAAGGCGAGTAACAACGGTTGACCGCTCCCCCTCAGGTCGCGAACGCCATGATGAAAAGATTACCGTCTATCTATCTCCCGATGAACTTTTTGAATTAGATCAAGCACGTTTACTGTTGCGTGGAGATTTAGGTTTAGCTGCAGATCGCGGAAGAATTGTTCGCGAATCAATCGCTGTGATTATCGCCGATCTTGAAGCAAAAGGTGATCAAAGTATTTTAGCTCGCAGGCTTCGAGGTTTATAAGAATTTAATTATGCGCGAGGGTGTGCCATCGCATAACTCTCTCGCACTCTATCGATCGTAATCAACGTATAAATTTGCGTTGTAGTCACTGATGCGTGACCTAGCAGTTCTTGTACTACACGGATATCTGCGCCTCCATCTAAGAGATGGGTGGCATATGAGTGTCTAAAAACATGAGGTGTAACTCTTTGAGAAATTCCCGCCGACTTTGCCGCTTTCAGAACAATGTTCCACGCCGATTGCCTGGTAATGCGTCCTCCGCGTGAGTTGAGAAAGAGGGCAGAGTTAGCCTTTGAGCTCTTTGCAGCAAGCTCTGGACGTATTCTTGTTTTGTACTCATCAATAGCTTTAGTTGCAAATCCACCTAAAGGAACGACTCTCTCCTTGCCACCTTTTCCACGGAGTTTGAGCGTAGTTATTTCGCCCTCGGTACTCTCTACTAAAGAGATATCCCCCATATTAATTCCAATGAGTTCACTTACACGCGCACCGCTGCTATAGAGAAGTTCGACCATGGTTTGATCGCGCAGGGTGATTGGTTGGCCCTCATGGAAGGCTGCAGCGATTAATTTAATAATATCCTCAACACTAAGGGCCTTTGGAAGCCTTCTTGCCGATTTACTACTTTCGATCTCGAGCGTCGGATCGCTAAAACCATACTCTAACTGCAGATATTTAAAAAAAGTACGAAGTGTTGATTCGATCCGATTGATACTAGCCGCGGAGAGTTTGGCACGCTTCAAATCTGCAATGAACTCAACAATCTTTGTTGAATCTATATCTTCTACATCGCTTTGGCCTAAGAAATTTGAGAGTTTATTTAAATCACGGCGATATGCTGCAACTGAATTAGCGGCTAAACCTCGCTCAATCAAAACGTGATTGAGAAATGACTGCGCTAGCGCATCAAAATTTAACGTACTCATACCCATGGGCTTGGGCGACAGCCTCGTGATAAACCTGACCGTTATGAACATTTAATCCCTTGGCGAGATTGGAGTCCTTTTCGCATGCAGCTTTCCAACCATGATTAGCAATAGATAATGCATAAGGCAACGTTGCATTGGTAAGCGCATATGTTGAGGTAACCGGAACCGCGCCTGGCATATTTGCAACGCAGTAGAAAATCGATCCATGCACGGCGAAAGTTGGTTCTGCATGTGTGGTGGGGCGACTATCTTCAAAACATCCGCCCTGATCAATTGCGATATCAACTAAGACTGAACCCTGCTTCATTGTCTCTACTAGTGCATTCGAAATTAATTTTGGTGCTTTTGCACCATGGACAAGAACGGCGCCAATCACTAAATCGGCTGCGCGCACTTCACGCTCGATCGCATGTAGTGATGAGATGAGTGTTTTAATTCTTCCGCTATATGCAGAGTCGATGTACTGCAAACGAGAAATTGAGCGATCTAGGATTGTCACTTCTGCGCCAAGTCCAATTGCCATAACTGCGGCATTTAAACCGGCCGTTCCACCGCCAATGACAACTACATGGGCCGGTGCGACTCCGGGCACGCCACCAAGTAGAACTCCGCGGCCACCGTTAGGTCGCTGCAAAACACTTGCCCCGACTTGAGTAGCTAATCGTCCAGCGACCTCACTCATAGGCGAAAGCAGTGGAAGCGTGCCATTGACTTCAACAGTCTCATAGGCAATTGCCGTTGTCTTGCTAGCAATTAAGGCATCAGTGCATGCCTTGGAGGCGGCAAGGTGGAGATAGGTAAAGAGAGTTTGGTCTTGACGCATTTTCAGATACTCAGCCTCGATCGGCTCCTTCACTTTTAGAACTAAATCTGCAGCGTTCCAGACGCCATCGCTGTTGCTAACAATCGTTGCACCAGCTGCCACGAAATCCTCATTTAAAATGGCAGAGCCCACGCCAGCACCATCTTCGATAATTACCGTATGGCCTGCGGCTACAAACTCACTCACACCCTCTGGCGTAATTGCAACGCGAGACTCATGAACTTTAATCTCTTTCGGAACTCCAACAATCATCTGAATTAACCTTTCGCCGCTACCGCCGCCGCGATCAATCCAACAAAGAGAGGATGAGGTCGAGTTGGGCGAGATCGAAGCTCGGGATGAGCTTGCGTACCTATGTAGTAAGGATGCACCTCTTTAGGAAGTTCTACAAACTCCACTAAATCAAGCTCCTTATA
>CAYGHJ010000108.1:0-3092 GCA_964349605.1 uncultured Candidatus Planktophila sp. | reverse complement strand
GCATAACAATCGCGTACATCATCAACTAGAACTCGAATACCTACTAAATCATAGATTTCGTTAAACTCGCGCCCTCGAACAACCATTTTTTGATAGACCGAAAAAAAATGCTTTTGACGGCCCGTAACTGTGGCATGAATTGAATCTTTGGCTAGATCATCCGTGACGATGGCAATAACCTGTGAAGTCAGTGAATCGCGCGAGGGTGATCGCTCGGCAACTAACCGTGAAATCTCTTCAAATTTCTTAGGCTCAAGAACTTCAAAAGAGAGATCCTCTAACTCCCACTTAATTGCATTCATACCTAGCCGGTGCGCCAATGGCGCATAAATATCTAGAGTTTCGCGGGCTTTACGTTCGGCGTTTTCCTGAGAAACAAATTTCCAGGTTCGCGCATTGTGCAGACGATCTGCAAGCTTGATCACCAATACACGAATATCTCTAGACATCGCCACTACCATTTTACGGACGGTTTCAGCTTCGGCAGTGGGTCCATATGTTAGGCGATCCAATTTAGTAACACCGTCAACAAGATCAGCAATCTCATCACCAAAATCGCGTCGTAACTCTTTGAGTGAGTACGGAGTATCTTCAATGGTGTCATGCAGAAGCGCAGCGATAATCGTTTCGCTATCTAAACCTAGCTCCGCCAAGATTTTAGCAACGGCAACTGGGTGCGTAATGTAGCGCTCACCGGATTTACGAAGTTGACCCTCATGGGCCTCTTGGGCAACAAGAAAGGCGCGCTCTACATCCTTAAACTTGCTATTGGCATGATTCTCTTTGAGCGCACTTAGAACTGGTGCAATCAAAGTATCCACAAGAACTCCCCTACTTGCGACCTTTGCGTTTCGGTTGATTACGTGGACCACGGTTTTCAATCTTTGCCGTAGTTGGAGCTGCTGCAGCAAAGACCGATGGCGTTGTACTTCGTCCATTCACACGCTTGGCAAGGGCAATCATCGCCGGTTCTTTTTCACGTAGCTGTGCAAGCACAGGAGGTGCGATAAAGACCGATGAATATGTTCCGACGGCTAAACCAATAAATAGAGCGAGCGAGAGATCTTTGAGCGTTCCAGCTCCGAGCAGACCGGCACCTACAAACAAGATTGAACCAACTGGAAGTAAGGCAATGACAGAGGTGTTAAAGGAGCGAACAATCGTCTGATTAACTGCCAAGTTTACAGCTTGGGAATATGTGCTCTTTGAGCTCGACGTTATGGTCCGCGTGTTTTCACGGACCTTGTCAAAGACAACAACGGTGTCATAGAGCGAATAGCCAAGAATGGTGAGAAAACCAATGACCGTCGCTGGTGTTACATCAAATCCAACCAGAGCGTAGATTCCAACTGTGATGAATACGTCGTGTATAACTGCAACAATTGCGGCAATTGCCATCTTCGGTTCAAATGCCATAGCTAGATAGAGCATCACGCAAATCAAGAAACCAATTAGTGCATAGAGTGCCTTTCGGGTTATCTCCTTACCCCATGATGGTCCAATAATTTGAGTATCAATAGATTCGACGCTTACCGAGAATTTTTCGGCAAGGGCATCCTGAACCGCATTATTTTGAACAGAGTCAAGGGCCGCCGTCTGAATTCGCACTTTATCGGTACCAATATTTTGAACGATCATTTCTCCAGGAATTCCAACGGAATCAACGGCAGCTCGTGCATCGGCAATAGAAGCATTTTGCTTATTAACCGTAAATGAAGATCCGCCCTTGAATTCAATTCCTAAATGTAGGCCCTGCAGTGTAAGGGCCGCGATTGATAAAAGAATTAAGAAAGCAGAAATTGAGTACCAGCGGCGACGATGACCAATGAATTCAACTGAGGTTTCACCACGATAGAGACGACCACCTAGACCTGAAAATTTTGACATGTATTACGCCTCCTTTGTTACTAGCACGGTTCCGGTGCTCTTAGCAGAGAAGCCAGAGAGGCGGTGACCAGATGCGAAGAAATTAAGTCGAGCAAGAATCGTGACAAGAGGTTTAGTAAAGGTGAAGACCACAACGAGGTCAACCAAAGTGGTTAGACCTAAAGTAAATGCAAAGCCTCGTACTCCTCCGACAGCAAAGAAGTAGAGAAGTGCTGCCGCAATAATCGAGACGAAGTCGGCGATTAGAATTGTGTGGCGGGCGCGTAGCCAACCTGTTTCAACGGCAGTACGAAGCGATTTACCCTCTCTGATCTCATCTCGTATACGTTCAAAATAGATAATGAATGAATCGGCAGTAACGCCGATAGCTACGATTGCACCCGCAATTCCAGCAAGCGTGAGCGTAAATCCGATCCATTCTCCGAGAAGCAAGAAGAGAAGAAGCACAAGTGAGGTTGCCACAAGGAGTGAGCCGACCGTTACGATACCCAGACCTCGGTAATAGAGCAGTGAGTAAAGAAAGACGAGAAGTAGACCAAGACCGCCTGCAACTAGACCCGCATTAAGTTGATCTGCTCCGAGTGTTGGGGATATCTGTTGAATTTCACCACGATCAAATGCCAATGGCAATGCACCGTACTTTAAAACATTTGCTAAATCCTGTGCTTCTAGTTGTGTGAAGCTACCTGTAATTTGCGCGTTTCCAGATGGAATCGGTTCGGTGATTCGTGGAGATGAAACAACTAAACCATCTAGGACGATTGCAACTTGATTAAGAGGTTCAACCAATGAGGTTACACGAGTCGTGAGTGCACCAAATGCCTTAGTTCCCTCGCCATTAAATGTCAGACTGACAAACCAAGCATTTCCGCTTTGAGTATCAATTCCTGCAGATGCTTTTGAAATTTGGCGGCCTAGCACTTCGGCTGGGGCTAAAATATATTTAGCGGTACCAGCGCGATCACACACAACAATCGTATCTGTTGGTGCATCACTTCCAGTTCCCTGAAGATTTTCTAACTTTGTACAATCTAAAGCTGCAAACTTTGCATTTATCTCGGCGCTTACGCCAGTTGTTGGTGTTGCGGCAGGATCGCTAGTGCCCGTTGCAGCGGCACTTGCAAGAACCTGGCGAAAACGAAGTTCTGCTGTTTGTCCGACTAATTCAACAACTCGACGACCAGTATCTCCTGGAACAGAGATAA
>CAYGHJ010000107.1:0-3118 GCA_964349605.1 uncultured Candidatus Planktophila sp. | reverse complement strand
GATAGCGCACGCTCTGCCTGTGCAGTAATTGTAAGTGAGGGATTGACTCCGAGGTTGGCTGTAATCGTTGAACCATCGACAATGTGTAGAGTCGGATAGTTATAAACACGGTGATAAGGATCGATGACGCCATGTTCGGCGTCAGTTCCAATCACACACCCACCAACAAAGTGGGCGGTAAATGGCGCGTCAATGAGATCACCAATGTGCCCACCAGCGATTCCACCATATTTACCGGCAATACGGCGCACTACCTCATTTGCCACTGGAATATACGTTGCATTAGGTTTCAGGGGATCATTTTTTGAGGTTAAATGCCAGCCAAACAGACCACGTTTTCGGCTCACCGTTACAGATGAATCAACATTTTGCATTGTCAGAGCTATGACGGTTCGTTGGCTCCAGCGGCGAACATTTAATATCTTTCCAAGAAGTGAAGGTTTAGCCACGAACTGTTTTAACCAATGTTTTCTGCGCCCCCTAGAGTTATATCCGTCGGTCATGATGGTCTGCAGTAGACCCATGAAGTTGCTGCCTTTGCCATATCTGACCGGTTCGATATGAGTGTGCTCATCAGGATAGAAGGAAGAGGTAATCGCACTTCCTGTGCTGAAATCTATTTCAATATTTGGCATCATTGCGCCAGTTAGTGCCTCGCTATTGGTACGAGAAAGTTGGCCCAGTTGATTTGATAACTGTGGAAGAGATTTACTTTTCATGGAATGCAAAAGCTTCTGAGTGTTATATGTGCCTGCTGCGACGATAACTTGATCGGCTCTAAATTTAATAGAACGTGCAAATGGATCATTAGTTTTAACTGCGCGGATTTCCCATGTTTCATCATCATTTTGCACAAAAGATTTAACAGTAGTCATTGGAAAAACTATTGCACCTGCAGATTCAGCCAGACCCAAATAGTTTTTAGGAAGTGTATTTTTTGCATTAAAGTGACAACCTGTCATACAAGCACCACATTGCTGACAACCGCTTCGGTCGGGTCCAACGCCACCGAAAAATGGATCCTTAGCGCCAACGCCTTTACCCTCACCGAAGTAGATTCCGGCCGGTGCCATCGTGAAGGTGTGTCCAACACCCAATTCATCGGCGACATCTTTCATCGCTTGATCACTCGGTGAAAAATATGGATTTTCAACGACTCCCAACATTCGTCTCGCTTGGTCATACCAAGGTTCTAACTCTGACTTCCAATCGGTGATTGATGCCCACTGTGCATCATTAAAGTATGCATCACCTGGTTGGTACAAAGTATTTGCATAAACAAGCGAGCCGCCGCCAACACCTGCACCAGCCAAAATTAAAACATCTGGAAGTACGTGAATGCGTTGAATTCCGTAGCAACCAATGGCTGGGGCGTACAGGAACTTATGCAAGCGCCAAGAAGTTTTTGGGAAATCCTTGTCGCGAAAGCGCCGCCCTGCCTCAAGAACGGCGACGCTATAACCCTTTTCACGCAGGCGCAGCGCTGAAACCGAACCACCGAAGCCAGAGCCGATAATTACAACATCAAAGTTTTTAACCATTTATTTGAGTCTAACTCGCTCAGAAATTCATGACAAGATTGCCCTCGATATCCTTCCAGGTCCTCGTAGCTCAGTGGATAGAGCAATCGCCTCCTAAGCGGTAGGTCGCCGGTCCGACTCCGGCCGAGGACACCCGAACGAATATAAAACATTTACGGTTGAAGTGTGGCAATAGGCAGCACGTACACGCTGTCTAGACGTTGGTAAGCATGTCCCGTTGCAGTAATTATTGCTAGGAAGGCTGGCTCCCCAGAAGTTTTCACATCAACCCTCTCTTTGAATTTCAGTAAGTTTTCGGCTGCCTGGTTGATGTGACTAAAGCCAAGTTTGATTTCGATTGCTGCCCACTCGTTCTCATCCGTTTCTAGTATGGCATCGACCTCAAGTCCCGAACTATCTCGATACTGCTTTACAGAACCACCAACTGCTTGCATGTAGATTCGAAGATCACGGATAGCTAAGTTTTCAAACAAAAATCCCAGATAATGAATTTCTCCTCTCAAGAGAGTCTGCGGGGATGCACCCATAGCTGCTGTAGCTATTGAAGGATCAATAAAGTATCGAGTCGCACTGCCATTAATTCGATAACGTGATCGCATATTAGGAGTCCACGGCGGGTTGTTCTCTGTCACCATTACTCGGCTTAAAGCATCGAGATAGCCAGCAACAATTTTTCGATCAATCGGTACACCATTGGATCCTGCATCCTTGCCAATCACCGTATCACTTGCCTTTGTTCCAACATTTCGTGCAAGTGAATTCAATACTTTAAGAACGTTTGTCTTATTGTATTTAATGCCCGTCACTCGCTGCAGATCAACGGCTGCCAGCTCTTCCACATATGACTTCACTGACTTTCTTGCTTGAACATTTGATAGTTCTAGATTTCTTGGCCACCCACCTCTACATGTTAATTCTGCAATTTGATCAATTGTGATATTAGGCCCGCGCGATGCTTCAAACTCCTGCATAAATAGTTTCTTGATTGAAACCACCCCAGTGCTCTCTCCGCTTTCAAAAAGACTCATCGGTCGCATTTTGATACGAGCCACTCGCCCGGCAGCTGAATCTCGCGTTACGTCATCTTGCGGAACTGCGGAGCCCGTGAGGATGAATTGGCCTCGTAGCTGCCGGCTATCCACTGCCACTTTCACGTGTGACCAGAGCTCGGGAACCAGTTGCCACTCATCAATGAGGAGTGGCGCCTTTTCATTGAGAACTGTGGAGGGCGATAGGCGAGCACTCTCTCGGGAGTTGATATCTACGTCGAGATGGATCACTGAGGCTGCTTGCTGTTTTGCAGTTTCAGTCTTACCAACGGCTTTGGGGCCTTCGATCACTACAAATCCAGCCATTGTGAGGAGTTCAGCTAACTGAACATCCACTATTCGATTCTTATAGGCCGTAAGATCACCTTTTTTCTAGTTAGTCATAAATAGGAACTCTTGGAGCAAGAATACCCCTATTTTCAGAGATTTTATACCCCTATTTTCAGAGATTTTATACCCCTATTTTTTGCTATTACGCATTATCTTTCCTATTGCGCAAATTACTTAAATAATCTTTCGGCCCGTGGA
>CAYGHJ010000106.1:0-3128 GCA_964349605.1 uncultured Candidatus Planktophila sp. | reverse complement strand
GAGAAATTGCCAGCAGAAAATCCTACGATTTATATTTGTGCTCCAAATGATGACAAAATGGTCAAAGGGGAAAATCTTGAAAGCTGGTCAGTGCTTGTAAATGTTCCGCCTCATGGCTCACATGGATTTGATTGGAGCGATGAAAACTTTAATCGAAAATATGCCAACTCAATAATCGATCACATTGAAGCTCAAGGAATTTTGGTTCGCGATCGTCTCGAATCATTAACTATTAGAACCCCGGCCGATTTAGAGCGCACTGTATCCGCCCCTGGTGGCTCAATTTATGGAACATCAAGTAACGGAGCTCGTGCAGCTTTCATGCGAGCTAAGAATCGCTCTCCAATCAAGGGGCTTTACTGCGTGGGTGGATCTGCGCACCCGGGTGGCGGATTGCCTTTAGTTGGGATGAGCGGTGAAATTGTCGCTAACGCAATTGGGCGCGCGCGTAACGAATTACCATCGCAAAACTAATTACCTGCAAAGCCAAAAAGAGCCAGGATAAGATAACAACTCCTGGAATATTTAGTTGCCACATGATTAATGCTGCAAAGATGAAAATCGCTCGAACTGGACGCTCAGCCGGAGTTACCACACCAATATCTTTAATTTTCAGCGAACTCAATTTTGCACGCGCATACTCTTGAACGGCAGCAACACTCCAAATGGCGATTGCTAACCAAGCAGGAACGCCGATTACATAGAGGACATATAACCAACAGGCTTCGCTAATCCGATCGACTACCGAATCAAGCGTTGCGCCCCAGGCGCTATCTCGCTTCTGGAAAATTGCAACACTTCCATCTATCCCGTCACAAAAGAGGGAAAAGACAAGGAAAAATACGGCCCACCACGAGGTCGCAGTCAAGGCGCTCATTGCTGCAGAAATAAGTCCTAATAGAGTTAAAATATTTGGAGAGACTCGAAGAAGTGTTGCAATAAGGCCGAAGCGGTATGAGATTTTGAGCCACCATGCCACCGCACCTGTGATGGGAGTATCGCTGTGGAGCTGACTCCACTTTATATTGAACTCGTCTTTAGTGAGCATTATTTAAGTTCCTATAAACTTGATTAGTAGCCGTTGCGCTATTCATAGTATAGAAGTGAAGGCTTGGAGCGCCAGCGCGCAATAGATCCTCACACAAACTGCTAGCCAGTTCGATTCCTAAGGCATGCACCGCATCGGAATCATCCTCTACCTTTGAAAATGCCTCCGAAACCTTAGGTGGAACTGGTGTTCCGCCTAGTTCGGCCATGCGATGTAACTGTTTCACATTAGTAATGGGCAATATTCCTGGCACGATGGGCATTTTAGAGCCTCGGGCTTGTAGGGCATAAACAAGCCGCTCCCACTTGGCAACCTCAAAGAAAAATTGAGTAGTGGCAAACGTTGCACCTAAATGCTCTTTACGTAACAAAACATCTATATCCTTTTTCGAATCACCATTTGATGATGGATGCCCATCTGGAAAAGCGGCGACTCCAATGTCGAATCCACCGAACTCATGGATTAACTGCACTAATTCATCGGCATGAGTAAAACCATCAGAAGTTGGCGTCCACGCAGCTCTGGGTCCACCCGCTGGATCTCCACGTAAGGCAAGTACGCCGCGTATGCCAGCGCTGCGATACATGTGCAAAATTGAGATCAACTCTTGGCGACTTGAACCAACACAGGTTAAATGTGCAACTGTGGGAATCTTTGTTCGGTGAGTGACCTCTTCAGTAACACCGATAGTTCTATTTCTGGTCGAACCTCCTGCTCCGTAAGTTACAGAAACGAACTCTGGAGCAATGTGTTCTAGAGCTTCAAGGGCGCCCCACAAGCGCGCCTCACCCTCGCTGTCTTTGGGGGGAAAGAACTCTAAGGAATACGAAGTGCGGATTACCACGGTGTGAGGGTACCGTTAAGGAGTGAGTTCTCAGGCCAAGGCAGCACTTCAGGAGATTCGTGATGCTGTAGAAATTGAGTTAGCCAACTTTATCTCCCAGAAAGCCCGCTTTTTAGAGGCCATCTCTTCGGATTTAATACCAGTTTCACAAGCGCTCTCGTCGTTCTTACTCGATAGCGGAAAGCGATTGCGACCACTCTTTGCCTATAGCGGTTATCTAAGTACCGGAGCTGACATAACACCAGCGGTAATCAAAGCTATCGCATCCCTTGAACTAGTTCAGGCTTGCGCGCTCATTCACGATGACCTTATGGATAGTTCAGATACGCGTCGGGGTAAACCTTCAATTCACCGCCACTTTGAATCGATGCATGTTCAAGAAGAGCTTGAAGGTTTTGCTCCAGCGTACGGGATGGCCGCTGCCGTCCTCTTGGGAGATCTAGCGTTGGTCTGGTCGAACCAAATGTTAAATGAATCAGGGCTTTCAACTCGAGCTTTCAACCGAACTCTGCCTATATATGATGAGATGAGAGTTGAGTTAATGGCGGGGCAATTCTTAGATATTTTAGAGCAGGTTCAAAAATCCACCGACTTAGACAGATCAATAAAGGTCGCACGATATAAATCTGGTAAGTACACAATTGAACGACCTTTACACATTGGTGCACTTCTCTCAGAGAAGCAAACCCCGGAGCTATTATCAGTTCTATCTGACTATGGTTTACCACTCGGTGAGGCATTTCAATATCGCGATGATTTACTAGGTGTCTTTGGTGACTCTAGTATCACTGGAAAACCCGTAGGTGATGACTTGCAAGAGGGCAAACGCACAGTTTTGATTGCACTAACTGATTTAGCATCTACTGATGTGATGCGAGAAGAAAGCAGAAAATATTTCGGTTCGCCTAATTTGGATTCGGATGGTATTGCGATCTTGCAAGAGATCATTATTTCTTCAGGCGCAAAAGAAAAACTTGAATCAATGATTGAACAGCTCACCGAGCAAGCACTTCGCGCGTCTGAAAGTGAACTCATCGATGAAAAAGCACATCCGTTACTTCTTGAGCTAGCGAAAATCGCTACAAAACGGAGCGCTTAGTTGGTTGCGCGAGTTAAAGGCCCAACAGATCATGTGGTAATTGTTGGGGCTGGACTGGCAGGATTGAGTGCAGCGCTTCGGTTAGCAGGGGCGGGACGGAAAGTTACTGTCATCGAGCGCCAGAGTGTTCCTGGTGG
>CAYGHJ010000105.1:0-3166 GCA_964349605.1 uncultured Candidatus Planktophila sp. | reverse complement strand
AAGTTGGAGTTGGACCAGGTTCAATTTGCACAACCAGAGTTGTTGCAGGTGTTGGTGTTCCACAGATCACCGCAATTATGGAGGCTGCTAAGGCATGTAATAAAGCCGGCATACCTCTAATCGCTGACGGAGGTCTTCAATATTCAGGTGACATTGTTAAAGCTATTGTTGCTGGAGCTAATTCGGTAATGCTTGGATCCTTGCTCGCTGGCTGTCAAGAATCTCCTGGTGAACTTGTTGAAATTAATGGAGTCAAGTACAAGGCTTATAGAGGCATGGGTTCACTTGGTGCAATGCAATCGCGCGGTGAACAAAAATCCTATTCGAAGGATCGCTATATGCAAGATGATGTTTTATCTGAAGACAAATTAGTCCCCGAAGGAATTGAGGGCAAAGTAATTTTTCGCGGTAGTGTTGAAGATGTTGTGCATCAACTAGTTGGTGGGCTCCGTTCAGGAATGGGATATGCCGGTGCTCCAGATATTCAAACTCTGCGCCGTGAAGGACGATTAATTCAAATCACTGCAGCGGGTCTGCAAGAGAGTCATCCACACGATGTGGCCCACGTGGCCGATGCACCTAATTATCAAACGAGAGGTCGCACATGAGCGAAATTGAGATTGCACCCGGAAAGCGCGCTCGCACCGCTTACTCTTTTGATGACATAGCAATTGTCCCAAGTCGTCGCACACGTGACCCAGAAGAGGTCTCAACGGCTTGGCAAATCGATGCATACAAATTTGATTTACCGATGCTGGCAGCACCAATGGACTCAGTAGTATCTCCAGAGACAGCTATTGAAATAGGTCGCCTTGGTGGCGTAGGAGTTTTAAACCTTGAGGGTCTGTGGACTCGCTATGAAGATCCGCGCATTCCGCTGGGAGAAATCGCATCAATGCCAGATAAGCATGCGACTGCCCGAATGCAAGAAATTTATAACGAACCGATCAAACCTGAGCTCATAAAGGAGCGGATCCAGCAGATTCGAGATGCAGGAGTCACGGTTGCCGCTTCACTTTCTCCTGCACGTACCGCTCAACTCCACAAAGCCGTTATTGACGCAGGGGTTGATATTTTTGTTATCCGCGGAACAACCGTGAGTGCCGAGCATGTTGCCGCTGAATCCGAAGCGCTAAATCTCAAGAAATTTATTTATGAGCTCGACGTTCCCGTAATAGTAGGCGGCGTAGCCACGGCAACGGCTGCACTTCACTTAATGCGTGCAGGAGCTGCTGGAGTATTGGTTGGTTTCGGAGGTGGAGCAACACACACAACTCGCAAAGTCTTAGGAATCGAAGTACCGATGGCTTCGGCAGTTGCTGAGGTTGCATCTGCCCGACGTGAATATCTAGATGAGTCTGGTGGACGATACGTTCATGTAATTGCGGATGGGGCAGTTGGTCGAAGCGGTGACATTGCAAAGGCGATTGCTTGTGGAGCAGATGCGGTCATGATGGGCTCGCCACTTGCTAAGGCGAGTGAAGCACCTGGACTTGGCTGGCATTGGGGATCAGAGGCTCATCACCAGGTATTACCGCGTGGAGAACGTGTATCGGTCGGAACCGTTGGAACGCTTGAGGAGATTTTACTTGGACCATCACGTACATCAGATGGTTCAATGAATTTATTTGGCGCACTCCGCCGCGCAATGGCTACCTGCGGTTACTCCGATGTTAAAGAGTTCCAGCGCGTAGAGGTACTTATTCACCGTGCCTAATGATCGTGGCGTATTAGTAGTCGATTTTGGGGCGCAATATGCCCAGCTCATTGCGCGTCGTGTTCGCGAAGCACATGTCTATAGCGAAATCGTCCCGTCGACAGTTTCGGCGACAGAGATACGTTTCAAGAATCCATCTGCAATTATATTGTCAGGTGGACCATCGAGTGTTTATGCCGATAATGCGCCGACCTTCGATGCCGCTATCTTTGCCTTAGGTATTCCCATTTTCGGAATCTGCTATGGATTTCAGGTGATGGCCGCGGCTCTCGGCGGCGTTGTGAGTCAAACAGGAAATTCGGAGTTTGGCCGCACTGAAATTAAAATTTCGGAATCAACAAAAATCTTTTCAAAACTTCCGGCAAAGCAAAATGCATGGATGTCACATGGCGATGCAGTTACGAGCGCCCCATCGGGTTTTATTGTTTGTGCAACTACTGCGGACACTCCAATCGCCGCATTTGAAAATGCAACTGGTGAAATTGCCGGCGTTCAGTTTCACCCGGAGGTTTTGCACTCCGAGCATGGTCAAGCGATCTTGCAGAACTGGTTAGTAAATATTGCTAAATGTGATGCGACGTGGACAACTACAAATATCGCCGAAACAGAAGTTGCTAAAGCCAGAGAGCAAATTGGAGATAAACGGGTAATCTGCGGCTTATCTGGTGGCGTGGATTCAGCCGTTGCAGCTGCAATAATTCACCGTGCCGTGGGAACCCAATTAACTTGCGTATTTGTTAATCACGGCTTACTGCGCAAAGGCGAAGCCGAGCAAGTTGAACGCGATTTTGTTGCATCCACTGGTGTCAACCTAGTTGTCGTAGATGCAAGAGAAATTTTCTTAGCTGCGCTTAAGGGCGTGGTAGACCCAGAGGAAAAACGAAAGATAATTGGACGCGAATTTATTCGGGTCTTTGAAAAAGCAGCACGCGATATTTCCTCCGGCGGGGAAGTAGAGTTTTTAGTTCAAGGCACGCTATATCCAGATGTAGTTGAGTCTGGTGGTGGAACGGGCACTGCAAATATTAAATCTCACCATAATGTTGGAGGCTTGCCGGATGATCTCAAATTCACTTTAGTTGAGCCGCTTCGCACCTTGTTTAAAGATGAAGTTCGCCAGTTGGGAATTGAGCTCGGCCTGCCACAAGAAATTGTTTGGCGCCAACCATTTCCTGGGCCGGGGCTTGGAATCAGAATTATCGGCGAAGTCACACAGGAACGCTTGGATCTTCTGCGTGAGGCCGATTCAATCGCCCGTTTTGAATTAAAGGCAGCGGATCTAGATCGTGATATTTGGCAGTGTCCAGTAGTTCTCTTAGCCGATGTCCATTCAGTTGGCGTGCAAGGTGATGGTCGTACATATGGGCACCCCATCGTTTTGCGGCCTGTTTCCAGTGAAGATGCCATGACTGCAGATTGGTCGAGAGTTCCCTATGAAATTCTTGAGAA
>CAYGHJ010000104.1:0-3266 GCA_964349605.1 uncultured Candidatus Planktophila sp. | reverse complement strand
TTATCTCTGCGCGCTTTTTTAGTGATGCAACTTTAAATGTAGCCGAAAACTTATTATCAAAGGGTATTGAATCAGAGATCGCAATTGTTTCAATCTTAGAAGATGGAGTGCGAAGTGAATTAACTTGGGGTGATTTGCGTGAGCGAGTAGCGGCAACTACAGCGGCGTTAAAGGCTGCCGGTGTAGTTAAGGGCGATCGTGTTGCAGCGTGGGTCCCGAATGTTTCAGAAACAATTATTTTCGCATTAGGTGCCTTAAGTATTGGCGCAATAGTTTCAACAGCATCACCTGATTTTGCCCCAAGCGCTGTGCGAGATCGTTTTGGACAAATTGAGCCTAAGATTTTATTAGCCGCTGATTCGTATCAATACAACGGTAAAGTTTTTGAGTCTGCATCTAAAATTGAAGAGATTCAATCGCTATTACCAACTCTGACCGCCACTATTAGAGTTAGTGAATTTCAATCCTGGATAGCACCATACATGGGAACACCTCCACATTTTACTCCCCTACCATTTGACCATCCTGGTTTCGTACTTTTTTCATCAGGCACTACTGGAAAGCCAAAATGCATTGTCCATAGCGGTGCAGGAGTACTGCTCAAAGTTTCGGCTGAACACCTCTATCAATTTGAAATCAAAGAGCAACAGAGAGTTTTCTTTTTTACTACCTGTGGTTGGATGATGTGGAACTGGCTAACAATGGCGTTAGGACGCGGTGCCACGATTGTTTTATTTGATGGTGCACCCATGTTTCCGACACCATCCCGCCTCTTTGATATAGCTCAAGACGAGAAGTTGGATTTTCTTGGGTTGTCGGCAAAGTTCATAGACTCAGCACATAAAGAGGGACTCATTCCTGCCACTTCTCATGATTTGTCCACGATTAAAGTGATTGCCTCTACTGGTTCGGTTCTATCCCCAGAAAGTTTTGATTACGTGTATCAATGCATTAAAAGCGATGTGCACTTAGCTTCAATGTCCGGTGGCACCGACATTTGTGGTTGTTTCGTAGCTGGAGTGCCTACACAACCGGTCTATCGCGGCGAGTTACAAGGTGCTTGTTTAGGTATGGCCACCGATGTCTTTAACGCAAAAGGTCAATCTGCAGCAATTGATGAAAAGGGCGAACTCGTATGCACCGTGCCATTTCCATCTAAACCACTTGAATTTTGGGCCGACAGCGATAATGAGAAATACTCTGCAGCCTACTTTGATGGCTTTCCCGGGGTATGGACGCATGGAGATTTCGCTTCCAAATCGTCAACTGGCGGCTTCATTCTATTTGGGAGAAGCGACGCCACCTTGAACTCCAAGGGCGTGCGAATTGGAACTGCCGAGATTTATCGAGTAGTTGAAACCTTTCCAGAGATACTCGAAGCGATGGCGGTTTCTCAGGATTGGGAGGGCGATACACGTGTAATTCTATTTGTTGTCATTAAGCCAGGTATGAGTTTTACACAAGAGGTTGAGAAAGAAATCAAAAGAGCTCTTCGTACCCAAGCAAGCCCACGACATGTACCAGATTTAGTTTTAGTTGCACCGGCCTTACCGCGCACTAAGTCAAATAAACTAGTCGAACTCGCCGTAACCGATGTTATCAATGGTCGTGATGTCCGAAATCGTGACTCGCTTGCTAACCCCGAAGCCCTCGATTGGTTTAAGAACCTACATGTTTGAGGCACATACCCTACTTATCGCTGGATGTTTATTTCTTGGTGCAGTCTTGTATACCTCTGTTGGTCACGCAGGCGCATCGGCCTACGTCGCAGTAATGACGCTCTTTGATTTACCTCAACTAGTTATTAAACCAACGGCCTTGACACTTAATATTTTCGTTTCCTCTTATACAAGCTTTCGCTATATTCGAAGCAATTTCTTCCACAGATCTCTCTTTGCTTACCTAATCATTGGTTCAATCCCAGCGGCTTTTATTGGTGGTCAAATTAATCTGCCTAGCCATATTTACAAACCAATTATTGGAGTACTTCTCTTGATCTCTGGAGCACGATTCCTGATACGGGCATTGCAAGTTGACCAATCACATCGTTCATTTAACGTTGTGATGGCAGTAACCATTGGCGCTGGTATAGGCCTACTCTCTGGCATCACCGGAACTGGCGGAGGAATCTTCTTGTCGCCCCTTATTATCTGGTTGGGATGGGTAAGTGTTAAGCAGGCCAGTGGAACTGTTGCCGCTTTTATCTTTGTAAATTCGATTGCTGGACTACTCGGTAACTTTCAATCCACACGATCGCTTCCAAGTGAGCTTCCTATCTTCTTGATCGCGGTTTTATTTGGGGCTTTCATTGGGACTCGCTTTGGAATATCGAAGTTCTCAAGCACTGGAATTAAGCGGGCTTTAGGCTTTGTTTTGCTCATCGCTGGTGCAAAATTCATTATCGCACCGTAGATTCTAAGCGTAGACTCGTCCCATGAACACATTATTTGATCCTTTAACAATCGGTTCAGTGATATTTCAAAATCGCGTATGGGTTTCACCAATGTGCCAGTACTCAGCCATCGATGGTCTCGTCGGTGAATGGCATCGAGCCCACTTAGACTCTTTTGCAACAGGATCACCGGGATTGATTATGGTCGAGGCAACTGGAGTAGTGCCTGAGGGGCGCATCTCTATCGCATGTCCAACTATTGATAGAGATTCAAATGCTGATGCCTTTAGACCCATGATTGAATTTGCACATTCTCAGAGAGTAAAAATGGGTATTCAATTAGCTCATGCTGGTCGCAAAGCATCGACGATGCGCCCTTGGGATGATCACAGAATGGCCAGTACCGAAGAGGGTGGCTGGCAGAGTGTTTCTTCATCGGCCATTGCATTCCACGGATACCCAGAACCGCGTGCACTTACTACCGATGAGATTCATCAACTTACTCTTGATTTTGTTGCAGCCGCTAAACGTGCGGTAAGAGTTGGCTTCGATGTCATTGAGATTCATGCGGCACATGGATATTTGTTCCATCAATTTTACTCACCTTTAGCAAATACTCGCAGCGATGAATATGGGGGGAGCTTTGAAAACCGAGTTAGATTCCTTCTTGAAACTGCTAATGCGGTACGCGCTGCAATTCCACGTGACACTCCCCTCTTTGTACGTATCTCGGCTACCGATTGGGTCGATGATGGATGGAACTTAGTTGATTCAATTGAGCTCTGCTCTCAACTTAAAGCCCTCGGCGTGGATTTAATAGATGTTTCAACTGGCGGCAATGTTCACAACGCACCCATTAAGGCGACGCCTGGAT
>CAYGHJ010000103.1:0-3354 GCA_964349605.1 uncultured Candidatus Planktophila sp. | reverse complement strand
CTGCAGTAAACAAATTGGCGCGTTCATCAACTGAAATTGAATCGGTGCCACAGACAGCTGTTTTGCCCATGCCTCGGGCTACGACTGCAGCATGTGAGGTCTTGCCTCCTCGACTAGTTAATATCCCTTGAGAGGCGACCATTCCTACTAAATCCTCTGGACTTGTTTCTCTACGAACTAAAATAACCTTTTTACCTGATTTTGATAAATCAAATGCGCGTTTAGAGTCAAAGACGACTTCTCCAACGGCCGCCCCTGGAGATGCAGGAATGCCGCGAGCAATTTCATTGAGCGCGCCTGATGTGTCGAACTGCGGGAACATCAAATTTGCTAATTGATCACCGGTCGTACGGCGCAACGCCTCATCCATTGAAATCTTATTCTCATCAACAAATTGAAGCGCAATTCGAAAAGCGGCTTCCGCAGTGCGTTTACCCACTCGGGTCTGTAGAATCCAGAGTTTGCCACGCTCTACAGTGAACTCAATATCGCATAAATCCTTATAGTGGGCCTCTAATAGCTCCATTATTGAATCGAGCTCGGCTGCAACACCTGGAGTCAATTGTGCGAAATCATCTAATGATATGGGCGTGCGAATTCCTGCAACCACATCCTCACCCTGTGCCTTTTGAAGATAATCACCGTAACGACCAACCTCACCAGTAGATGGATTGCGCGTAAATGCAACACCTGTCCCTGAATCATCACTGAGATTTCCAAAGACCATGGATTGAATATTTACTGCAGTTCCTAGATCCGATGGAATTCGCTCACGCTGACGGTACAACTGTGCTCGCTCAGAGTTCCATGATTTAAATACCGCTTCGACTGATCTAATGAGATGCTCGCGAGGATCTGATGGGAAGTCTTCACCCGTTGCCAATTGAATAACTTTCTTGAATCCGTCGCACAATTGTTTGAGACCGTCAAGATCAAGGTCCTGAATACTTTCTACACCGGCTGTTGAAGTTATGCGTTCTTGAACTTTATGAAACTCAACAGGTGAAATATGGCAGACAATTTTCCCGAACATTTCAATAAAGCGTCGATAAGAATCCCATGCGAAACGTGGATTTTTAGAAGATTCTGCAAGTGATTGTGTAACCTCAGGCGTCATTCCAACATTTAAAACTGTCTCCATCATTCCAGGCATTGAAAACTTTGCTCCTGAACGAACTGAGACAAGAAGTGGATTCTCGACACCACCGAAGCTCTTGCCTGTAACTCTCTCTAACTCCTTGAGTGCGGTTTCAATTTCAGAGTTGAGAGTGGGTGGCATATGGGCTGATTGAAGATAGGCACGACAAGCGTGGGTCGTGATTGTGAAGCCCGGCGGAACTGGTAATCCAATTCGCACCATTTCTGCGAGGTTGGCACCTTTACCGCCCAAAAGATCTTTCTGTGACATATCCCCGAAAGTAAAGGGAAAAATCAGTTGTTCAGACATCGCTCTCCTTAAATGATTTCCGCATGAAACTGAGAATTGTCTTTCCTAATACCCTCACCATAGTATGGGAAAACATTCTTTAATCGTATAGGATTTGGGGTAAATCGAGGGCGAGGATTAGACGTGGCCAAGAACTTCAAACGGCAGTTTCCGAGGATCAAAGAGTTAGCTCCACTACTCACTTTTAAACTTCCCTCTCTCCCAAGCCGTAACAAGCGCCTGGCTAAGGCGCTAACAATCTGGGATTTGCGTCTAATTGCTAAGCGGCGCACTCCCAAAGGTCCCTTCGACTATACCGATGGTGCGGCCGAATCGGAGGTTACCCTCGAACGGGCCCGACGAGCCTTCTTAGATCTTGAGTTTCGCCCCAACATTTTGCAAGACGTAAAGGATGCCTCACTCGAATGTGAAGTTCTCGGACAACGATATGCGATGCCCGTTGGAATCGCTCCTACGGGCTTCACTCGAATGATGCACTCGGAAGGCGAAGTTGCCGGTGCGCGAGCGGCACAAAAATTTGGGATTCCTTTCACACTCTCAACTCTGGGTACAACAACAATTGAAAATGTAGTTGCCGCCGCACCAGAAGGTGCGAACTGGTTCCAGCTTTATATGTGGAAAGATCGCGAGGCCAGTATGGAGCTCGTTCGCAGGGCGCAGACGGCCGGAGTTAAAAACTTAATCCTCACCGTCGATGTTCCTGTTGCCGGAGCTCGTCTGCGCGATACCCGAAATGGTTTAACTGTTCCGCCCTCGCTTAGCGCTAAAACAGTTTTAGATGCCCTGCCGCGTCCTGAATGGTGGATTAATTTTCTCACTACCCCAGCAATTACTTTCGCATCTATGAAAAACTGGAGTGGCACAGTCGCTGAACTTTTGGATTTCATGTTTGATCCAACAATGACATTTGAAGATCTTTCATGGGTGCGCGCGCAATGGGATGGACAGTTAACGATAAAAGGAATTCAAACCGTAGAAGACGCTAAAAAAGCAGCACAGTTTGGTGCTGATGCAATTATCTTATCTAACCATGGTGGTCGACAGTTAGATCGTGCTCCAGTGCCACTTCATTTACTTGTTGATGTAAAAAAAGAGTTAAAGAAGGATCTAGAGATTCATATTGACACGGGAATAATGCATGGCGCAGATATTTTGGCTGCAATTGCACTCGGTGCAGATTTCACATATATCGGGCGGGCCTACCTATACGGATTAATGGCAGGAGGGCAAGAGGGTGTCGAACGAGCTTTAACTATCTTACAAACTCAAATGATAAGAAATATGAAATTGCTTGGAGTTAATTCGCTGCAAGAGCTTGAGCCTAAGCATGTACGGCTACTGCCGACTCTTGCCGGTCTTGGATCACTACCTGGAGGAAAATAGATGAGAATCGCTCGTATAGGTGCAGTTGGTGCTGAAAGACCCGTAGTCATTGAAGGCGACGAGGCGATCTATGTTGACTCTCTCATTAGTGATTGGTCGCGTCAAAGCCTTGAAAATGGAGCTCTAGAGCGCGTAAAAACCGCCAACCTTTCGACTCTGCCTCGAACCTCAATTCACGGGCACCGCTATGGCTCTCCAATAAATCGCCCAACCAAGGTAATTTGTGTTGGATTAAATTATTTAGGACATATCGCTGAAACCGGCGCGGAGACTCCGAAAGAGCCAGTCATCTTTATGAAGGCACCTGACTCAGTCGTCGGAGGTAATGATGAGATTGTAATTCCACCTGGGAGCACAGCGACAGATTATGAAGTTGAGCTGGCTATTGTGATTGGAAAACGCGCGTTGTATCTGGAAAATTCAGATCAATCTCCTGATTACATTCTTGGATACACAATCAGCCAAGATGTAAGTGAGCGACATTGGCAGATTGAACGATCGGGCCAATGGGTAAAGGGAAAGTC
>CAYGHJ010000102.1:0-3436 GCA_964349605.1 uncultured Candidatus Planktophila sp. | reverse complement strand
AGCGCGCAAGAGATCATGTGCAGACTAGTTTTGGAATCACTTTGGTAGCTGAAGTAAATCTAATCGGAATTGAGATTTAACCTTCGGTCAAAAGTTTTTTAATACGACCTATACCCTCGACGATATCGGCATCACTTGTTGCATATGAAAAACGTAGGTATCCAGAGGGGCCAAATGCCTCACCCGGAACAGCTGCTACTTCTACTTCTTCTAGTAAGAGAGTTGCAAATTCCGCCGAAGTCTGTGGAGTTTTACCGCGGATAGTGGTGCCAAGCACTCCCTTTACAGATGGATATACGTAGAAGGCACCAGTTGGTGTTGGACATACAAATCCAGGAATCTCATTGAGCAGACTCACAATTAATGCACGGCGCCGATTAAAAGCCTCACCCATTGTTTTAACTGCAGTTAAGTCTCCACTGACCGCTGCAATTGCAGCACGTTGCGAAACATTTGAAACATTTGACGTCAAGTGAGATTGCAGATTGGTCGCAGCTTTAATTACATCTTTAGGTCCGATCATCCAACCAACACGCCAGCCAGTCATTGCATAAGTCTTTGCAACACCGTTCACAATGATGCACGTGTTTGCTAGCTCAGGAACTAAAACCGGCATGCTGGGTGCGATCGCGTCGTCATATAGTAAGTGCTCGTAGATCTCATCTGAGATAACCCAGATATTATTCTTTAACGCCCATTCTCCAATTGCCTTTACCTGCGTCGGTGAATACACCGAGCCTGTTGGATTAGATGGTGAACAAAATAAAATCGCTTTTGTTTTTGGTGTTCGTGCAACTTCTAACTGTTCAACGCTGACTAAATAGTTTTGAGTTTCATCGGCAAAGACCTCAACGGCAACTCCGCCGGCCAGCTTGATGCACTCTGGGTAAGTAGTCCAGTATGGAGATGGCAATAAAACCTCATCGCCGTCATTAATAATTGTTGCGAATGCTTGGTACACCGCCTGCTTACCGCCATTGGTAACTAAAACCTGATCAGCTGTGATTTCATAATTGGAGTCACGCTTTGTCTTTGCCACAATCGCATCACGTAGTTCGGGCAGTCCAGGTGTCGGTGTGTATCGGTGGTTAGAGGCAACATGGGTTGCCGCAGCGGCAGCCTCCACAATGTAATCAGGTGTTGGAAAGTCAGGCTCGCCGGCACCAAAGCCGATAACTGGACGGCCTTGGGCTTTAAGGGCCTTAGCCTTGGCATCGACGGCCAATGTGGCAGATTCAGCAATGGCAGCGATTCGGGATGAAATTCGTGAGCTCATGCCCCTAAGTCTGCCTCATCTGCGAAGCGAGTTAGACCTGAACCCCCCCTTGCCTCTACACTTCAACGCTCACGAGGGTTTGCTTTTCCCTATGGTTTTGCCATGCCTTCGTGCGAAGGGCAGTAGCTCAATTGGCTAGAGTTGCCGTCTCCAAAGCGGCCGGTTGGGGGTTCGAGTCCCTCCTGCCCTGCAAGTTGTAATAAGTAAGTACATGAAGAGAAAAGGAAATGACGATGACAGAACCATCTGAACACGTAGCCGAGAAGCTTGGGCTATTTGCGCGCGTCGGCCTTTTCTACCGCCAAATTACAAATGAATTGACCAAGGTTGTTTGGCCAACTCGTAAGCAGTTAACGACCTATACCGCCGTTGTATTGGTCTTCGTAACTTTCATCATCGCAGTTGTCTCACTTCTCGATCTTGTATTAACCAAGATTGTCTTTTTGGTTTTTGGATAAGGAAGAGAAATGACTGAAGAATTAAACTTAGAGACTCCAAAGTTAGATGCCTTCGAGGCAGCTCTTGCGGCATCTGCTAGTGAGATTGCAACCCCAGCTTCGGAAAGCGAAGTTACTGAGGATGTAACCACGTCTACAGAATCCGAGCTCGCGCTCGCATCAGATGAAGATGGCGATATCGAATCCGATGAGAACGATCCGAACGCTGAATTCCGTCGCACTCTGCGCACCGCACTTGGTGATTGGTATGTAGTCCACTCATATGCCGGTTATGAGAAAAAAGTTAAGGGCAATCTTCAAACTCGTATTCAATCTTTAAATATGGAGGATTACATTTTCCAGATTGAAGTCCCTGAAGAAGAGGTTAAAGAGCTCAAGAATGGCGCTTTCAAAATGGTTAAGCGCAATATCTATCCTGGTTATGTTTTAGTTCGCATGGATCTAACCGATGAATCATGGTCGGCAGTTCGTAACACACCTGGCGTTACTGGCTTTGTTGGCAATGCACATCATCCAAGTCCGTTGAATATGGATGAAGTTGAAAAGATTTTGGCTCCACGACCAGTTAAGAAATCAGACAAAATTGATATTCGCTTAATTGATTTCCAAGTAGGGGAATCAGTTACCGTGATGGATGGTCCTTTTGCAACGCTTCCGGCATCGATTTCAGAGATCATGCCAGAGCAGGCGAAGTTGAAAGTTCTAGTCTCAATCTTCGGTCGCGAAACACCAGTAGAGCTTTCTTTCGCGCAAGTACAAAAGATTTAATTACCCTAGTAAACGATAAGAAAAAAGAGGAAAAGAAATGGCACCAAAGAAGAAGGCAACCGGCTTCATAAAGTTGCAGATCCAGGCTGGCGCAGCAACACCTGCTCCACCAGTAGGTCCTGCCCTTGGCCAGCACGGTGTCAACATTATGGAGTTCGTTAAGGCGTACAACGCTGCAACTGAAGCTCAAAAGGGTCAGATCATTCCAGTAGAGATCACTGTCTACGAGGATCGCTCATTCACATTCGTCCTAAAAACTCCTCCAGCATCACGTCTTATTTTGAAGGCAGCTGGCGTTGAAAAGGGCTCTGCAGTTCCGCACAAGACCAAGGTCGCTAACATCACCATGGCTCAAGTTGCTGAAATTGCAAAGGTAAAGATGGACGACCTAAATGCAAATGATATCGATGCCGCATCACGCATCATCGCTGGCACAGCACGTTCAATGGGAATCACAACCAACGGATAAAAAAAGAATTCTCTTTCTCATCGTGAGAAAGAGATGTGGGAGAACCGCGCTGGTTCGCTAACCACAACCTAGGAAAGAATGAGGAAGAAATGAAGCGCTCAAAGAAATATAACGAGGCTGCGGCCAAGGTAATTAAAGATCACCTTTACACCCCACTCGAAGCAGTAACACTTGCTAAGGAAACATCAACGGTTAAGTACAACGCATCTATTGAGGTTGCATTGGTTCTTGGCGTTGACCCAAAGAAAGCCGATCAAGCGATCCGCTCAACAGTTAACTTGCCACATGGCACAGGTAAGACTGCACGCGTTTTAGTATTTGCTAACGGCGATAAGGCCGATGCTGCTCGCGCAGCGGGTGCTGACATTGTTGGTGGCGACGAATTAATCGAAGAGGTTGCAAAGGGCCGCCTTGATTACGATGCAGTCGTTGCAACTCCAGATCTCATGGGTAAGGTCGGTCGCC
>CAYGHJ010000101.1:0-3449 GCA_964349605.1 uncultured Candidatus Planktophila sp. | reverse complement strand
AGGAAGTGGCACGAGGCGCGTTGAAGCAGGTACAGTAGTTCGAACTATTACAAAAAGGGCAAAGGGGTAACGGAATGTCTGGCCATTCCAAATGGGCGACAACTAAGCATAAGAAGGCAATCATCGATAGCCGTCGTGCAAAGGTTTTTGCAAAACAGATCCGAGCAATTGAGGTGGCTGCGCGAAATGGTGGCGCCGATCTTGATGGAAATCCAACGCTCTTCGATGCAATTACAAAGGCGAAGAAATCATCTATGCCCGCCGATAATATTGAGCGTGCAGTCAAACGAGGAGCAGGTCTAGAACTCGGTGCGGCGGATTACCAAACAATTATGTATGAGGGCTATGGCCCGAGTGGTGTTGCAATAATGATTGAGTGTCTTACAGATAATCGGAATAGGTCATCTTCTGAGGTTCGCGTTGCAGTCACACGAAATGGTGGCACTATGGCCGACCCAGGATCGGTTGCATATTTGTTTAATCGCAAGGGCGTAATAATAGTAAATAAAACTGGTGGCCTTACTGAAGACTCAATCCTTGAAGCGGTTCTCGATGCTGGAGCCGAAGAGGTCAATGATTTAGGTACAGCCTTCGAAGTGGTAAGTGAGCCAAGTGAGTTAGTTCCAGTGCGCACCGCACTCCAAGTCGCAGGAATTGACTATGAATCGGCAGACTCCTCTTTTCTGCCTTCATTGCAGATTGAACTCGATGCCGATAACGCAAAGAGGGTATTTGAACTCATCGATGCCATCGAAGAGCTCGATGATGTACAAAATGTCTTTAGCAATTTTGATGTAAGTGATGAGGTCATGGCGAGCCTTGAGTAATGAAGTGGGTAAAACTCTAGGCTAGAACTCTTATATAACGTGGGGTAGTTAGGGTGGTGCGATGCGAGTTCTCGGAATTGACCCAGGTCTAACGCGCTGCGGTATTGGAATAGTCGAGGGCGCTGTTGGCCGACCTCTTACAATGATTGGTGTCGGTGTGATTTTAACTCCCTCCACTCTCGCACTTGAATCGCGACTTCTTGAATTAGATACATCAATTAATGAATGGATCTCTTTATGGAACCCAGATTTCATCGCGGTCGAGCGCGTCTTTGCCCAACATAATGTTCGCACCGTCATGGGCACGGCTCAAGCCGCCGGTGTGGCTTTATTAATTGCTGCAAAATCTGGGATTCCAGTCATGATGCATACGCCTAGCGAAGTTAAAGCTTCGGTGACTGGTTCAGGTCGTGCTAATAAAGAGCAAGTTGCACAAATGGTTGCCAAACTTTTAAACTTAAATGAGATCCCAAAGCCGGTTGATGCCACTGATGCACTAGCCCTTGCAATCTGTCATATTTGGCGGGGCGGAGCAACGGCAAAGATTGCATCGGCAGTATCGATTGAGCAAGCTCGACTTAGAAAACTGCGTGCATAAATGATTTCTACGGTAAATGGAGTTGTTCGCGCCGTCCACAGTGACCGCCTAATCGTTGAAGTTGGGGGAGTGGGTTTAAGCATTTTAGTTAACGCCCGTACAGCAGCTGAAGTCAGTATTGGCTCTCAACTCCTTCTCTATACAACGTTAGTGGTGCGCGAAGACTCCCTAACGCTATTTGGATTTACAAACGATGAGGCACGCACGATATTTGAACTAGTTCAAACAGTTTCTGGCATCGGTCCGAAAGTGGCGCTATCCATTCTAGGAGCGCTAACACCAGAGGATTTAGGTCGGGCAATAGCAAACGATGATGTGGCATCAATCGAAAGCGTTCCTGGCATCGGGAAAAAAGGAGCGCAGAGATTAATTCTTGAGCTTAAAGGAAAGTTAACTTCACTCAGTAGCAGCGCAGGTTTCTCCACGCATCTTCCGGCATGGCGTGAGGATTTAGCTGGCGCACTGATCACACTTGGTTTTTCACCTAGAGATTCCGATGCAGCGATCACTGCTTTAGTTTCTAGATTAGCAAGTCAGGGCGTGGAGCCAAAAAACATTGCTTTGGGCGATTTACTCAAAGATACATTGGCACATGGAAAGATTTCACGTGAGTGAGGATCGTTTAGTGGGCTCAAGTATTAAGGGCGAAGAATCAGCCGTTGAAGCGGCACTTCGCCCAGCCAACTTAAAGGAGTTCATTGGACAGCATCGAGTGCGTGAGCAGATAGATGTTCTTCTTACCGCAGCGCGCCATCGCGGCTCTCCTGCCGATCACATTTTGCTATCGGGGCCACCGGGTTTAGGAAAAACAACGTTAGCTCTAATTCTGGCCAGCGAAATGTCGGCGCCAATTCGAATTACTAGTGGACCGGCGATTACGCATGCTGGAGATCTTGCTGCGATCCTTTCCTCATTAGTTGAGGGTGAAATTTTATTTCTCGATGAGATACATCGATTACCGCGTCCGGCCGAAGAGCTTCTGTATTTGGCGATGGAGGATTTTAGAGTAGATGTTGTTGTCGGTAAGGGTCCTGGTGCTACAGCAATCCCTCTCTCGCTTCCACATTTCACTTTAGTCGGAGCAACTACTCGAAGCGGTTTATTAACCAGTCCTTTGCGCGATCGCTTTGGCTTTACTGCGCATTTAGATTTTTACAGCGATAGCGAGTTAGCGCAAGTAATTAGCAGGAGTGCACATTTACTTGATATTAAAATTGCACAGGATGCAATCGTCGAAATCTCTTCCCGCTCTCGTGGAACTCCTAGAATTGCTAATCGCCTTCTTCGTCGCGTTCGAGATTATGGCCAGGTCAGGGGAAGTTCACTTATTGACATTGAAGATACTTGCGCCGCACTTGAAATCTACGAAGTAGATGCTGCAGGTCTAGATCGCTTAGACCGAGGAGTTCTTACCGCTTTAATAGAGCGTTTTAATGGCGGCCCTGTCGGGCTATCGACGCTGGCAATAGCTGTCGGTGAAGAGGTGGAAACCGTTGAATCTGTGGCTGAGCCCTTCTTAGTAAGAAATGGTTTTATGGCCAGGACTCCGCGCGGCAGAGTGGCTACTGTGATGGGTTTTGCCCATATAGGACGAACACCACCTGCCCAACTCGCCTCTCTTTTCGACACACCTGCAATTGATGCCTAGACTCTGCCTCTATGTCCTCAACTATTAAACCCGTAAAGACGGCCAAGCGCCCGAGCCGTTCGTTGGCCATCCTTGGCCTGGTTCTCGTGGCCATGGCTGGAATTGCCTTTGTTCAAGGCGCAACCTCTGTACGTCTTGGTCTAGATCTTCGAGGCGGAACATCAGTGACGCTCCAACCGCGCATAGCCCCTGGCGATAGTGGGAAAGTTACGAGTGAGGCGATCGATCAAGCCGTATCTATTATTCGCCAACGCGTTAACTCACTCGGTGTAGCTGAATCCGAAGTTGCAGCGCAGGGAAGTGGAACTAATCGTCAGATCGTTATCTCTGTTCCAGGAGATACTGGTCGTCGAGTTGTTGAATTAGTCGGACAAAC
>CAYGHJ010000100.1:0-3466 GCA_964349605.1 uncultured Candidatus Planktophila sp. | reverse complement strand
AGATAGACAATTTGCGGCAACTTCAGATAAATCGGTAAAGGCATCGACGATTCGACGTGTATCAATATGCGATAGACCAAAGGCTCGGATTCCAGGGGTATCGATTATCCAGCCATCGCTATCGGCAAGCGGAAGAGCGATGGCACTAGATGAGGTATGTCGACCGCGACCAGTAGCAGCATTTACATCCCCAGTTAAGCGATCGGCTTGTGGGACCAATGCATTTATTAATGTTGATTTTCCCACACCTGAGTGGCCAACTAAAACCGAGATTTTGTCTTCGAGCATTGTGTGTAACGCCTTCAAATCTTGCTCACGCGATTCACTTTTTATCGCCATATAAAGAATCTCGACACCTAACTTTGAATACTCAGACAAGAACTCTGGTGGTACGCCAAGATCTGTCTTCGTTACTACTAATTTCGGAGTGATTCCTTCAGTAAAGGCAGAAACCAAAAAACGATCTATGAGTCCACGACGTGGTTCGGGGTTTGTCGCAGCGACCACAATTACAAGTTGATCAATATTTGCAACAATGGTTCGCTCTACTTGCGCTGAATCATCGACGGTACGGCTAAGTGAGTTTCGCCTTTCTTGAACGCCAACAATGCGTGCCAAAGATCCTTGACTTCCACTCACATCACCAACGATAGAAACTAGATCACCGACTACCACAGACTTCGGGCCAAGTTCGCGAGCACGCATAGCTGTAATAACTAATCCATTATCTGTGATGCATGTCTGCCGACCTCTATCAACCGTTGTAACCAATGCAGTTATTGCATCACTATGGGTCGGACGATCTTTGCTGCGCGGGCGACTACTGCGCGCTGGTCTAATACGAACATCGGACTCGTCATATTCGCGTGGACTCATTGACTTGCCTCTAGCACTCTCATGTAAGGAGCGAACTCCATAATCCTGAAAAATCTGGCAGTGTTTTGCCAGTAGTTGCAATGTTTTCAACTTCAATTCCAGGCACCTTTAAGCCAATGACCGCCCCGGCCGTTGCTAATCGATGGTCGTCATATGTATGAAAAATACCACCGTGCAAAGGTGCAGGAGTTATATGAAGTGAGTCTGTATTTTCTTCAACGTTGCCACCTAAAGCATTAATCTCTCGTGTAAGTGCTGACAAGCGATCAGTTTCATGCAAACGCAGGTGACCAATCCCCCGAAGATATGATGGTGAGTCTGCAAATACAGCCAGAGCAGCAATCGAAGGCGTGAGTTCGCCTACATCGTGTAAATCAATATCGATTCCATGAATAACTCCAGTGCCTGTCAACGTTAAACCTGCCTCATTCATCGAAACCTGCGCGCCCATTCGAGAGAGAATCTCGCGTAGTTGATCCCCAGGCTGTGTGGTTTTTGCGGGCCAATCTGCAATTGTGATGCTTCCACCACACACCATTGCTATTGAGAGAAAAGGTGCAGCGTTTGAAAGATCGGGCTCTACTACTAATTCGCAACCCTGAAGTGCTCCAGGCAAAACTCTCCAACTCTTAGCATCCGCATCAACAACAACCGTTGCACCAAAATCACGTAACATCGCAACGCTCATTTCGATATGAGGCATCGACGGAAGTGTGTCGCCTTTATGTGTCACTGTAATTCCATCGGTAAAACTCGGTGCGACTAATAACAACGCAGATAGGAACTGACTAGATGCACTTGCATCAATTGTGACTTCCCCGCCTCGGACTGTGCCAGTGCCGTGAAGTGTAAGCGGCAAGCTATATCGGCCCTCGTGTTCAATTGAAACACCGAGTTGTTCAAGGGCTTTAATAAGCGGAGCAAGTGGTCGCTCATAGGCACGTGAATCACCGTCAAAGGAGATTTCACCGGTTGCTAGCGCTGCCAGTGGAGGTAAAAAACGCATTACCGTTCCGGCATTTCCAACATCGATTCTAGTTGGACCGCTCATTACCGCAGGAGTAAGGGTTAATTGATACTCAGGTGATCCATTTACAATCTCATCGCGCTCTACGATTCCAATTCCAAGAGCCTGTAAGCCTTGTACCATGAGCTCGCTGTCTCGAGAAACTAATGGGCGTCGCAACGTTGAAGGGCTATTGGCTTGAGCCGCCAAGATTAAGGCGCGATTTGTAACGGATTTAGATCCTGGGATAACGACAGAAATATCGACTGGTTTTGTTCCGCGAAAAATCGCTGGCCAGTGGGCGTCGTTAAGATTCATTGATTAAGTCTATCCTTTCCATATGTGTGGCCGATATGCGCAATCTGCTGATATGCGTGAGCTTATGGAGCAGTTTGAAGTTACGGGTAGCTCACCACAACAATCCCTGCCAGCGAATTGGAATATTGCACCGACAAATCCAATTTATATCGTTCGTGCAGATTCAAGTGATTTCACAAAGAATTCGCTGGCAACGGTTTCGTGGGGATTAATTGCACCGTGGCTCAGTGAACTCAATGAGGCAAAGATCTCGCAGTCGCGAGCTATAAATGCACGCAGTGAATCGATTCATGAGAAGCCAACTTTTCGTGCGGCATTTAAATCTACGCGATGCCTAATCCCCGCCGAGGGATACTATGAGTGGGCGAGCGCCTTAGGAAAATTTGCACCAAAGCAGCCCTTCTTTATCACGGCGCGAAATGGGAAACAGTTACCTGTAGCTGGGATTTGGAGTAGTTGGAGAGCACCTAACGGCGAGTTAATTCAAAGCGCCTCAATCATTACGCAACAGGCCCAGGGTGAACTGGCTGAAATTCACAGTCGGATGCCCGTATTTATACCTCATGATCGTTGGAATAAATGGCTGGACCCAAAAAATAATTCTATTGAAAACCTCAAAGCGCTGATGATCGTTGAATCCCCCGCCGCAATTGTTGTAGCCCGTCCGGTATCTAGCGCAGTTAACTCAGTTGCTAGAAATTCCCAAGAACTTACGACTGGCATCGAATTGGGAGAGCCAGAAACCCTCTTTTAACGATAGCCTTTTGCCGCGATGACATCAACTGATTTAGTAAAAGAGAGCTCGGCGGATCGTGCTATCCGCTTTGAGCGTGACGCCCTTGTCTTTACAAACCAGTTATATGCCGCAGCTCTTCGCTACACAAAAAACCCGCACGATGCTAAAGATTTAGTCCAAGATACCTACCTCAAGGCCTTTGCTTCATTCCACCAATTTGAACCTGGTACAAACTTGAAAGCCTGGCTCTACCGTGTATTAACTACGACTTTCATTAATACGTATCGTAAAGATCAGCGACGTCCACAGATTTCTGGCGGGGAGATTGAAGATTGGCAGCTGGCCGATGCAGCATCGCACTCCAGTAACCTCGGAAAATCTGCTGAAGTTGAAGCTCTTGAAAATCTTCCTGACAGTGATATCAAACGGGCACTCAATGAAATCCCTGAAGAGTTTCGAATTGCAGTGTATTTAGCCGATGTTGAAGGTTTTTCATATAAAGAGATCGCAGAGATTGTAGGCGTGCCTGC
>CAYGHJ010000099.1:0-3559 GCA_964349605.1 uncultured Candidatus Planktophila sp. | reverse complement strand
TAAAGCGCAGCAAATAAAAGCGAACTCCCCGGGCGCTCATTCTGTATCAGCCTTCCCCTTGCTGATATAGAACAGTTATCCGAGGAGTTCGTAGTTGTAAAGTAAACAAAATCGGCCTGAGAATCAACTGATAAAGGCGTTGACAAATCGGTTTTTCATCATGTAGGTGCTTAACCACCGCAGAGGCTTGTAGGAGAAATTAAAATCTCTCAACACGTAGTTGAGCTTTCTCATGCTTTGGCTAGCGAGGGGATACCTTCAGCCAATGAGCTTTGATAGTTTTTTAGATGATCTAGAGCCCGAATCTGGTGCGGATTTAGATCAAGATGCCACTTTGCCCGGAATTAATGAGGGCGAGATTGTGGTGATTCGCTCAACGCGCAGGAAAAAGAACATTTCTGCCTATCGGGCAGGTGGCCGAATTGTGGTCTCTATTCCAGCTCGCATGAGTCGGGCCGATGAACGGGCAATGGTTCCCGAAATGGTGGCCAAAATCCGAGCCCGAGAGGCGGCAAACACCATGAGCGAGAGCGCCCTTGCAGATCGAATCGACCAACTTTTGCGGGAGTTCGCCCCCGAAATCACGATTCGCCCTTCAGATGTGAACTGGCGAGCGATGCGTGAGCGCTGGGGCTCCTGTACCAGCGTAGATAGAAGGATTCGCATCTCTGACCGCCTCAAAGGTGCTCCAGCCCATGCCCTCGACTATGTTCTCTTTCACGAGGCGATCCACTTAGAGATTAGCGACCACGGTGATGAATTTAAAGCGATCTTGGGAAGATTTCGCTATGCCGACGTCGCAACTGCATATTTAGATGGCTATGAGGCGGCCGAAACAGCGCTCGCCCTACCGGAAGAGCTGAAGAAACTTCTAAAAAAATAGGCTCAGATAGGCGTAATTCCGCGCACTCAGGGGTATCGTCATGCTTAATAACGCCTGCCCCATACGGGGAGCACCCTACGGGTTGCAAGCGTGGAGTGGAGGAAGAGAATGGCAGAGACGTATAAAGGAACTGCTTACTGCGTGAAGTGCAAAGAAAAGCATGACTTCGAAGGAACCATTAGCGTAAGTGACTCAGGTCGCCGAACAGCTAAAGGTGTCTGCCCAGTCTGCGGCACCAAGATCAGCACTTTCCTTAAAAAAGCCTAGTAATTAAATTTCGCTCACCTCGAGCCGCACGTGCGGTGTGCTGAGCGTCTAGCAGTAAGGAATGCCCTGACTCAGATGTGAGTTGGGGTTTTTTCTTGTCGCACTCACAATGAAGCGCTAAGCGATAAGAAATAAACTCTGAGTAGCTAATGTGGGATGTATCCCACAGAGAACGGTGGAGGAAATTTCGATAGCCACCATCCGGTGAACTATTGCATCCATGACCACCACAGAGACAGAAGCCCAAACCCCTGAAAAAATTTCAGCACACCACAATTCGTATCCCCGCCTAAAAAATGGTGTTTATATTAGTCGAGTAGCAATACCAGAAGAAGAGTCGATGCACGTAGCAACTTCACACCACGCAATTGAAATCTTTCATTGCGGGGCCCGGGCAATTATCTCTCAACTCAATGGACTTCAAACACCTGAAGAGATCAGCACCGTTCTTTCAGCGCCAATTGAGGTGATTGATCGAGTCCTCACCGAACTTAAAGACGCAAATTTCATTGACACAGTTCGAAATAAAATCACACTTCACAATCGTTTTCAGTCAACCATTGCATCACGCTCGGCCCATACTCAGGATCAAAGTTTAGATGCAGCATTTAGCCAACTTCAAAAAAGATTAGCTCCTGAACTCAGTCAAGCAACATGGGTTGTCGGAGTCAATGACGGTGGCGTAGCCTTGCTATCCAATCGCCAAAACTTTGGAGTTGAAATATTCGGAAGTTCGCGTACTGCGACACTCATTTGTTCAATTTTGCTGGCAAGTGGTGTAACAAATACTCGAATGGCTCTTACGTCAACACAACAACATCCAACAATTAGTGACAGCGATTTAGGCACGGGAGCGCTCCGCACTAGCGATATCGGTTTGAATTTTCGAGGCCGCCTCGAAGAGCTATCCCGTGAGTGGTCACTATTTCCAGTCGCATCACACCGAGGCTCCATTCATAAACCAGTGGTCGAGTTAATCCCCGAACGCAACCTTCGAATTATCGTCGGTAACTACGAACCTGAGCTGATTGAACATTTAACCCACGACACCCAGGATCACCTCTTTGTCGGAAAAATAGCAGGCGGAGTTGCAACATGCGGACCGCTCGTAAGGCCAGGCATGACTCCCTGCATACATTGTTTAACGCTTGGAACGGAAGAGAGAAACGGTAGATTTCAAAGAGAGTTAATCGCGACGCAAGGAACAAGTGATGAACTACCCATTGCAATTGCCCACCAGTTAGCTGCAATCGCCGCACACACCGTGCTGCGTTTCATCGATACCGGGGCGTCATCTTTGATTGGTGCGCAAATTCAGGTGAACTACCTTGAACCTTTAACTCCGAAGTTGAACAGTTTTTCACGACATCCTCGATGTGAATGTGTGTGGAGACGGGCGGATTCGGAGTTTTCCGGTGAAGTAATAGTTCTTGATTCAGCAGATATACACAACGCCGACCTTTTTCAAATTTCGCATGGACCAGAAGTAGAAGACTTGCACGCAATTTCACCAACATTTTAGGAGGAGCAATGAACGGATTACTTACAAAACTTGTGACTGCAGAGATATCTCTAAGAGATGGATTAACTCGTGCGCATAAAAACTTCTATGCTCGTCTGCGCGATGAGCGCGGGGATGTCCCGGGATGGGTGCTCGTAGTGTTAATGACCACTGGGTTAGTGACAGCAATCTGGACAATTGCAGCACCTCGTTTAACTGCGATATTAAAAAATTCGCTTGATGCAATGAATGGAATTCGCTAAAGCTGTCAACGTGCGCGATATTTTAAAGCGGTTAGAGAATTTCATGCGACGAAAAACTTCTAGTGCTATGGCACTTCTACGTCTCGAGAATGGAAATGTAGAAAGTTCCCTGGTTCTAATCCCATTACTAATTCTCTTTCTGATTTGTATGGAGCTGATAATCGCCACAAACTTGCGTAATAGTGATTTTGCCATCGCGCAGGGCGATGCATCTCGGCGTGCAATTTCCGGCGAGATTTACTCAACGGATGAAGTAATTGAGCTCAACTCACCTGATCCATTTGCACACATCAGAGTACTAATTTCGCACAGGAGAACAGGATTGCCGCAATTGGTTCCTGGACTTATCGCCCTAATGGGTGGCGCACCAACAACCGACGTAAAGGGTGCAGCGATAATGGAGCCAAACAATTGAATAAAGAGTGGCGGCTCGCTAATCCAGAACAGGCTAATCCAGAACGGACTCTTACTCGCACAACCCATCTCCGACTTCTCATAAGAAAATTCGTCAATGATGAAAAGGGAAGCGCGATTGTTGAGTTCGTAGTTCTTGCAATCCCCCTCTTTATTCCAATTTTCGTCTATCTTGTAAGTTTCGCGTCACTGAGCGGTAACGAGGCGATTGTTCGAACTCTGGCGCGAGAG
>CAYGHJ010000098.1:0-3651 GCA_964349605.1 uncultured Candidatus Planktophila sp. | reverse complement strand
CGACTTCTCGCGAAGGTTTTAGTTTAAGAATCTCCATTACTTGAGCACCATCTAAGTCCGGGCGAATCTTTGACAACTCTTCTTGCTCCATCAAAATATCGATACGTGCCTCAAGCGAGTCATATATGCCTGAGAGTCGTATTGCTTTAGTTCTATTTCGAGTCGTGCAATCTGCACGAGTGAGTACGTGCAAATGTACTAATAGATCTCCGGCATCGCGTACATATCTGCGCACCGCGGAGTCGGTCCACTCCCCATCTCCGTAGCCATGAAAACGTAAATGAAGTGCGGTTAAAGTTTCAACGGCATCAATAGTGTTGCCATCAAATCGAAGTTCTTGCAATCTTTTCTTGGCTAATCGCGCACCCACAACTTCATGATGGTGAAATGAGACACCGCCGCCCTCGATGAAGCTACGTGTCTTAGGTTTACCTATGTCATGTAAGAGCGCAGCTAAACGAATTACTAAGTTAGGTCCCTGAAGGCGATCCTCTTGTGTGATGGCCTGCTCCAATACTGTAATGGAGTGCTCGTACACGTCTTTGTGGTGATGGTGCTCATCAACTTCTAACCGTAACTTCGGAATTTCAGGTATTACTAGATCAGCTAATCCTGTGTCTACTAAAATTGTAATACCGATTCGCGGTTTTTCAGACATTAAAATTTTTATGAACTCATCACGTATTCGCTCGGCAGAAACTATCGAAATGCGTGGGGCTAGGTTTTTCATCGCTTCTAAAACTTCGGGGTCAATGTCGAAACCTAATTGACTAGCAAATCGTGCTGCACGCATCATACGCAATGGGTCATCGTTGAATGAATCACTTGGTCTAGATGGTGTTCGCAATAACTTTCTTGCTAAATCTTGTAATCCGTTAAATGGATCAAGAAATTGTGGGGCTTCGCCAGTTAGCTCTAAAGCCATTGAGTTAACCGTGAAATCACGTCTAGATAAGTCCCCAAGAATATCTTTACCGTATTCGACTTGGGGATTACGAGAATCTAAGTCGTAGTTTTCACTGCGATATGTCGTGACTTCAACTGTTGTGTCTGCACGTTTTCCAGCAACGGTTCCAAAAGCGATTCCGGTTTCCCAAACGTTTTCTGCCCATCCTTGTAAAATCCTTTTTGATTGTTGCGGTAGAGCATTTGTTGTAAAATCTAAATCATTTCCGAGCCGCCCTAAAATCGCATCTCGTACTGAGCCGCCGACTAGTGCCAATCTGAAACCTTTATCTTTAAAGGCCTGAGCTAAAGAGCTTGCTAGTGGGGCGCGTTCCACGAGAGAACGGATCGCTAACTCGCCCGCGGCCCCCAATGCACTAGTCACAATAAGTAAGGTTAGAGCAGTACTCTTGCTCCATGAACCCGGCACCTGGTGCGGGCAGCGAAGGCATTAAGAAGAAGCGGAAGCGGAAGCGCTCCGCTAACCGCGGCCCCCAAACTCCTCAAAAACCTTCTGCCTCAACTTCGGTAAAGCCTGCCGTTAAACGCCATTACGCCAAACGTGTAGATGAAGTCAGTGCAGGTGGATTGGTAATCGATTCAACTGGAGAGCAAGGGCTTCTCATTGGTCGAATTGATCATAAAGATGCCAGTGGTACTCGACTTTTGTGGTCTCTTCCAAAGGGGCATATCGAAGAAGGTGAAACCCCTGAAGAGGCTGCGATCCGTGAGGTTGCAGAGGAGACAGGAATAACCTCAACAATTTCTAGACCTTTAGGGGTTATTGATTTTTGGTTTATGGCCGGTGGTAAGAGAATTCATAAAACAGTTCATCACTTCTTATTCACAGAAGTTGGTGGCGTGTTAATGCCACAAGAGAGTGAAGTTGATGAGGTCTCATGGTTTCCATTAGGAGAAATCATTGAACGCCTCGCTTATCCCGATGAAAAGAAATTAATTGCCCGCAGTGGCGAGTTAAAAATATGAGGAAATTAATATCTGTATCACTTTCAATTTTCTTTCTTTTCATAACTTTACCTTTCGCCTCGGCTGAAAATTCTGTTGTTCGTATATCGAGCACCGTGCATCAAAATTTCACTGGAGAGTTTGTAAATGATGACTTAGCTCAAGAACTAACTCCGTCTGGGAAGTTGGGTCAGTTAGTATTTACACCTTTTCAGAAATCAAAAATCTGGGCGATTGATTCCGCTTTGATTGATGAAGTTATAGCAATGACAGGTGATTACATTCTTGTTGGAGGCGCTACTCCAAGTGGCAAGGAGATCGCCATCTCGTGGTTAGCTCAATTAAAGGAAATTACGACTAATAATGATGTTATTGCTTTAGCATATGGAAATCCAGATGTGGCACTTGCTAAACGCTTAGCCCCCAGTGAATTAAGAGCATATTTTGCCTATGGGAAAACTGATTTGGAATTAGCTTTAGGGCGTGCCGTCCGCAGTGAACCAAACCAACACTGGAACACTGGGAGGGCAAAACTGAATGGTGACTTGAGTAGAAACTACCGTGATACACGAAAGGATTTAACTCTTTTATCAAAGGTAGTCACCTCGCCTGATCTTGTACGATTGCGAATGAGTTTGGCACGATTATTATCTCCATCCCTCAATTTTAAAGAGCGAACTGCGCTTTCACTTAACGCTCGTTCTGCAGTTGATGCGGAAGTTCAAAAACTTCGGATAGTTCCAGGTAAATACCAACTCACAACTGAGATGAGCTCCATTCCAGTAACTGTAATCAATGATTTTCCAGTTGAAGTCACCGTGAATATAAGCATGGTGGCAGGAAATGCGCGAATTATTGTTGATAGCTTCACGGGAGTGGTGCTGCCAGCTCTCTCAAAACTCCAATTGGAGCTTAACGCCTTTGTAATTGCACCTGGCCAAACGCAAGTTCTTGCCCAAATTACAGATGCTCTCGGAAAAAGCGTGGTGCCTTCAACGGTTTTAGCCCTTAATGCGACGGTTATTGATTCGCGGGTAACCTGGCTCGCGACTGGAGCGGCAATACTTCTCTTGTTGGCAGCAATTGCTCAAAGCGTGCGTCGAATCAAGAGGGGGCGACAGAGTGAAATCTAACGAGCTATTTCGAGCCTCTGGAATCATGGCGCTTGGAACAATTATTTCTCGAATTACTGGCTTCATTCGAGGAATATTAATTGTGGCAGTACTAGGCACGGCATTATTGGCTGACACGTACAACGTGGCAAATACCATGCCAAATATTCTTTACAATTTACTTGTCGGTGGAGCGCTTACGGCGATATTTATTCCTCAATTAGTTCGCTCATTTGATCATGAAGATGGTGGAGACGGTTTTGCTTCTCGCTTAATTACCACTATTTCACTCATTTTAATGGTGTTAGTTGTGGTTGGAGTTTATTTTGCGCCAGCTCTTGTACGTTTGTATGCCCCTGAATTCTTTACTCCGGGCTTTGAAAGCGAAAAAGAAATTGCGATTGCATTCACCCGTTACTGTTTACCGCAAATTTTTTTCCTTGGTCTCTTCACCATGCTTGGACAGGTTGCAAATGCTCGAGGCTCTTTCGGTCCACTTATGTGGGCTCCGATTGCAAATAATATTGTTGGAATAATTTTATTTGGTGGTTTTTTATTCTTCTCCTCTGACATTGCAGTTTCAACGATTACCTCAACTCAAATCTTAATTTTGGGTTGGGGTACAACT
>CAYGHJ010000097.1:0-3658 GCA_964349605.1 uncultured Candidatus Planktophila sp. | reverse complement strand
CGCATCGCCTTGTACACCAGCAAATCTAAATCCAAGGCCGTCATGTTTGGTTGTGTACGTGCGAGATTTGATTTGAAACGTACAACGTTTGGACCATTTCTCTTTGTAAGTAAATCTGCGATTCGATATGCCGCTCTGTAAACAAAGCCTTCAGGCAGCCAACGTAAAATACGCCAAGCGGCAAAATAGCCCCATGCAGTGAGTGTTTGTAACATTTATGCAAACGCTCTTTTAACGATGAGCATTCGCTGTAGTACTGTCACTAAACCAAGAAGCGCCAAAAGCCACATTCCACCAGCTAAAACATATGGAACACCAAGACCATCGAAGGCGATTGACAACATTGAGAACGCTAAACGCTCAGTTCGTTCAGCGATTCCACCAGAACATGAGATTGAGAAAATCTCGGCCTTAGCTCGAATATATGGAACAAGCAAACCTGAAACTAAAGAAACTATGACCACACCGGCCAATCGATCATTTCTATCGATTAAATATATTGATAAACCTATCAAAATTGCAGAGTCTGTTATTCGATCTATCGTTGAATCTAAAAAACCACCCCAACGACTTGCACCTACCTGAGAAATTCTCGCCATGGTTCCATCGAAGAGATCGCTAAGAGCAAAGATAAAAATGATGGCAGTTCCGAGGAAAAATTGACCTCGCGGATAGAAATAGAGCGACGATCCAACTACACCGAACGCCCCGATGAAGGTAACCCCATTGGGTGTGATGCCGATTCGAAGGGCGAACCTGGCTACGGGTGTTATGAATCTCGTAACCGCTGGTTTAAAAATGCGACTTATCATCACCTCCCATCGTAGGCTGAGCAGGTGAATTCCACTGCATCATCCCTGTCCATCGCCGTGTACGGCCATGAGAGCGCCGACCCAGCATCTGTTGCCGCAGCGCTGAATGCGCATGTCTCCCACGTCGCCGAGGCAGAGGTCGACTGTGCAATATTTGCCGTAAACCCGTCCATGGGAATAGACCAGGCGACAATCGATATCTGGTCGGCATATGACGAGTTTCAGACTCCACGAATTCTCGTTGTGACACATCTAGAAAACCAGGAGGCTGATTTCGATGATGCCGTCATGGTGGCTAACCGCGTCTTTGATCTTATGGCTACACCATATTTAGTTTTACATGATGAGGCAGGTTTGCCTTGCGCACTGATCTCATTAGAAACGATGCAGATCCTCGATTACAACACAGTGCCACCAACGCAACGCCCATGCGATCCTGAACATGAGGTATTGGTGCAAGAGTTTCGCGATGAGTACCTCGAACTCACTTCCTCATTGGGCGAAGGCGCATTTGCTGCCGGAGTTTTATTTCCAGCTATTCCGATTTGGATTGAAAAAACTCTTGGTGTAGATATTGTGAAAAATTACTTACAACAACTCAACGTGTAATCACCACGCAGCTGCGATTTCATCGCGAGTAAGGCTCAAAAGCTGCGGGATAACTTTTGTATGCCCAATTATCGGCATGAAGTTCGCGTCCCCGCTCCACCGTGGAACAAGATGCTGATGAATATGATCGGCCACTCCGGCTCCAGATATTGCGCCTTGATTCATGCCGAGATTAAAGCCACCTGGTGCAGAAACTAAGCGCACCGTTCTCATTGCATGCGCAGTAAGAGCTGAAATCTCATTGCGTTCTGTGTTAGTTAAATCCGTTAGATCGCCGACATGGCGATAAGCACAAATTAAAAGGTGGCCCGGGTTGTATGGATAAAGATTCATTACAACGTAGGCAGTTTCCCCGCGATGAACAATGAGACCCTCTTCATCACTTAAAGTTGGAATCCGGCAGAAAGGGCACTCCACTCCATTGCCCTCTAATGGACGATTTTCACCGCGCAGATAATCAAGTCGATGTGGAGCCCACAAACGTGCCCAACCATCTGGAATTCCTAGGCCACTGGTCACGATTACACCTGTGTGCGATCTTCGATTATTTTTTTGATTTCAGCAATTGCATCGGCAACTGGAATCCCATTTTTCTGCTCCCCATTTCGATATCTAAATGAGACGGCGCCGGCTGCTTGATCTTCTTCACCTGCAATCACCATGAAGGGTATTTTTTGTAATTGGGCATTACGAACTTTCTTTTGCATGCGATCATGGGAGTTGTCGAGTTCAGTGCGAATTCCAGCTGCGCGCATTGCCGACATTACATCGGCTAAATAATCGGCAAAGGTATCGGCCACCGGGATTCCTATGGCTTGGACAGGTGCTAGCCAAGGTGGAAATGCTCCCGCATAATGTTCGGTTAAGACCCCAAAAAACCGTTCAATGGAGCCAAAAAGTGCACGGTGGATCATCACTGGACGTTGGCGGGTGCCATCAGCTGCGGCGTATTCAAGCTCAAAGCGCTGAGGTAGTTGGAAATCAACTTGGATAGTCGACATCTGCCAAGTTCGGCCGATTGCATCTTTTGCTTGCACCGAAATCTTTGGTCCGTAAAAAGCCGCTCCGCCCTCATCTAATACAAGTTCAAGCCTTTGAGCAGCTGCGGCGGCACGAAGTGCCTCGGTTGCTTCGAACCAATCGCTATCGTCGCCAACTGATTTATCGGGATTTCGTGTAGAGAGCTCTAGATAAAAATCATTGAGGCCATAATCGCGAAGTAAGTTAAGAACAAAAGTTAAAAGCGAATCAAGTTCCCCAACCATCTGATCTTTAGTGCAGTAAATATGGGCATCATCTTGGGTAAATCCACGTGCACGGGTTAATCCATGTACGACACCAGATTTTTCATGGCGGTAGACCGTACCGAATTCAAAGAGGCGCAACGGAAGTTCGCGATACGAGCGACCACGTGCGCGATAAATCAGGTTGTGAAATGGGCAGTTCATTGGCTTCATGTAATACTGCTGACCTGCACGTTTAATTGTGCCATCGGCATGAAGCTCTTCATCTAAAGTCATTGGTGGGTACATACCCTCGGCATACCATTCCAGGTGCCCCGATGTTTCAAAGAGTGCGGCCTTAGTTAAATGAGGTGAGTAAACAAACTCATATCCCTCATCCTCATGACGCTTGCGAGAGTAGTCCTCCATCACTTTGCGGATGATTCCGCCCTTAGGATGAAATACCGCTAAACCAGAGCCAATCTCTTCGGGAAATGAAAAGAGATCTAACTCAGTTCCAAGCCGTCTGTGATCGCGTTTTTCCGCCTCAGCTAAAAGCTCTAAGTAAGCGTTGAGCTCATCCTGTGATGGCCAAGCTGTTCCGTAAATTCGTTGCAACATAGGATTTTTTTCCGAACCGCGCCAATATGCCGCAGCGCTTCGCATTAACTTAAATGCAGGAATTAACTTTGTTGATGCTAAGTGTGGGCCACGGCAGAGATCACTCCAGAGCGGATTACCATCTCGGCCTAAGTTGTCATAGATCGTTAATTCGGAGCCACCGACTTCTACGCTTGCCTCCTCCCCTGCAGGGCCTTTAATTCCTATAAGTTCGCATTTATAGGGTTCGTGAGCAAGCTCTGTAAGCGCTTCGTTTTCGGTAACTACTCGCCGCCTAAAACGTTGACCCTCTTTGACAATTTTGCGCATCGCCGCTTCGATCTTTATTAAATCATCTGGGTTAAAACTCGCCTCTGGTTCAAAGTCATAGTAGAAACCATCTTTGATAGGCGG
>CAYGHJ010000096.1:0-3842 GCA_964349605.1 uncultured Candidatus Planktophila sp. | reverse complement strand
CTCGATGGCGAGGCCGAGGTTATTGGCGTCGCTGCAACTGCGCCGGTATCGATCGCTTCTAAGCCGGCCATAGAGATGGAATCGGTGGTTGAAAACTGCGGTGGCGTAATAGACATTACTGCGCCGAGGCTGCCCAGTGTCCCTCCTACGATTAATAATCCGCGCTTCATGGGCCCACCCTTTCGTAAACTCTCTGCTCCGACCAGTCTGATTCGATATGCCGTACTAAATCGCTTTAACCTGTGAATTTTCTGAATACCACTGTAGACACATCTGCGGCTTTCTGCCGCTACCTCTCAGGCTCGGTGGGAGCCGCTATTAACTAAAGGAGAAGGATTCATCGTGGAAACGGTTCTTTGGCACACCAGAATCCTCTGCAGCCTTTCGCACTGCACTCACTAAAGCTTGCGGTCCACAGATGTATATATCTGAATCGGCGAACTGAGGTACCAAGGCGGTTAGTGAATCAGCATCCATTGGATGCTCTGTGCGAGAGCCAATCAAGTAGTGAACACGAAAAGATCCCCCACTATGAAAGGCTAAGTAATCCAACTCCTCGCGAAGAACTACATCTTCCTGCCTTGACGCGCGATAAATCAGATCCATTTGAACTCCACCATTAAACTCGTCGATTAAAGCTCGCACTGGAGTGATTCCTACTCCACCGCCGACCAAAACAACATGTGGCCTCGTGCTTTGCCCCGCTGTAAATGCACCGTATGGACCTTCCATGAATACTCGTGTGCCCGGTTTTAGGAAAGCTAAGGAACGCGAATGATCACCAAGATCCTTTACAGTGATTCTCATTAGGTGTTGGGTAGGTGCGGCCGAGAGTGAATATGGATGTGACATCAAAAAGTGTCCACGTGTTAAAAAGCGCCAACCGAAGAACTGGCCACCTTGTGCACTTAACTTATGTAAGTTCCGCCCCCTCATAATCACAGAGATAACTCCTGGGCCTTCACGAACGACTTTTTCAATTTTTAAATTAACTTTCATTGAACGAATTAGCGGCACACCAAAACGCCAGTAGATAATTGAGAATGCCACAAACACATACAGTGAAGTCCAGTATGCACGATTCAGTGGATGTCCGATAAACATTTGGCCATTAAGAACTTGATGCATGAAAGATGCAGCAATAGCGAAGTAGGTATACATGTGAACTAGCCACCACGTCTCATAACTCAACTTTGCGCGCGCCTTTCTATATGATGTCACACCCGCAAATATCATTAAAAAAAATCCGGCGAGTGCGAACCACATCCAGTCAAATCTCTGAAGTATTTCCCATAACTCTTTATACAAAGGGATTGAATCTTGACCTGCAAAAGAAATTATGACAAGCAAAACATGGGCACTAATTGCATACAATGACCACGGTCCTAATTTACGGTGCCAGCTCACTAATCGATCATGACCAACGCCTCGTTCTACCCATGGAATTCGAGCGACTAACAAAATCCCAATCAATGCAAAATAAGTGCCAACAAGGGCAAGAAGCCTTGATAGCGAGGCGATATTCGCATAGACCGTCATAAAATCACTTTTGCGTACCGTGGTTAACTGCAGTGCGAGAGTTAAACCAAGCCCACCGCCCAGCAGAAGTGCGGCCCAATCAGTTCCGGCACTTGAATGCTTATAAATACGGGTTGGCTGGGTCATGTGAGTATTAGACACCCATTTGCTGAGAATGCGCTGGGTGGGGTCAGTGAGCCGATTGAGTTAAGGCTTTGTGCCCGCGACCCACATGTTTCCAAGTGGAACTACCACTTTAATTTTTCCAAGCAGCGTTCCAATAGGGCTTTCTAAAACGCGCTTACGGAAGCTTCGCGATATTGGAATTAAGTGCAGAATGTAGGCCAGTGAATAGTGGTTGTTATATGCACTAGAGCGCACATCAATAAAACCAACTTTCTTAAATAAAGCCTCGCCAGATTTACGTGTATATAGATGCGTGTGCTCAACATCGATAATCGGTGAGCGCTCTCCCATTAAACGAGCAGACCATGAGCGCTCATTATGGACTGCCACAATAAATACTCCGCCTGGTTGCAAGGCGTTCATACAGTCCTTTAACGTTGAGACTGGGTCTGTCAAATGATCCAATGTGTGGAACATGGTTCCGACCTCAAATGAGTTATCCGCTAGGACGCCGGCCTTCATCATGCTGGCCATCATGTGTGGCTTTATATCTGAACGTGCGGCAGCAATCGCCTCAGTACTTGGCTCTACGCCAGCAACTGAGGCGAATCCACCATCTTTAGCTGCTTCAAGGAAGAATCCATTTCCGCCACCAACTTCAAAGATAGATTTTTTGAACTTCTTTTCGGCTAAAGCTTTCTTTACTAAGTTGAAATATGTCTTTTTCAATCCATCAACCTCAGTTGAGTAATCGAAAGTTGATTCGACATATAGCTTTTCCAGATCAACGTCTAAAACGGGATCCGAGCGTAGAAGCGTGCACTTATTACAACGTACCCATTGATAGTGACGTCGATCTGGCAATCTACGAGCCGAAAAGATCTCTGTTGAAAAACTGCTCTCGTCTACATTGGATTTGTAGACAGGTACGGCATTTCCTAGACTCTCACAGATTGGACACTTAGTTGCGATCTCCATTAAGTATTGCTCCTTTTACTTTGAAACTTTGACGGCGAAATGTCCACTGCGTACTCCGGGAACATCCTGTTGAATATATGTATTGCAAAGCGTCTTTCCTTCGAACTGAAAAAGATTTGCGCCCTCATCGCTGACCACAATCACATCTGGGTTAATCTTGTAAATATAGTCGCACGAGGTTTGCGCCGTGGTCTGACTCATAAATAAATCAAATGGGGAGTTTAAAATTGATAACGATTGAACTCCACTCTCTTTCTCTACGTAATAAGAGGATGCACCAAAGAAACCAATAGTCAGACCCTGATCCTTTGCATACTTCGCTGCAATTTTCGCATCGGCAACTGAGGCAACAATAGTTGCCTTTGGCCAACGTGGTGCAGTCTTTGCCTCATCTATTCGCTTCATCTCAATACTCGGGTTCGGCGTGAGTAAAAGGGAGGCAAAAGGGATAGAAATAATCAGGAGTAACGGAAGAACCCAGGCGAAGTTTTTCTCTTTCATTGCACGAGGTGAGAAAAGAAAGCCTTTTTGTAAGTTTCCAAAAACTAGAGTTCGGACTGGATCCTTAATCAGTATTCCAACAAATGCTGCAAGAGAAATAGCCAGTGGCAAAAATAGAATCTGCATCTGCCCTGAAGCATAAGATCTGTTGAGGTAATACGTGAAACCAAAGAGTGACCAGAGTCCAAAGGCAAAGCCAATCAAACTATTGAGAGAGTAATCGCCAGTTTCACTCGCGCTCTTCTTAGAGCGATAGACATAAATTCCATGCACTACTACAAGCAGAACTATCAAAGGCAAAATAAAGAGAACTGGGCCAGGCGTTCGAATCCGCTCAGCTCCGAAACCAGAACCAAATTGTCTCGCGAAGAATAGAAAGTATTTAAAGTCGATAGTTTTACCGGCAGCACCAGCAAGGATTGGATATAAAGCGAATCCTGGTATAAAACCAATTAATGCAACGCCGGTATTTTTAATCTCCAAAAATCGCGTGCTACTCGCATACGCGATTACCAAAAATGAGGTCACCACCGCGGCGATTCCGAAATCTTGAGACTGCCAGGTAATCACTCCCGATAAGAATCCGAATCCCAGAAAAGCAACTGTTCGCTTAGTTGTTGATTTCTCTGATCTCTTTCGAAGCAGGAGAATTAACAAACCAATCAAGACAAGTCCGGGAAATATTCGGATCGAAAGGCCTGAAAGCAAGGCGGCAATTG
>CAYGHJ010000095.1:0-3849 GCA_964349605.1 uncultured Candidatus Planktophila sp. | reverse complement strand
ACCACACAACGGTTATGCATGCCGACCGCAAGATCCGTCAATTGATGGCTGAGCGCAGATCGATCTATAACCAGGTCACTGAGCTCACTAACAGAATTAAACAGCAGGCGAGATGACTGCCATAGGGGTTGGTTTTGCCTCTCTCGTGTTTGCCCCCAGCTGTGGATAAGTTGTGGACAAATGTGTGGTTTTCGGTTATTAATGTGGGCAACAGGGTTGGTTTTATCTGGAGGGAGGGTGATTAAGTTGATGTTTACAAGAGTTATCCACAGTTTTTCCTTTTTTCTCCACCTTTTATCCCTCCCCACACTCCGTTTTGAGCAGGGGTTTTATGTTTTCTCCACAGCAAACCCTTGTGGTTACTACGACTACCTTTATATATATAGATCTAGATGTGAAACGAACCTTTCACTGAATTGGAGTGCGTTATGAAGTTCACTGTTGAGCAGTCTGTTTTAGTTGATGGGGTTAACTGGGTATCCAGGAGTCTTTCGACTAGACCTATAAAAACAGAGTTGTTAGGCATCGTTATTGATGCAACAGGAGATCAAGTTTATTTATCAGCTTCGGATTTAGAGACCGCTAGCAAAGCGCACTTTCAAGCAGAGATTCAAGCGAGCGGCAAGGTATTAGTTCCTGGAAAACTACTAGCGGAGATTTCGCGCTCTTTACCCAGTAAACCAATCACCTTCGAGCTTGAAGGGACACGTGTTTTGGTAACTAGCGGAAGTGCAAAATTTACACTTCCAACCTTGTCGGTGGATGAGTATCCAAACCTTCCAGAGTTACCAGATACAACCGGGGTTATAGCCAGCGACGCTTTTGCTACCGCTGTTGCTCAAGTGGCTATTGCGGCAGGCCGAGATGATTCACTTCCAACCCTAACAGGTGTACACATTGAAGTTAACTCTGAAACCGTGACATTAGCTGCGACAGATAGATATCGATTAGCAGTTAGAGAAATTCAATGGGAGCCAACAACACCAAATTTTTCCACAACTGCGCTTTTACGAGCCCGAACACTCGCCGATGCAGCAAAATCTTTAACTGGTACTAAAAACGTTTCAGTTTCATTTGCCCCAAACACAAGCAATGATCGATTAGCAGGTTTTGCAAGTAATGGTAAAACAATGACATCTCGTATGTTGGATGGCACCTTCCCCCCTTATCAACATTTACTTCCGCAAGAAGTTACAACTACCGCGCTTATTGACGTAGCAACACTTCTAGATTCTGTGAAACGAGTAGCACTAGTAACAGACAAGACCGTTCCGCTTCGTTTAGATTTTAATAACAACTCGCTCTCATTGGAGGCCGGCGCAGGTGAAGAAGCTCAAGCTACCGAGGTTATTGAAATCCTCTTAACTGGAGAGGCAATATCCATCGCCTTCAACCCAACATTTCTAGCCGACGGTTTAACGGCAGTAGGGACAAAATTTGTTCAAATCTCATTTACAGGACCGAATAAACCAGCGATTTTAATGGGTAAAAGCGACAAAAATGGCGCACTGATTGAAAATTACAGATATTTGTTGATGCCTATGCGCTACGCCTCTTAAACACAGAGTTTTATATGCGTATAAACAAGTTGGCGTTAACCAACTTCCGCTCATACTCTTTATTAGAGTTGGAGCTCCCACCAGGGGTTACAACATTTATTGGAGATAACGGTTCAGGAAAAACTAATATTGCAGAGGCCTTGATTTACCTCTCCTCTCTATCTTCACATAGAGTTTCAAACAACACACCTCTTATCACTTTAGGTGCTACACAAGCGATTATTCGCGTAGAGATCGAAAGAGATGAAAGAATTTTACAGGTTGATTTAGAAATAAACACAGGTAAAGCCAACCGTGCGCGGATAAATTCAAATCCAACCCGAAGTCAAAGGGAGATTTTAGGCGCCTGCCAAGTGGTTTATTTCTCACCTGAAGATTTAGATTTAGTTAGAGGCGAACCAGGAATTAGACGTGATTTTCTAGATAGATTATTAGTAACCCGCTCGCCTCGTTTGGCTGGTGTTATTTCAGATTACGAACGTGTGGTTAAACAAAGAAACGCTTTATTAAAAACTCGCGCCTCAACAAATGCTCTCGTTCCTTGGAATGAACAATTAATTAAATTCGGCGCTCAATTGACAGCAGAAAGAATCGCCCTTATTGAAGCTCTCAATCCTTGGGTTGCCAAAAACTACGCTAATTTAAACGAGGTCAAACCCGCCTCAATTTCCTACAAAAGCGGCACAGAAGGTGTTAGTAATAATATTGAGCACAATACCTCTGTTCTATCGCAACGTTTAGAAGAGATTGCATACCAAGAGATAGAGCGCGGGGTCTCTTTAATTGGCCCACACCGTGATGACTTACATTTACAACTCGGTGACTTTCCAGCAAAAGGATATGCCAGTCACGGGGAATCATGGTCGATAGCAATATCTTTACGAATTGGCTCATTCAACTTACTTAAAAGTGAGGGCTCAGAACCCATTTTGATTTTAGATGATGTTTTTGCTGAACTTGATACTTCAAGAAGAGTACAATTAATGTCAGCAACTAAAATTGCAGAACAAACTATTATTACCGCTGCAGTTGAAAATGATTTACCACCTGAGTTGTTAACCCATCGATTTTATGTAACACCAGGGTTAGTAAAGAAAGGTAATAGTTAATGAGTAAACGAGATTTAGCTCTTGATTTGTTTAATAGTTTTAAAACGGGTGCGATCCGAAAGAAAAACAATCTGGCGCCGACTCAACGCGTTGGACAGCCGGGTGATCCAGAGTTAATTGGTGGAGTTCTAAATAATCTCATCACAGAACGCGAGTGGGACAGTGGATTAGCTGAAGGAAATTTATTTATTACCTGGCCCCAGATTGTTGGCATTGAGATCAGCCAACATGCAACCCCCATCTCTATTTCAGATGGTGTGCTAACCATTCAAAGCTCATCCACGGCCTGGGCCGTTCAACTATCTTTGGTAGCAACGCAACTATTGACCACAATTCAAAAAGATCCATCAGGGGCAACGGTTGAAAAACTAATATTTATAGGCCCCCACGCTCCCACCTGGAAGAAGGGGATTCGCACAATTCGCAACGCTAGAGGCCCAAGAGACACCTACGGCTAATAGGAACCCTCACCAAAGCGCTCAACGCTCGGCTATACCCACATACAGCCCCTTTTTCGGGTATTTCTTCCTCACTTTTACGTATATGATAAAGTTTTGCAGATGGGATTATCCCCTTCAGGCGCCTTTGTAAGGTTTTTGGGCTAACAGTTCGATAAGGAGTGAGATGGCCGAGAACTCCTATAACGCCAGTGCGATCACCGTCCTTGAGGGCCTGGAGGCCGTCCGAAAACGCCCTGGGATGTATATCGGCTCCACTGGCGAAAGAGGGCTCCACCACCTCGTTTACGAGGTTGTAGATAACTCAGTTGATGAGGCGTTAGCTGGCTACTGCACTGAAATTAATATCACCTTAATGGCAGATGGTGGCGTAGAAGTTATTGATAATGGCCGAGGGATCCCGGTAGATATTCATCCTATTGAAAAGAAACCCGCGCTCGAAGTTGTACTCACAACGCTCCATGCAGGTGGAAAATTTGGCGATAGTGGATATTCAGTATCGGGCGGATTACACGGAGTTGGAATCTCAGTAGTTAACGCGCTCAGTACAGATCTCTCTGTGATTGTCCAAAGAGATGGAAGTTTTTGGTATCAAGATTACAAGTTAGGTATTCCGACTGCACCAGTGAAAAAAGGTGATGCATCTACAACCTCAGGAACAACCGTAAGGTTTTGGCCATCAAAAGAAATTTTCGAAACAACGGATTTTTCTTTCGAAGTTCT
>CAYGHJ010000094.1:0-3858 GCA_964349605.1 uncultured Candidatus Planktophila sp. | reverse complement strand
TTTCCTAAGCTCAATCTTGGAAGTGAAGCGGAGTCACTAGCAATTGCTCAGCTAGTCTGGACTGCAACTGCCGCAGACACATCAGTTAAGAAAATTTCGCTCACTGTAAATGGAGAGAAAATAGAATCCCTCGCAGGTCACGTGGATGCAACCAAAGCTTTCGCACGAGGGTTGACCTATGAAGTTCTTGCCCCGATTTGGATTACATCACCGACTGAGAATCAAAGCGTTGCTGCTAAGGGATTCACTCTAAGTGGAATGGCTTCGACGTTTGAAGCTAATGTTGTCTGGAAAGTAATGAAAGATGGAGTGTTAATACAAGAAGGTTCAACAACGGCCCTAGAGGCAGCACCAGCATGGAAACCCTGGAGCGTTACAATTGAAAGCCTTAAACCAGGCACGTATCAATTTTTTGCAATTGAGTATTCAGCCGAAGATGGATCACTCGTTGCACAAGACACCAAGTACGCGATACTTAAGTAGCAGTTTTCTTCACTGAGCGATTGGTGCTTTGCTGCAAATATTTCTGAATAAGCTCTATCTAATTCGCAGTGAGTTTGTTACTACAAACAAAGATGACAATGCCATTGCGGCAGCGGCATAAATAGGTTGCAGCAAACCAAGTGCGGCTATAGGTAGGCCAATCACGTTGTAGATTAAAGCCCAGCCCATATTCAAATGGATGATCCTTAACGTCTTCTTAGCTAATTTAAGTGCGTCAATAACACTGCCCAGACCGGAGTTCATAAGAGTTATATCGGCCGATGAGATTGCAGTATCTGTGCCAGTTCCCATCGCCATTGATAAATCAGCGGCAGTTAAGGCAGCGGCATCATTGATGCCATCACCGATCATTAAAACACAGCGGCCCTCTGATTTAAACCGCTCAACTATTTCAAGCTTCGTTTCAGGCAGCGCCGAAGAAACTACGTGGGCGCTATCAATTCCTACAGTTGCTGCAACCGAGGCCGCCACTTGCGCACTGTCTCCAGTCACTAGCCACGGTGTTATTCCCATAGCTCGGAGTTCGCTTACCGTCTGCGCGGCATCGGTTTTCAATTGATCGCCCACGGCAAATACCGCTAGAGCAACACCGTCCCAAGCAAGAACTGAAACTGTAAGTCCAGCCTCTTGTCCTCGTGCGATAGCTAATTTTATTTCTGGGTGAAAATCAGTGCTGCTATGTGCAACTGCAGCGGGTGAACCAATAAGCACAACTGGAGCTTGGTCCCCGATATGGATTCGACCGGCAGCACCTGATCCCGGGGTCACGGCAAACTCGCTAACATCGTAAGAGTTTGCGCCCTTTCCAAGTGCGTATCTAACAATTGCTAGGGCCACTGGGTGAGAGTTCTGAGTTTCAATCGCTAATGCCGATGAGAGAATCGTGCTCTCGTTCATAAGTGATGAAAATGAGTTTCCAAGTACTGCACCTGCAGCAGTAGAGACCGTAGCCTCTTGGAGATTCATTACCCCCTGCGTCAGAGTTCCCGTCTTATCAAATACGACAGTGTCGACTGTACGAGCAACCTCTAAAACCCGTGGTTCACGTAAAACTATTCCGCGTTGCGCACCGCGGCCAGATGCAACAAGAAGTGCGACTGGAGTAGCTAGGCCAAGTGCGCATGGACAGGCGATTACTAAAACAGTGATTGCGATGGATATGGATCGAGTGAGCGAGTGATCGGTGTAATACCAACCAAGAAATGTTCCGATTGACATCAGAGTCACGATTGGTACGAAAACTGCACTTATACGATCGGCTAGACGCTGAATCGGAGCTTTTGTACCTTGCGCACTAATAACCATGGCAGTGATTCGTGCCAGTTCAGTATCGCTACCAATTCTGGTTGCTCGAATTATTAAACGACCATTGTGATTAACGGAAGCGCCAGTAACTATTGAACCAGGTCGAACGTCTACGGGTTTTGATTCTCCTGTCAACATTGAATTATCGACTGCGCTTTCGCCTTTAACGACGATTCCATCGGTTGCAATGCGGGCCCCCGGAAGCGCTTCGAACTCATCACCGATTTCGAGTTGATCAATTGGAACGATCAACGGGAATCCCCCCCGAACTATCGTCACCTCTTTACTGCCAAGGGCAAGAAGTGAGGAAAGTGCTGCACCTGCGCGCGACTTGGCGCGTGTCTCTAAGTAGCGGCCGAGAATTACAAAGAAGAGAACTCCTGCAGCAACTTCGGTATAAACATCGCCTTCGCCAGTTGAGTTTGCATAAATGGACCAGGTAAAGGCTGAAAGTGAACCGAGTGACATCAAATTATCCATCGTCGGATGTTTTAAATTACGAAGTGCAGCTCGGTGAATCGGCCAAGCAACAAACAGGACTACTGGTGCGCTTAATGCAATTACTACCCACGCCGTTGCTGAATACAGCGGATGAGGTAGTCCAAAGTAGTCGAGAGAATCATGGACCCACATATCTATTTGGTGGTGCCAACTCATAACCATTGAGATAGCAACGGCTGGAACTGCAAAGATAAAAGCAAAGAGCAACGCCCGTGCCGATTTTTTACTGTGCAGCGTTATTGATTGACCATCTTGTAAGAGCGCCGCCTTATATCCTGCTTTTTCAACGGCCTTCATCAAATCTTTAATATCCGTATCGGCCGGGGCTAAAATGTGTGCAGTCTCAGTTGCAAAGTTAATCGTGGCGCTGACGCCATCAACGGCATTGAGGGCCTTTTCAACGGTATTAACGCAGGAGGAACAGGTCATGCCTTCAATCGAAAGTGTGGTTGGCTCTAATACTGTGGTCATCGCTTCACTTCTCTCCGTTTTGCCTTCTCTTCGTGTTTCATTAGGTACAGCGTTTATCTCTCTGGATTTATTCCATTAATGACTGCATTATGTAAGATTCCGTTGGTTGACACTCCGCTACCCCCGAATGGACCTGATTTTCCGCTCACATTCGTAAATACCCCGCCGGCTTCGCGGATAATTATGTCTAGAGCGGCCATGTCCCATACGGCCAAGGTTGGTTCGACTGCCACGTCAACGGCACCTTCTGCAACCAGCATGTGCGACCAGAAATCACCCATGCCTCGAGTACGCCAAGCCTGCGCGAGCATCTTCTGAAATGCTTCAAGTCGATCACCAAAATGAATGAAATCAGAGTATGCAATTGATGCATCGGAAAGAGATGCCACTCGAGAGACTGAAATCTTTTTGGTAGCCCCATTGAAGGTGACGAATGCCCCACCGCCGGCTGATGCAAACCACCTACGCGATAAAGCCGGCGCACTTGCGATACCGACGACGACCTCTTGGCTTCCATCAACGCCAACTTCGACTAATGCGATTAAGCATGCCCACACTGGAACTCCGCGCATAAAGTTTTTAGTTCCATCGATTGGATCGATAATCCAGTAACGCTTCGCACCAGTTATCTCACTACCAAACTCTTCACCTAGCAACCCATCATCAGGGCGATGTGTAGCAAGTGCTTGGCGAATCGCAGTCTCAACAGCGCGGTCGGCATCGGTGACTGGAGTGTTATCTGGCTTTGTTGTGATTACTAAATCCAAAGCTTGATATCTCTCAAGTGCAATCGAGTCTGCGATGTCTGCGAGCAGGTGAGCCAGAGCTAAATCTTCGACGTATTGCGCTGAATTTGTTCTCATAATGCTTTAATCTTAATCCTCATTACTATCAATGGATTGCTCTTTTACCGCCAATAAGGAGCGCAGGCTTGCTAGACGTGCAGTTCGCTCCGCGTCGACGATGCCGTTAGGGGCGGCCCACGCATCGAGTGAGCACGAACTCTCTGAATGTGAGCAGTTAGATAGACAATTTGCGGCAACTTCAGATAAATCGGTAAAGGCATCGACGATTCGA
>CAYGHJ010000093.1:0-3858 GCA_964349605.1 uncultured Candidatus Planktophila sp. | reverse complement strand
CACGAATACCAGGAATAAATCCACCGTACTTCTTCATATTATCTGCAACCTCATCCGGGTTGAAAGTAATTGCAACATAGAAGTAAGTAAAGAAAATAATGAGACCAGCATAGGAAAGTACATAAATAATATTGTCGCCGTTAACAAAGTTACGACTAACCCAGACCGCCCACCCTGATTGGCTATTTGTAAAATTAACAATCAGCGAAGGAATATAAAGTAAAGAGGAGGCGAAAATTACTGGAATAACGCCGGCCTGATTGACTTTGATTGGAATATAGGTGCTGGTACCGCCATAAGACTGACGTCCAACCATGCGTTTTGCATACTGCACCGGAATACGGCGCTGCGCCTGCTCAACGAAGACAACAGCGGCAACTACCAAAACACCAACTGCCATAACAAATAGAAAGGCAAAGAGACCCTTTTGAAGTTTGATGGACCACAGTTGACTTGGAAAACCTGCAGCAATAGATGTAAAAATCAAGATTGACATACCGTTACCGACACCACGATCAGTGATGAGCTCGCCGAGCCACATGATCACCGATGTTCCAGCGGTCATTACAAAGATCATTGTGATAATTCGCGACCATGATGTATCTGGAATAATGGCCAAATCGCAGCCTGCAATTAAACGGCCGGGAGTACGAGCAACTGCAATCAAACCTGTCGACTGTAAAACTGCAAGACCAATAGTTAGGTAGCGCGTGTACTGGGTCAACTTTGCCGTACCCGACTGTCCCTCTTTCTTAAGTGTTTCAAAACGGGGAATAACGACAGTTAAAAGCTGAACGATGATTGAGCTCGTGATGTAGGGCATGATTCCAAGTGCAAAAACAGAGAGCTGGATTAGTGCTCCACCACTGAAGAGATTGATAAGTCCGAATAGCCCACCTGATGGCTGATTTGCCAAACAGGCTTGGACATTTTCATAGGAAACACCCGGGGTTGGAACTACCGAACCAAACCGGAAAAGCCCCATGATAGAAAGAGTGAAGAAGATCTTCTTACGTAGATCGGGTGTTCTAAAGGCCATAGCGAACGCTGTAAGCATTTATCTTCTCCTCTATTTTCTTTCTAATTAAATGTTGGTTCGATTAAAGAACGGTGGCTTTACCGCCGGCAGCAGTGATTTTATCTACTGCAGTTGACGAGAATGCGTGAGCCACGACGTTTACCTTTACATCGATATCGCCATTGCCAAGCACTTTCACTGGAAGAGAGTCACGAACTGCACCCTTAGCAATGAGATCTGCAACCGTAACATCGCCACCCTTAGGGAATAGCGCGTTAATAGTTGAGACGTTGACTGCTTGATACTCAATGCGGGCTGGATTCTTGAAGCCGCGAAGCTTAGGTAGGCGCATTACGAGAGGTAGCTGACCACCTTCGAAGCCTGCACGAACCTGATTACGGGCACGAGTTCCTTTGCCACCGCGACCTGCCGTCTTACCCTTTGATGCCTCGCCGCGACCCTTACGAGTTTTAGCTTTCTTAGCACCTGGAGCTGGGCGAAGATGATGAAGTTTTAATGTCATCTTTATTCAACCTCCTCAACTGTGATCAAGTGACGAACTGCGAAGACCATTCCGCGAATCTCTGGACGATCTTCTTTAACAACAACATCGTTAATGCGCTTGAGGCCCAATGAACGAAGTGTGTCGCGCTGCTCTGGCTTGTTTCCAACTTTCGAGCGAATCTGAGTTACTTTTAAACGTGGCATTAGACACCTACTGTGATCTGTGAAGCGCGGATAATTGCAGCTGGTGCAACATCTTCTAATGGAAGACCACGTCGAGCAGCGATTTGCGCTGGGCTCTCAAGCATCTTTAACGCCGCAACTGTGGCGTGAACCATGTTGATTGCATTGTTAGATCCGAGTGACTTAGTCAATACATCTGTGATGCCTGCACACTCAAGTACTGCACGCACTGGACCACCGGCAATTACTCCGGTACCTGGGCTAGCTGGGCGAAGAAGAACTACGCCAGCTGCAGTCTCACCTTGTACTGAGTGAGGAACAGTTCCCTGGATACGTGGAACAGTAAAGAAGGATTTCTTTGCCTCTTCAACTGCCTTTGCTATCGCTTGTGGAACTTCCTTTGACTTTCCGTAACCAATACCGACCTGTCCATTGCCGTCACCGACAACAACGAGAGCGGTGAATGAGAAACGACGTCCACCCTTTACAACTTTAGATACGCGGTTGATGAATACAACGCGCTCCATGAATGGGTTTTTTTCTTTTTCGCGATCATCGCGGCGTTCGCGGCGTTCGCCACGACCCTTGCCCCCACCAGCACGATCATTTCCTGCTGGGGCTGCAGTAGTTGGATTAGCGGCCATTAGAACTCCAATCCATTCTCTCGTGCACCGTCAGCAACTGCTGCAATGCGTCCGTGATACTTATTACCGGCACGATCAAAGACGACGGTATTGATGCCAGCAGCGTTAGCACGTGATGCAATTAATGCACCGATCGCCTTTGCCTTAGCGCTCTTGTCAGCTTTGTCGTTACGGAAATCTGCCTCCATTGTTGAGGCGAAGGCAAGTGTCTTGCCGACAGTGTCATCGATTACTTGAACGAACAAGTGACGAGACGAGCGTGAAACGACTAAACGTGGACGTGCTGGGGTTCCCGAGACCTTTTTGCGAACTCGGAAAGCACGACGGGCGCGGGCATTTGTTGCCGAGCCTTTGCGGACCTTTACTCCAATAGCCATTACTTCTTACCCGTCTTTCCTTGCTTGCGGCGAACAACTTCACCTGAGATACGTAAGCCCTTGCCCTTATATGGATCGGCCTTACGAAGCTTCTTTATCTTTGCAGCTACTTCGCCAACTTTTTGCTTATCAATTCCGATGATCTGGAACTTGGTTGGCGACTCAACTTTGAAAGTGATTCCAGCTGGTGCTGGGAAATCAATGTTGTGGCTGTATCCAAGTTGGAACTCAAGGTTTGCACCCTTTTCCGCAACACGGTAACCAACACCAACGATTTCAATAGTAGTTGTGTATCCATTTGTAACGCCCTCAACCATGTTCGCAACTAATGTACGAGAAAGGCCGTGAAGAGAGCGAGTTAAACGCTCTTCATTTGGACGAGCAACGGTTATTACACCCTCTGTTTGTGAAACTTGAATTGGCTCTGCAACGTTCATAGAAAGAGATCCCTTAGGACCTTTCACTGAAACGCTCTGGCCTGCAATTGTGATTTCGACGCCGGTAGGGACGGCGATTGGCATACGACCGATACGGGACATTAGCGATCACCACACATAGGCGAGAACTTCTCCGCCTACGCCCTGCTTGTTGGCTTGCTTATCAGTAAGCAATCCAGATGAGGTTGAAATGATTGCAACGCCTAATCCACCAAGTACTTTTGGTAGAGCTGTTGACTTTGCATAGACGCGAAGTCCTGGCTTGCTCACGCGACGTAAACCAGCGATTGAACGCTCACGGTTTGCGCCAAACTTAAGGTCAAGAACTAGGTTCTTAACTACTCCATCTTCTGCTTCATCAACGCGATATGTAGCGATGTATCCCTCTTGTTGAAGGATCGCTGCAATTCGTACCTTGACCGATGAAGACGGCATTGAAACCGAATCATGGTAGGCAGAGTTCGCATTGCGCAGACGAGTCAACATGTCTGCGATCGGATCTGTCATTGTCATACGTGGCCTCGTGGCCTTTCTCGAACTGGTTTCCTTCTCGGACCTATTTCGTTGTAGTTAGTTGGATATAGCTATAAATTTATCTGTAGTCGTCTTAGTGAGAACTGTTCTGCAGTTTTCCACTAACTACCAAGATGCCTTGGTGATGCCAGGAAGTTCACCACGGTGCGCCATTTCACGGA
>CAYGHJ010000092.1:0-3902 GCA_964349605.1 uncultured Candidatus Planktophila sp. | reverse complement strand
CTGAAACTGGCGGAAATGTTGAGGGATCAAAGCCTGGCGAAATAATTACAACATCTGGTGGAGTTCGAATCTGGGGTGGAAAAGATGTTCCAAGTCAGCTTCCATTCCACGCCTCATTCTTATACTCGCGCAACGTGGTAAATCTTCTAACTCTCTTTACCACTCCAGCCAAGGATGATGACAAGGTCGCTTTCACACTCAACTTCGAAGATGAAATTATCAATGGAGCGGCCGTTACACATGGTGGATCTCGTAGAAATGCAGGAGGTAAGTAAATGGAGCCGATAGCAATTGTTTCTGTCTTCGTTTTAGCCGTCTTTGTCGGCTTTGAAGTCGTATCCAAAGTTTCATCCACGCTTCATACGCCTCTAATGTCGGGTGCAAATGCAATCCACGGCGTTATCTTGGTCGGTGCAATTATCGTGGCCGATCACAGCTCAACCAATCTTGAACTCGGTCTTGCCGTCGCAGCGATCGTGTTGGCGACCATCAACATGGTTGGTGGTTTTGTTGTTACCGATCGAATGCTTGAAATGTTCAAGGGAAAGAAAAAATGAGCCGCACACTGTATGACCTCATCGGCCTAGCCGCAGGAGTCGCATTCATCTTGGCCCTTAAAGGTCTCTCACATCCAAAGACTGCACGTCGTGGAAACTTAATCGGTGCATTCGGTGCAACGCTAGCAACGCTCGTTGTCTTCTTCTATGCAGTACCCGGATCATCGCTTCCTTTAAATAATCTGGGCTGGATTCTCGGAGCGATAGTTGTTGGATTAGCTATCGGCGTACCTGCAGCACGTAAAGTGCAGATGACACAGATGCCACAGCTCGTTGCGTTATTTAATGGTGTAGGTGGCGGAGCTGCCGCTCTTGTTGCAATTGTTGAATACCTACGCCTCGGTGCAGATGCAACCACGGCTGCAGTTATCTTCACAATCTTTACCGTAATCGTAGGTTGCGTATCTTTCAGCGGATCGATTATTACCTTCATGAAGTTGCAAGAGCTTATGACTACTCGACCAGTGATTTTCCCTGCCGGCCGATTCATAATCGCCGCTACGTTAGTTAGCGTAATTGGAGTTGGTGGTTGGGTTGTTTCAGCTCTTGGAACGACACCTCTATTAGTACTTGCCGGCTTATCACTTCTCTTTGGTGTGCTCTTTGTACTTCCAGTTGGAGGCGCAGATGTACCAATTGTTATCTCACTCTTAAATGCATTTACTGGTTTGACTGTGGCAGCAAGCGGATATGTACTTGATTCGGTTCTCTTAATTATCGCAGGAACGCTCGTGGGTGCCTCTGGAACTATCTTGACTCGCTTAATGGCAGAGGCAATGGGACGTTCATTATTTGGAACTCTCTTCGGCGCTTTCACTGCCAAGCCACAAGCCGCATCAGACTCAGCTGAAGAGCGCCCTGTACGTTCTGGATCACCTGATGACGTTGCAATTTTGCTTAACTATGCACGCCGCGTTGTAATCGTGCCGGGCTTTGGTTTAGCCGTTGCTCAGGCACAACATACTGTGCGCGAATTAGCGGATTTGATGATCTCTAAAGGTGTAGATGTTGCATATGGAATTCACCCCGTTGCAGGTCGCATGCCTGGACATATGAATGTATTACTAGCCGAGGCAAATGTTCCATACGATCAGTTAGAGGAGATGGATGAGATTAATCCAACCTTTAGCCAGACCGATGTAGCAATTGTTATCGGTGCAAACGACGTTGTTAACCCAGCCGCTGAAAATACTCCAGGGTGTCCAATCTATGGAATGCCAATCCTGCAGGTATCAAATGCCGCTAACGTCATATTCTTAAAGCGTTCGATGCGTCCAGGTTTTGCTGGAATCGAAAATGAACTTTTGTATGATCCAAAGACCATGCTCTTGTTCGGTGATGCAAAGGCATCATTGACTAAGGTTGTCTCTGCGCTTAAAGCTCTTTAACCAGGGGCTTTAAGTACGCAAAACTCATTTCCTTCGGGATCGGCCATGACGATCCATGTGGTGCTGGGGTCACTTGATTGCCCAATTTCAATTCGTACCGCCCCGATTTTTTCAAGGCGTTCAACTTCCTCCATTTGATTTTCCGGGCGAAGATCTAGGTGCATCCGATTTTTAACGCTTTTCTTATCAGGCGTTTTATAAAAGAGAATGATGGGGTAGCCATCGGTGTTAGTTGAAGCTAGATTCTTTTGAATATAGGCCACATTTTCCGTAGCCTCTTCACCGATCTTCCAATCAAGCGCCTGTGCCCAGAACTGCGCGAGCGCCCTCGGATTATGGCAGTCAATTACGATCTCTTGGATTTTTAGCATTTTCAAAGAATAGGCGTTGTGAGACAAATAGTGGAGACTATCGGCGAAACTGCCGAACTCTCGATTTTCTTGTTAACTCCTTCTTCGAAATCCCAGGGCCTTGATAGTGAGGCAAAATTCAGCGCGCTCGTCTACTTCAGACAAAGATAGGATTTCTACGAACTCTTAACTGCGAAAATCGACGTAGTCGGTCCTTTGGGTTCGGTGTGGGTTGCGAGTAGTTGAACTTTCAACTACTCTTGGGCAAGACCAAGGGGAGAGAATATGCCAGCCGTAACCGTTGCCGATATAACTGTGTTGCCTCGTGTGAGTGAAGTTCCTGGAGCCCGTGCCCGATCGGTTAAAAGTGTTACTACTGCGCCGCAGGGATTTGAGGGTGAAGGCTTTCCTGTTCGCCGAACATTTGCAGGAATAGATATGTCCGAGCTCGATCCATTCATCATGATGGATCAGATGGGCGAAGTTGAATACGCACCGGGCGAACCAAAGGGAACTCCATGGCATCCACACCGCGGCTTCGAAACCGTTACATACATTATTGATGGAATCTTTGATCATAAAGATAACAACGGCGGTGGCGGAACGATTTCAAATGGCGATACACAATGGATGACTGCTGGTGCCGGGATTTTACATATTGAGACTCCGCCTGAGAGTTTGGTAATGAGTGGTGGTTTATTCCACGGTTTCCAACTGTGGGTTAATTTGCCCGCCGCAAAGAAATGGTCTCCGCCTGCTTATCAAGATGTGCGCGCAAAGGATGTTGCACTTTTGTCATCGGCCGATGGTGGCGCCTTGATTCGCGTTATCGCAGGGGATGTCGATGGACACTCTGGCCCTGGCACCACGCAGACTCCAATTACTTTAATCCATGCAACGGTTGCAGCCGGTGCAGAGCTTCGTCTTCCGTGGCGCAAGGATTACAACGCACTTGTCTATGTTGCTGCAGGTTTTGGTTATGTAGGTGATGAACTTCGTCCGGTTCGCACCGGTCAATCGACGGTTTTTGGCGAAGGTGACACCATTGTTGTGCGCGCCGCCGATCAACAGGAAACTCGCTCTCCTGCGTTGGAGTTATTTATTCTAGGTGGCGCTCCTATTAACGAACCCGTTGCATGGATGGGGCCATTTGTGATGAACACAAAGCGTGAAGTTCTCCAAGCTTTTGAAGATTTTCAAAAGGGTTTACTGGGCACGATTCCAGCCACTTATAAAGATGATGCGACGAGGCCTTTGAACCGCAGTGGTGAGGGATCGAAATTGGGCTCGACGGTATCTGCTGATTCCAAGTCAGACAATGCATCTGAAGTACTCAAGGTTCATGGTGCTCCGACAGAAATGCAAGAGGGCTAGCAAAAAGCTCGGGAAGTAAACCGTTGAAACTTCACACCTGCATCGTCGATACCAAAAGCCTCAAACCCAGGATCTCCTCACGCAGGTGTTTCAGCTTCAATCCCGACGATTTCTTAGGGCAACTCTTTAAGAATCGCAAACAAGAAACTGATCTTCTGTTCAAGATCCCTGTTAATAACTTTTTATAAATGTCAGCGGCTCGGTAGATAGTCCTACCTATGACAAGTGCAGCG
>CAYGHJ010000091.1:0-3953 GCA_964349605.1 uncultured Candidatus Planktophila sp. | reverse complement strand
AGTGAAATCATGGATCGATACTCTGCGCTATCGGCGGTGTTCGTTACATTAGATGTCATTCCGCGCTCTGCAGCAAGGCCTGGAGCATTAACGTAGGTAACTTCCTCGGCACCGACTGCAATGAGTGCACCTTTGAGTGCACTAACAGCAAGGATTGATGAGTCATGAATTGCAATTTCACCACGTACTTGAATATCCATGTGGACTGGAACTTCACCTAGAAGCTCAGTTGCTATCTGCGCCATTTTTTCTACAAGCGGCAGAGATGGTCGAATCTCTTGGGCAATAACCCCGCCCTTAACATTGACTGCATCTGGAACGAGCTCGCCAGCCAAGGCTTTGCGCACTGACACTGCAACGGCGATTCCCGCGCGCTCCTGCGCCTCATCCGTCGATGCACCTAAATGTGGTGTAGCCACGACGTTATCTAAAGTAAATAGGGGCGAATCAGTACAGGGCTCGGTTGAAAACACATCTAGACCAGCCCCAGCAACACGACCTTCAACGATTGCATCATAGAGTGCAGCCTCATCTAGAACTCCACCACGCGCGGCGTTAACAATGCGCACGGCGGGTTTAACTTTTTTCAGCGCTTCAACGCCGATTAAATTAGCGGTCTCTTTAGTTTTAGGTAAGTGGATAGAGATGAAATCCGCGGTGCGCAGAAGTTCGTCGAGATCAACTAAACGCACTCCAAGTTGGGCCGCACGCGCGGGCTGTAAATAGGGGTCATAGGCGATGATATCCATGCCAAATGCCTGCATGCGCTGTGCAACTAATTGACCGATTCGACCAAAGCCAACAATGCCTAATGTTTTTTCAAATAGTTCGGCGCCGGTGTACTTTGATCTGGCCCACTTTCCATTTCGCAACGCCGCGTGAGCAGGAGAGATAAAACGAGCTGAAGCTAGAAGTAGTGAAATTGCAAGTTCGGCCGCGCTAACAATGTTAGAAGTCGGTGCGTTTACAACCATGATTCCAGCGGCCGTTGCTGCAGGAATATCGACGTTATCTAAACCAACACCTGCACGTGCAATTACCTTTAATCCTTTTGCCGCAGCAATTGCTTCGGCATCCATTTTCGTTACCGAGCGAATAAGCACCGCATCTACACCTTTAGCTAAGACAGCTAATAGCTCGCCTCGATTTGCACCGTCGCAGTTAAGAACTTCAAAATCTGGGCCTAGCGCTTCTAGTGTCGCTGGGCTTAACTCTTCAGCGATTAATACAACAGGTTTAGCCACGTGCAACGCTACCCTCTTTGTAATCGTCGCCCTTTGTCGCCTTCATCCAAGAAAACATTGTGCGAAGCTGGCGGCCAACGGCCTCAATTGGATGTGCTTCACCCTTTGCGCGGAGCGCTTTAAACTCAGGTGCGCCGGCTTCTTGATCATCGATAAATCGCTTAGCAAAAACTCCACTTTGAATTTCAGCAAGCACGGCCTTCATGTTTTCCTTAACATGCGGATCGATAACGCGTGGGCCAGAAACATAATCTCCGAATTCGGCAGTGTCAGATACTGACCAACGCTGCTTTGCGATTCCGCCCTCGTACATTAAATCAACGATTAGTTTAAGTTCGTGCAAGCACTCAAAGTAAGCAACCTCTGGCTGGTAGCCCGCTTCAGTTAAAACTTCAAAACCATACATAACTAATTGCGATGCTCCGCCACACAAAACTGATTGCTCTCCAAATAAATCGGTCTCAGTCTCTTCAGTAAATGTTGTCAAAATTCCACCGGCACGTAATCCGCCGATTGCCTTGGCATAAGAGAGTGTTAATGGCCAAGCACCGCCAGTTGCATCCTGCTCGACTGCAACGATAACTGGTACCCCGCGACCCGCGGCGAATTCGCGGCGGACTAAGTGGCCTGGACCTTTAGGGGCAACCATGCAGACATCGACATAGGCCGGTGGCTTGATGTAGCCAAAGCGAATATTGAAACCGTGGCCAAAGAAGAGTGCATCGCCATCTTTCAAGTTGGGAAGAATAGAGTCGGTGTAGATATGACGCTGGAGATGATCTGGCGCCAAAATCATAATAACCGTTGCTTCACTGACCGCTTCGGCAACACTGGTAACGCGCAAACCCTCGGCTTCAGCCTTTGCTCGCGATGGTGAGCCCTCTTTTAGACCGACACGTACATCGACACCACTATCGCGCAAACTCAGTGCATGGGCATGTCCTTGCGAGCCGTAACCGATAATCGCAACCTTGCGACCTTGGATGATGGATAGATCTGCATCCTCTTCGTGATACATCGTTGCTGCCACGGTATTTCTCCTTAGTTCTGGTAATCGGGTTGTGTGTCGTGAACAATTGGCTGTGCTTCATCGGGCAAAATCTCAATGATTGAAATTACATTGATCAACTTATCTAGCTGAGCAATTACTTGCTCAAGAGCATGGCCTTCTAGGTTAACCACTATCTCCATTTTAGAGGTCTCGGGGTTGCTAGTTGGACCAACTGATAAGCGCTCAATGTTGTAAGCCCGTCGTGCAAAAAGACCGGCCACGCGGGCTAAAACGCCAGATGAGTTTTCGACGATAACTTCAAGTGTGTGTTGGGCCATTTTATAACTCCTGTGAACCCCAGTCAGGCGCGGTTTCGCGCGCGATTAATATTTCATCATTTGAAGTTCCGGCGGCGACCATTGGCCATACCATCGCATCACGATTGACTCTAAAATCAACTACCACTGGTTGATTATCAATTCTCATAGCTTTTTCAATCGTTGCATCGACATCTTCTGGTCGATCACAACTTAAACCAACACAACCCATCGCCTCTGCCAACATAGGAAAATTTGGAACTCGCTTTGATTCAAGGCTGGTGTTTGAGTATCGACCCTCATAAAAAAGCGTTTGCCACTGGCGGACCATTCCCAATGATTCATTGTTAATAATTGCAACTTTGATTGGAATGTTATTGAGTGCGCAGGTGGTTAGCTCTTGATTAGTCATTTGGAAACAACCATCACCATCAATCGCCCATACGGTTGTATCTGGTGCGCCGACCTTAGCCCCCATCGCTGCCGGTACGGCATAGCCCATCGTGCCAAGGCCACCAGAGTTAAGCCACGTACGGGGGTTTTCATACGAAATAAATTGTGATGCCCACATCTGGTGTTGGCCAACACCAGACGCAAAAATTGTTTGCGGGCCAGAGATTTTTCCTAAGCGCTCGATTACATACTGCGGTGAGAGCGAACCATCGGTGGGTATGTCATAGCCCAGAGGATATGTTGCCTTTAATGAGTTCATCTGGCGAAGCCAAGACGTTAAATCTGGACGATTCTTTGCAAGGGATATCTTTAACGCTGGAATCAACGCGGTGATTGTATGTTTCAAATCTCCGAGAACTGGTACATCTGCAAATCTATTCTTACCGATTTCAGCTGGATCTACATCGGCGTGAATCACCTTTGCATTAACGGCAAAAGTAGAGAGTTTTCCAGTCACGCGATCATCAAATCGTGCGCCAAGAGTTATTAATAAATCCGCCTTTTGCAGCGCTGTAACGGCGGCAACGGTGCCGTGCATCCCGGGCATCCCTAGATTTAATGGGTGCGAATCTGGAAAAGCACCGCGGGCCATAAGTGTTGTAACAACTGGTGCGCCAAGTAATTCGGCAAGCTCTAACAGCTCTCTCGAAGCGTTGGCTTTAATAACGCCACCACCCACATAGAAAACGGGTTTGCTCGATTGTGCAATTAAATCGGCCGCATCCGAAATTGATTCAGCGCAGGTGATTGTTCTTGGCTGATAACCCTTTAATGAAACCGAAGTTGGATAGTTGAAATCCGTCATCTTCTGCAGAGCATCTTTTGCAATATCTACAAGGACTGGACCTGGTCGACCAGTGCTAGCAATATGGAAGGCCTCGGCGATCGCGCGCGGAATATCGGCTGGATCGGTAATTAAATAATTATGTTTTGCAAAGGGCATCGTAA
>CAYGHJ010000090.1:0-4007 GCA_964349605.1 uncultured Candidatus Planktophila sp. | reverse complement strand
TAGAGATAACGCTGGACGAGAAGACGTGGGCGCAGTTGTGTTTGCTGGCGAATGGCGGTGAAACCGTCATGCCCCCTGAGAGACTGGCTCGGCTATTTCTCACGCAGGACGTGGTTAGCTTCACGTGGGCTCGTGCTCAGAAAGAAGCGGTAGTTCTTGCCGATGATTCGCTTGAAGAGGGCGAACTTGAGCGCAAAAATGCCGAGGTAGGCCGCAGGATGGCGCAATCTTGACCGCGCTCGACATCACGAAGGAGCTGGCGCTGCTGGCGGAGCGCAGGGGCAAGGCGCAGGACGGAGATACGCGCGAGTTTCTTGAAGCATACGCCTCTATATTGGATGAGTCACGCTCTATCGTTGCGTTCAAGCTGCGCCGTCCGCAGGAGCTTCTGTACCAGGCGCTTGCCAGCGGGCATAAGCGCATCGTGGTGGTAAAGCCGCGGAAGGGCTACTCCACTACCTACTGGGTAGCGCATATCTGGGCGAAGGCCGTGACGACACCCGGCTTTCAGGCTATCATCCTGGCCGACTCCGAGAAGACGGTCGAGAACATCCTGGCCATCACCGACACTCTTGATCAGTACTGCGCTCCGTTCGCCAGGCTGCCGAAGGCCGTCTGGGACAAGGAGCACCGCGGCTATGTCTTTGGCAACCCACGTGAATCGGCGAATCGCAAACTCGCGTCCGGCACGCCGTTCTGGGAACTCACGAAGGACGATTTCGATAACGTCACGCCCTCCATGATCATCACGGCCTCGGCCAAGACGTTCAATATGGGCAGGTCCTTCACGCCTGACTTTATCCTCAAGAGCGAGCACGCCCACTACGAGCAGGAGCAGGCGCAGAAGCTCGACACTTCCATCAGAAATTCACGCGGGCGCCAGACCATCGAGGTGGACGAAGGCACGCCGCTGGGCATGGATAACCTGCACTATACGTTCTATCAGGACATCAAGGCGGGCGCTATGCCTGGGATCGCTGTTTTCTATCCCCACTGGTGGAAAGAGGAAAACCAGCTTCCGCTCTACTCGATGGAGCGCGTCAAGGCGGATTTTGAGGGCATCTTATCATTCACAGATGAAGAGCTTCACATCATGGACCTGATGCGCAAGGACAAGATCCCCGAAAAGGAACTGGAGCCGCGCATCGCGTGGCGCAGGGCCCAGATCGCCGAGGCCACAGCCGCCGCCTTCGGCGATGCCATGACGGGCAAGTACCGCTTTTTCCAGGAGCACTGCGAGAACGATGTCGATTGCTTTATCAATATCGAGTCCACCGCCTTCGATCCCGAAGATCTGGCCCGCATGTCGCGCCAGGCAAAGCCGCCCCTGGAGACGAGAGTGCTGCGCCCTGGCTTTCAGCTTTATGTCTGGAAGCGCCCTCAGCACGGCGAGCGCTATATCGGGTTTGAAGACCTCTCAAGCGGGCTCTTAAAGGGGGACTTTAGTGTCCTCTGGATAGCCAACGTCATCACGGGCGAGTTTGTCGCTAAGGCGAAGGGCAAGATAGCGACCGATGAGGCGGCATTGGCTGCTATCGAGGTCTCGAAGGCCTATAACAACGCCTACTTCGTCCCCGAAAGGACTGGCTTGGGCGCCGCTATCCAGTCAACATTGGCTAAATCTGATTACAAGGACCATATCTTCAAGGAGATCAAAGGCGAGCCGTCCCACCCGAAGGAAATCATCTACGGATGGAATACTACGGGCACGTCCAAGCTCCAGATGTATTCCGCCGCCCGCCGCCTCATCCATGACGGCGCTATCACCTGCTATGACGCCGAAACGCTGGAGCAGCTCAAGCTCTGGACACAGCTCCCGGATAAATCCTACGGCGTGAAGGAGCCAAAGCACGATGACGACGCGATGGCCTTGATGGGGTGCTGCCACTTCATCCAGGGCCGCCCGCGCGAAGTGATGGCTGGCTCAAGGCCGCTCGCCGAACCCTGGACCCCACAAAGAAAGATGGTGCATTTTGGCTGATTATTTTGGCTCCGACCCCAAAGGCAGGCTGCTCGAAGACATAGCGGAGCTCAGGCAGAACTTCCTCCTATGGCAGGAGAGAGTCCGCCACTGGGACGAGATGATATATCCCCATATCCCCAATTCAGGCTCGCTCGGCACCTTCTCCCGCACCGACACGAAGCTCAACGACAAAACGGGCGCGCGCGAAGATACATCTGGCTCACATTACATCACGGCCATCGTCCGTCAGTTCGTGGACGCCTATGTCAACCGCATGTCCCGCTCTAGCCCGTACATAGAATTTCCAGACGAAGGGCTTGACCGCAATGAGAGCGAGAAGGAAAGCAATGGAGAGCGCTTCTGCTACGGCGTCTTGAACTCTCTCGATGCCCAGGTTATCGCCAAACGCATGGGCACGGGCTGGCTGCGCCAGCTCTACAGTTTCAGCGCCAACCCAGGCAAGATGATCGGCCGCATACACGTCCGCGAGGCCGTTCAAGGCTCAGGGCTGGCGTGCATCGACTGGGAACTTTTCGACCCGATCTCCTGCTACCACGATTTCGACGAGACGCCGAGCCGCTTTGTCAGGGAGTGGATCGCCCCCGCCTCAACTCTCCTGCGTCTCGCATGGGCTAACGGCTGGGCGCATAACAGCGCCGCCCTGAATAAGCTCTCCCAGATGGGGCGCAAGCCGTGCCTCGCGCAGGAATACTGGCTTGAGGACATGCAGAGCAATGGCAAGTTCCTCGTGCACAACGGCATCATGGCCGCAGGGGAGATATTGAAGTCTCCCCTGGAGCCTACGAAGTTCAAGCACTCCCCGCTGGTGATAATCTCGACCAATACGATGGCCAGGACGTACCAGCAGATCGACAGGGGCGCGGTCAGCGGGAACTCCGATCAGGCTAACCCAAATACCGGCGTGGCCGCCAACTATATACTGCGCCACGCCGAGCCGCCGTTCGCCGCGCTGGAGCATATCGTGTCCCAGCTCCAGGAGGCCAAGTCTATCGAGATGGACGCCGCCTACAGGAGCATCCACCCCGTCAGCATGATCAGGAGCCCCGATGGAACGTGGATGGTGGGCAAGCAGCTTGAAACGCCAGGAGCCCAGATACCGATGCTGCCTGAATACGAGATCAAGGTGCTGGAAACTATCGGCAACTTCATCGGTGTCGAATCTACCTCGAACGACCTGAAGGCGGAGATACGGCGAACCATCCCAGACGACCTCTTCGGGCAGGCGGCGTTCGCCGGCGAGCCGGGGTATCTCTATAACCGGCGCTCCGAGGACTCCGCCCTGACCGCGCTGGCCGAGTCCGCAAACGGTGTATCGCAGTTCCTCAAGATCGGGCTTCAGGAAGTCATCTCGCAGTTCAAGGACTCCGGGCTCAAGATTTCACTCGAAGGCCGCTCCACCAAAGGAGAGGACGCTGGCAAGTGGTGGACGCGCGATTTCGACTCCGCTGACGATAAGGATATTCCCAGGACTACCGCAATATATGTCCGCACCGCGCCGGAGCTGCCGCGCGACGACTTCAAGGCGATGCAGATGTACAAGATGGCGACCGAAGGCCCAGACCCAGCCGTCGACAAGGCCACGGCCCGCGCCAAGTACCTCATGGTTTCGGACCCCTACCAGATGCAGAAGCGCATCGACCGCGAGCTGGCCGACAAGTCCGTCCGCTCCGGCATGCGCCGCACGGTTGAGGCCAAGTATCAGGAGATGCAGGAGCTTCACACCAGGCTCAAGGCGGAAAAGAGCGCGCCAAAGCGCCAGGAACTCCAGCGCCAGATCCTTTCGCTGTGGGAAGACATCAAGGCGGACGAAGGCGACATGATGGGCAACCAGAACCAGCGCTCGGCCCAGTTCCCCGTCCAGGGCGCTCCGCCGCCTGAAACGCAGCCCGGAGCGGAGCGCGGCTTTGAGTCCCCGTCCGAGGAAGCGGCGCTCTCAGGCACAGCGCCAACAGGCACGACTGGCTCGCCCGCCGCCGCGAGGCGCAACGGCAAGAGCCCGAATGGAAAGGCAGGCAAGCGATGA
>CAYGHJ010000089.1:0-4040 GCA_964349605.1 uncultured Candidatus Planktophila sp. | reverse complement strand
CTAGCTGAGCAATTGCTAGTGACTCCGCTTCACTTCCAAGATTGAGCTTAGGAAATGTCAGGTCAACTATCGCTGAATCACCATCTATTTTTACTGAATTAACTGTCGTGCCTAGAGGCCAGAGTGAGACATAATCAGAGTCAGTGGGTTTTTGAGAAACAAGTTGTCGTAAGGCCGCAGTAATCGCATTAGGTACTGGATTAATTTGAACAAACTCACGGTAAAGACGGAAACCTCTGGAAGTATCGGCAACCCAGTACTGAGCTACTGTCTTCGTGCTAACTGTCGGAGAGGTTGTAGGAATTGGATTGTTAGATGTTGATGGTTTCGAAGACTGGGCACATCCGCTAAAGCCAAATGAGATTATGACCCCAGCAATCGCAGCTAGTGATAAAACTCTTCGATTCTTCACCACTCCATCCTGCTCTTTACTACCTCATCTTGGCTATGCGGCTTGGAAGGGAGGTCACTCATTACGTTCCTGACGCGAAAAAACGCGCTCAATGGTTTGAAAAGTGAAAATCTCGCAGCGTGGAAGCGCAGAAATCTTAAAAATACACAGATTTCGTAGCAATCCACTGCGAGATTTTCTATCTCTTTGATCTAGTAGCGGGGGCAGGATTTGAACCTACGACCTCTGGGTTATGAGCCCAGCGAGCTACCGAGCTGCTCCACCCCGCGTCGGTATCGGCAATCTTAGGCGTTGAATAGATAAAGACCAAATCCATGAATGATTACCCATGGACGTGGCCTTTACCTAGCGTTCTCTTGTGGAGATATTTAAACTATTGCATCTTATTTCTTAACTTGCGCAGCTATCGCCGAAGCGATTGCAGCTTTCAATCGATCCTGTGCTCGACCATATGCAGCAAAGTCACCATTTGCAAGGGCGGCTTGTGCATCAGCCAACGCTTGCTTAGCGCTAGCTAACGCACTAGCTAGAGAGTCATTAGTTGTGCCACTAGCGGTCGGCGTACCACTTGAGGAAGTTGTACCGGAGTTACCACCGAATACTTGATCAAGTGCTCCCTTTAATGTGTCGTCATATCCAATTTGATCTCCGAATGAGACAAGCACTTTTTGGAGCAATGGATAGGCAGCTGCATTTGCTGTAGCGCGAACGTATACCGGTTGTACGTAGAGTAATCCTCCACCAACTGGAAGCGTGAGAAGGTTACCTAGAACTACATCAGAGCCACCTCGGCGAAGAAGCGAGAGTGAGTTTGCAACTTCAGGTTTAGCTTCAAAGTTAGATGCCACTTGTGAGGGACCTGCGATGTTTGTACTCCGTGGAAGTTGAAGAACAGTAATCTTTCCATAGTCAGGACCCGCATCAGCGTTCACTGCAGCAAATGCAGATAAATTCTCACGGCCACCACGTGGAACAAATGGTGTAGTAAGTGCAAACTCTGGTTTCTTGTCCCCTGGCATCTGCAGAGTTAAGTAATAAGGAGGCTGTGCTCCGGCATTAGCTCCAAAGGTCGAAGGGTCACGAGGAACACGCCAGAAATCCTGCCCGCCATAAAAGGCGGCAGCTGTTTTCACATGGTAGGCAGAGAGAATTTCGCGTTGGACACGGAAAATATCCTCTGGATAGCGAATGTGTGAGAGTAGATCTTTTGAAATCTTTGATTTTGCTTGAACTGTGCCGGGGAAGGCTTTGCTCCAGGTGGCCAAAACCGGATCTTTTTCATCCCACTGATACAGAGTGACGGTCCCATCGTATGCATCCACAGTTGCTTTCACTGAGTTGCGAATGTAGTTAATCCCTGTATTTCTTTGGGCAGTTACCGAGGATGAAGTCGCAGTCAAAACATCATTTGTTGCTGCGGAAAGTGAAATCTGCTTTGAATAAGGATATCCAGCACTTGTTGTGTAACCATCAATAATCCATAGGACCTTTCCACCAATTATCGCTGGATATGGATCTCCATCAAGTGTTAGCCATGGTGCAACTTTTGCAACCCTCTCACGAGGATTACGTTCGAACAGGATTTTTGAATCTTTATTAATAAGCGATGAGAGTAGGAGTTTTTGTTCTTGGTACTTAAGCGCGAAGACCAACTTATTGATCAGCGAACCAACTGGAACTCCACCGGTACCCGTGTAGGTGTAGTTCTTTTGACCATTAGCTGATGAGTCATCTGGATAATCAAACTCAACAGGTGAGTCGGTTTTTACGCCACCAATAATTGAATAATCAGGAACGTTTTCACCAAAATAAATTCGTGGCTGAAAATCGCCTAGACCCTTAGTTGGTGGCAAATCGCCAACAGCAAAAGAGGGCTTACCATCGACATCACGAGCATTTGCATACGCTGCAATAAATCCAAATCCGTGAGTATAGACAAGGTGGTCATTAATCCAATTTCGAGATGGATTGCCATCGATATTTAATTCACGGACGGCAACAACAACGTCACGTTTTACCCCATCAATTGTGTATCGATCAAAATCGAGAGATTCAGGGAAGGCATAGTAAGGCTTAATCTGTTGGAGTTGACGGAAAGTTGAAGAAAGGACATTTGGATCCATTAAGCGGATATTTGCAATCGTTGCTGCATCATCTTCAAGTTGTCCCGCCGAAGCCGTAAGAATCGCTTGATAATCATTGACTTGTACATCATCTAGTCCATAGGCAGTACGAGTCGCATCAATATTGCGCTGAATAAATGGGGCTTCTTTAGATGACTCACTCGGTTTTACCTGGAACTGCTGAATTGCACCTGGGTAGATTCCAGCGATTAAAACCGAAGAGATAACCAGAAGAGCAGTACCAGCTGCCGGTAGAACCCATGAGCGGCGCACAATATTTGCAAAAAATAGAAGTGCGCAAACAACTGCAATTGCCGCCAAAATAGCCTTTGCGGGTAAAACGGCATTTACATCGGTATAGGTGAGCCCTGTAATTAGTTTGCTCTCTTTAAGTGCCAGTGCGTAGCGGTCGAACCAGTAAGCCACCGCCTTCAATAAAACAACTCCTCCAAGTAATACTGAAAGTTGTACGCGTGCAGTAACTGTGGTGCGATCCTCTTGCACCTGTAAACGAATTCCTCCAAATAAGTAATGCACAATCGCTGAGGCAATGATGGCAAGGACTAAAGTTGAAATTCCCCAGCCAATTAAGGTTTGCCAAAAAGGTAAGCGGAATGCGAAGAATGAAATATCCATATTAAACTGCGCATCAGTAACACCAAACGGAGTCGAATTCTTAAAAAGTAGCCAAGTCGACCAGAGCATCGAACCGGATGTGCCGGCAAAGTAGAAGAGAGCAACGCCTAATCCAATTACTACCCAGCGCTTAATTGGTTCAATCTGCGCGCGATAACGTTCGAGATTATCGGCCTCAACGGTCATCGGTACATACAGTGGGCGCTTTTTGTAAGCAATCACAACATTTAAAAGTATGAGCGTTGCAGTAACTAATCCAGCGACTACAAAGAGCACAACTTTCGTCATTAAGACGGTTGACCACACTGTTGTGAAGTTAACTGATTTAAACCATAGCCAATCTGCATAGAAACCGCTCATTGATACAAGAGCCAAACCAATAACAACCAGGATCGCGATTGTTATTTGAAGTGGGCCAAGCCGACGTTTGAAATTGAACTGGGGGGGTACATTACTCATCATGGGATAACGCTAGCGCACCAATGGCATGGCAACTTTCCAGGATTTGGACTATTTTTTTTATACAGTATGGCGGGCGAGCCTAATAGATGAGGCACAAAAGAGGAAAGCGGGCTTTGTTTACCCCTTCGAGGCTAGTGCCTTTACAGCATCGTCAAGAGTGGCTACAACAACCACCTTTATCCCTTCTGGGACGCTTGCGATTTCGTCGTGATTTCCCAAAGGGGCAAGAAATAATGTGGCTCCTGCTTTATAGGCGGAAAAGATTTTTTCATTAATACCACCTATAGGACCTACCTTTCCATTGATAGTGATTGTGCCGGATCCTGAAATATGGCGACCACGCAATAAGTCGCTGGGAGTAAGTAACTCAATCACGCCAAGTGCAAAAATCACTCCTCCGCTGGGTC
>CAYGHJ010000088.1:0-4138 GCA_964349605.1 uncultured Candidatus Planktophila sp. | reverse complement strand
ATAATGCGGGCCGCGCCGATAAAGCGGCACTTGAAAGGGCAGAGGGTGAAGTAATTGCTAAGTACCTGCCAGCGCAGTTAAACGTTGATGATATAAAGAAATTGATTGCCGATGCGATTACATCAACTGGTGCAGCAGGACCTGCTGATATGGGAAAGGTCATGGGCGCAGTCAAACCATTAATCGCTGGAAAGGCCGATGGTTCTATCGTTTCAACCCTAGTGAGAGAGGCTTTAACACAATGAAATTTGAATATGCCACAGTCCCGCTACTTTCTCATGCAACTAAACAAATTCTCGATACTTGGGGATCCGATGGTTGGGAGCTCGTTCAAGTTATCCCAGCGCCAGGTTCTGGTGAACAACTAGTTGCTTATATGAAGAGAGAGATTAAATGAACGCGGTCGATGTGCGCGCAAAATTATCTGAACTTGGCCTAGAGCTACCTATTGCAGCTAAACCAGTCGCAGCTTATGTCCCAGCTATCCGAACCGGAAACATTGTTTTTACTGCTGGGCAGCTGCCACTATTTAATGGCGAGATGGCCGGCGTTGGTAAAGTCGACGGTGAGATCACTCCAGATCACGCTAAAGAACTCGCTCAAATCTGCGCCTTGAATGCTCTGGCCGCCGTTGAGACAGTCGCAGATATAAATAAAATTACAAAGATTGTGCGAGTTGTTGGCTACGTTAATGGCGTTCCTGGCTTTATTAATGCACCGCTCGTTGTAAATGGCGCAAGTGAACTCTTTTTAGCTATTTGGGGAGATGGTGCAAAACATGCACGTAGCGCCGTTGGTATTGCCGAGCTCCCGTTGAATTCACCTGTCGAAATCGAATTAACCGTGGAGATTACGGACTAAAAACAAATCGCTGAATTAGATAGCTAACGCAGAACCTCTCACAACTTAATACATGAGTTTCCTTCAGGTATTACTTGCCGCGCTTGGTTAAACGTTCGAAATCTGTAATTAATACGGCTCGACCATCTAGTTTTAACCAACCACGGCCGGCAAAGTCTGCCAGTGCTTTATTTACAGTTTCACGTGAGGCACCAACCAACTGTGCTAACTCCTCTTGAGTTAGATCGTGGTGTACATAGAGACCCTCTGGATTTTGCCTACCAAAGCGCTCGCCCAAATCAATTAAGGCTTTAGCAACACGACCAGGAACATCAGAGAAGACCAAATCTCCAACGGCCTCATTTGTGCGGCGAAGTCTTTGAGCAAGGCGCGCAAGGAGATGCAGCGCAACCTCAGGATTTTGTGCCAACCAAGGAATCAACTCTTTATGTCCAAGGCTCAGTAATTTCGCATCGGTGACCGCGGTTGCAGTCGATGTTCGTGGACCTGGATCAAAAAGACTGAGCTCGCCAAACATTTCGCCAGGACCAAGGATCGATAGGAGGTTTTCTCTTCCGTCACCACTTGAAGTACCGAGCTTTAATTTTCCTTCGACAATGACGTATAGGTGATCACCTTCGTCGCCTTCGGCAAATAGAACATTTCCCTTAGAGATCTTTACTGGATCCATTGAAGCACGCAATGAATCGGCAGCTTCATCATCAAGGGCGGTAAAGAGCGGGGCTCTACGAAAGACATCTTGTTCTGGGCTCACGGGGAGTACTTTAGCCTCATGTCTGCAATAAATGGAAGCCGAACACAGGCACGGGCCATCTATCGGATTCTGACCGCAACATATCCTGAGATCCGATGTGAGCTAGATTTTCAAAGCCCGCTGCAATTAATTATTGCTACCGTGCTCAGTGCACAGTGCACAGACAAGCGGGTTAATAGCCTGACTCCCGCATTATTTAAAAAATACAAAAATGTAAAAGCATTTGCGAGGGCGGATTTACAAGAGATTGAGAAGCTGATATTTCCAGCCGGTTTTTATAAAGTTAAAGCCCGGCATATAAAAGGGTTGGCGACGAAGATTCTTACCGATTTCGGCGGTGAAGTACCGAGAAGCTTAGAAGAGCTAATTACCCTTCCAGGGGTAGGACGAAAGACTGCAAATGTTGTCTTAGGGCACGCCTTTGATACTCCAGGAATAACCGTTGACACACACTTTGGTCGTCTCTCGCGCCGATTTGGATGGACTACTGAAATAGATCCAGTAAAGGTCGAAGCAATAGTTGGAGAGTTGATTCCGCGCGAGGAATGGACAAACCTCTCACAACGAATGATTTGGCATGGAAGGCGTATCTGTCACTCGCGCAAGCCAGCATGCGGAGTTTGTCCAATAGCGAAGATTTGTCCAAGCGTTGGCATAGGAGAAATGAATATCGAGAAAGCTAAACTTCTTGTAAAGACAGATAAGGATTTTCGTTGAAAAAAATCGCTATAGCGCTCTCCTTATTGCTGCTTACAAGTTGTGTAGCACCAACGACCGATATTGCAGGCACCCTTGTTTCTTGTACTGCTGTACAAACTCAGAAAGTTGCCAAGCCCATAGAGCTAGGTTGTTTAGATGGTTCAGAGGGTGTTTCAGTAAACGCCCTACGGGGCCCAGTCATCGTAAATGTTTGGGGATCATGGTGTGCTCCTTGCAAGGAAGAAATGCACATCTTGAGATCTTTCTATGCAAAGGCGAAAGGAAAATTGCAATTAGTTGGCGTTGATGTTGAAGAAGCATCTCTCAAAAATGGTCAGGAGTTTGTATTAAAGAACGGAATCACTTGGCCAAACCTTTTTGATAGCGATGGCAGATCACGTGCTTACTTTGGAATGGGTGTACCAGTCACTTGGTTTATTGCCGCTGATGGCAGTGTGGCGTATAAACACATTGGTGTTTTAAAAAATGAGATAGAACTAATAGCATTTACTTATAAATATTTAGGGGTGAGGCTTTAATCCTCTTCTTTTGCACTCTTTAAACCCTCAGCAATTTTTTTCATGATATTTGGGTCAGCCAATGTGGTGGCATCGCCGACTAGTCGATCTTCGGCGACATCTTTCAATAAACGGCGCATAATTTTGCCACTACGAGTCTTTGGAAGTTCACTTACGATTAATATCTGCCGTGGCTTTGCAATCGCACCGATCTCTTTGGCAACATGATTACGAAGTTGCGTATTGAGCTCCTCGCCGTCTGCATGTTCGATTCCTGTGCGCAAAATAACAAAAGCAACGATTCCTTGCCCTGTCATCGCATCAGCCGCACCGACTACGGCGGCTTCGGCAACTGCTTCATGAGAAACTAGCGCGGATTCAACCTCCGTTGTTGAAATTCTATGTCCAGAAATATTCATCACATCATCGACGCGACCAAGAAGCCAGATCGCACCTTCATCATCTAGCTTTGCACCATCTCCAGCGAAGTAAATGCCATCAAAGCGAGACCAGTATGTCTCTTTGTATCTGGCATCTTCTCCCCATATACCGCGCAACATTGAAGGCCATGGCTGGTCAAGAATCAAGTAGCCACCATGTCCGTCTGCTACAGGCGTTGCATTATCGTCAACGACTTTGGCACTAATACCAGGTATAGGTCGCATCGCAGATCCTGGTTTAGTAGCAGTAATTCCAGGTAAAGGAGAAATCATGATCGCCCCAGTTTCAGTCTGCCACCAAGTATCAACAATCGGACAGCGGTTGCCACCGATAATTTCGCGGTACCACATCCATGCTTCAGGATTAATTGGTTCACCAACACTGCCCAATAGGCGAAGTGATTTTAAATTATGCGCTTGGGGAAATTCATCGCCCCATTTCATCCACGTGCGAATTAATGTTGGTGCTGTATACAAAATCGTTACACCGTATTTTTCAATAATTTCAAAGATACGGCCCTTATGTGGTGTATCTGGCGTTCCCTCGTACATTACCTGTGTAGCTCCGTTAATCAGCGGCCCGTAAACAACATAAGAGTGACCAGTAATCCAACCAACATCGGCGGTGCACCAATAAACATCGCTTTCGGGCTTAATATCAAAGACAACTTTGTGCGTATAGGCGACCTGCGTTAAATAGCCGCCCGTTGTATGGAAAATGCCTTTAGGTTTCGCGGTCGTACCTGAGGTGTACAAAATAAATAGCGGATGCTCAGAATCAAAGCTCTCTGCAACGTGTTCTGGTGATTGACGGTCAACAATCTCATGCCACCAAATATCACGATCAGTCCAAGCAGTTTCCTGAT
>CAYGHJ010000087.1:0-4240 GCA_964349605.1 uncultured Candidatus Planktophila sp. | reverse complement strand
TCATTCTGCGCCTTATCAGCGAAGATCGGACTAACCTCACTATTAGTGAACTTCTAGGTTATTCAGAGTCCACGGTTCGACAAGAGACGATAAAGATTTTCGCAAAACTCAATTGCACAGGACGTAAAGAGGCAACGCAGATTTATAGGCAACAGTTAGCTAAATCCAAAGAGAATTAATTATAACTACTGGAGTTTGCGGCCTTGACGTAGAAGACCGAATGTAATTGCATCTTCTAACGCCATAGCAGAGGCCGCGATGACGTTTTCATGCACACCCACCGTGCTCCACTCGTTAGTTCCATCGCTAGTTTCAACTAGAACTCGAGTAATTGCACCTGTACCCAAACGGCCCTCAAGGATTCTTACTTTGTAATCTATGAGTTTTAGTTTTTCAAGTTCAGGGTAGAACTTAATTAGACCTGAGCGAAGGGCGTTATCAAAAGCGTTCACGGGGCCGTTACCAGTGCCGATGCAGATAATCTTCTTTCCCTCAGCAACAACTGTCACCTCGGCCTTGGTAAGGATGCTTTGATCTTCGGCGCGTTCAACTGTAGTTAACCAATGTTCAATAGTAAAAAAGGAGGGGCGTTCTCCGCTAATCTCTTCATGGACTAAAAGTTCAAAAGAGGCATCAGCGGCCTCAAAGGAGAAGCCCTGTGACTCCATATCTTTGACGCGGCTCACGATCCGCTTTATGAGCTCATTATCGCCACCCAAATCCACACCTAACTCTTGAGATTTTAATTCAATCGATGCCCGCCCAGCCATTTCAGAGACCAACATTCGCATATCGTTTCCAACTGACTGCGGATCTTCATGTTGGTAAAGTGCGGGATCTACTTTAATTGCACTGGCATGCAGGCCAGCTTTATGTGCAAAAGCTGAAATACCAACATATGGTTGGCGTGAAATCGGTGAGACATTAGTTACTTCTGCAACGGCATGTGAAATTCTAAATGCCTCTTGCAACGCGTTGTGCGGGAGAACGAATTGGTGTTTCTTTAACTCTAAGTTAGCGACAATCGTTACTAAATCGGCATTGCCTGTGCGTTCGCCATAACCATTTAGAGTCCCTTGCACATGTGTGGCACCTGCGGCGATCGCCGCCATTGAATTTGCCACGGCACAGCCTGTGTCATTATGACAATGAATACCAAGGCGAGCAGAGGTGGAAGCTAAAACATCGTGCACAATCTGGGAAATCTCATCGGGCAACATTCCACCATTGGTATCGCAGAGAGCGATGACATCGGCGCCGGCTTCGGCGGCAACGCGAATGGTTTCAAGAGCATAGGCACGATTATTGCGATAGCCGTCAAAGAAATGCTCGGCATCTAAAAAAACGCGCTGACCCTCTGCGATTAAATGTGTGACTGAATCGCGAATCATCGCCAAGTTTTCATCAAGCGTTGTTTTCAAGGCTAAATCAACATGACGATCAAAGGCTTTAGCAACTAGCGTTACCACTGGTGCTCCGCTATCTCGAAGTGCGCCGAGTAATACGTCATCGGCCGCCTTTACATTGGGCCTCCGAGTTGCACCAAAGGCGACAAAGGTTGAGTTTTTTAATACGAGCTCTTTTCTTGCACGTGCAAAAAATTCACTGTCCTTAGGATTTGCACCGGGCCAGCCACCCTCTATAAAACCAACACCGAGGTCATCTAAATGGCGTGCGATAGTTAATTTGTCATGAACTGAAAGGTTAAGGCCTTCTTGCTGTGCGCCGTCGCGCAGAGTCGTGTCATAGATGTGAAAAGCATCATCAATCGCCATTAGAGGACCCGGTGCATCCAACCATGGGTATCGGCAATCGTGCCATGCTGAATTCCAAGTAAGTGAGCTCGAATCTGTCCAGTAATTGGCCCAGGTTCGCCATCACCTGTAACCCATGTACCCATAGCGCTCTTAGCAGATCCAACTGGAGTAATCACCGCTGCGGTTCCGCAAGCAAATATCTCTGTTATCTCACCTGATTCAACACCGTGATGCCAATCATCGATACTGACCATCGCCTCTTCACTTTTATACCCCAAATCATTGGCGACAGTTAAGATCGAATCGCGTGTGATTCCGGGTAGTAGAGTGCCGGTGAGTTTAGGAGTTACGAGCGTTGCATCTTCGCCCTTACCCTTCACAAAGTAAAGGTTCATGCCGCCCATCTCTTCAATCCATTTGCGCTCAACGGCGTCAATCCACACCACTTGATCACAGCCCTGTTTAGCCGCAGCTTTTTGTGCAACTAAAGAGGCTGCATAATTTCCACCGCACTTTGCCTCACCGGTTCCACCAAGGGCAGCACGGACATATTCGGTTGAAATCCAGACCGAGACCGCCGTGTTAGTAGAAAAATAACCACTGGCGGGGGTGGCAATGAGCATGTACAAGGCTTTATTTGAAGGTCGCACACCTAAGCCAACTTCGGTTGCAAACATGAAGGGGCGCATATAAAGAGACTCCCCCACATTATTAGGAACCCACTTCGAATCTTGCTTAATAAGAACCTCTAAAGTTTCAATAAATGCCTCAACAGACATTTGCGGCAGAGCTAATCGTGCCGCCGACTTTGCAAAACGCGCAGCGTTAGCGGTTGGGCGAAATAACGAGACACCGCCGTTGGGTTGACGGTATGCCTTCATGCCTTCGAAGATTTCTTGCGCGTAGTGAAAAACCGCAGTGGCAGGGTCTAATGAAATTGGACCGTAAGGAACTAACTCTGGCTCTTGCCAGCCATCTTTTTCACTCCACTCGCAAGTGATCATGTGATCGGTGTAATGTCGCCCAAAACCACCTTCGGCAATTTGTGCGCTGCGTGTGGCATCATCTTTCATATGCGGATTGATAGTTGTCTTCATAGTTTTATAGCGCTGCAACCAGCGCATCTCCAACTTCACTAGTGCTTCGTTTTTTATCTCCACGAACCCATAAATCTGCGGCAACGACCCGTTCAACATCGCGAGCAGCCTCGCTATAACCTAAGTGATCTAGCATCATTGCAACCGACATAACAGTCGCAGTTGGATCGGCGATATTTTTACCGGCGATGTCAGGGGCTGAACCGTGTACTGGTTCGAACATCGATGGAAATTTACCCGTTGGATTTATATTGCCAGATGCTGCAAGACCTATGCCACCACAGATAGCTGCTGCAATGTCGGTCAAAATATCGCCAAATAAATTATCGGTGACAATGACATCAAAGCGCTCTGGGTTAGTGATGAGAAACATTGCGGCGGCATCGGCATGTAAGTAATCCGTTGTCACACTTGGATACTCTTGGGCAACTTCATTAAAAGTGCGCGTCCACAAATTGCCTGAGTGAACCAAGACATTATTTTTGTGCACGAGAGTTAATTTTTTACGATCGCGTTTCAACGCGCGCTCGAAAGCATCTCGTATAACGCGTTCAGCGCCGCGGCGAGTATTAAGACTCTCTTCAGTTGCAATTTCAGCCGTTGTGCCAACGGCCATAGCGCCGCCTGCGCCAGAGTAAGGACCCTCTGTGCCTTCTCGAACAACGATGAAATCGATTGCCGCTTTAGTTGCTAATGGGCCAATTACCCCAGGCATTAATTTGGCTGGACGTAAATTAACGTAGTGATCAAAGGCAAAGCGAAGTTTGAGCAGCAATCCACGCTCAAGCACTCCACTTGGAACGCTTGGATCTCCGACTGCGCCAAGAAGAATTACATCGGACTTTGCAAGTTCAGCCATCGTTTCATCGGAAAGGGCGATGCCGGTGCGATGCCAGTTGGCCGCACCTAACTCATAAGAGGTCGGCTTGAATTCGACATCGTACTTTTTAGAAACGGCGCCTAAAACTTTCAAGCCCTCGTTAACAACTTCTGGTCCGATTCCATCTCCTGCGATGACGGCTAAGTTAATAGTTTTCATTAATCCACCAGAACGACTGCGCGAACGGATTCAGCGCCAGTCTCTCTCTTAATAGTTGCAAGGATCTCCTCGCTAACGTCTGAATCAACCGAGAGCGCCATGAGCGCTTGTCCCCCGGCAGTACTGCGAGCAACCTGCATTCCCGCGATATTGATATGGGCTTGACCTAACGTGTGACCAACGGTGCCGATGACTCCGGGCTGATCAACATAGCGCAAAAATAAAATGTGAGTCGTTGGTGGTAAGTCGAGTGAGAAAGTATCGATTCCAATAATCTTTTGGGTCTGCCTAATTCCCATCAATGTGCCATCAACTATCATCGATTTTCCACTACCTGTTGCCGCGCG
>CAYGHJ010000086.1:0-4263 GCA_964349605.1 uncultured Candidatus Planktophila sp. | reverse complement strand
TTAATGTCATAAGAAATCCTATACGATTCTAGTTAATCTGGGCAAGCTCGTGCCAAATGGCATCAGGAATAAATTCATCAAAAGCCTCCGTATTATCAATTACTTCATGGCTACTTCGACAACCTACAAGTACTGCTTTTACAGCTAGATGGCGAAGTGGAAACTGCAGCGCCGCACTCGTCAATGAAACTCCGTGTTTTGTTAAGATCTCTTTTATTCTTAAAACTCTTTCAAGAATGGCCGTAGATGCGGGTGCATATTCAAAAGTAGCCCCTACGACTGGATTGGCCAGAATTCCCGAGTTTAAAACTCCAGCAGCGATTACATCCACCCCTCGCTTGAGAGCAGCGGGCAGTAAATCGAGCGCTGCCGATTGATCTAAAAGCGTGTACCTTCCAGCGATTAAAACCATGTCGATATCGGTTTCATTCACGAATCGAGTAGGAGCTGCGCTTTGATTCATTCCTACACCAATGGCTTTTATTAGACCTTTATCACGCATCTTTTCTAAGGCCGGATATGCCTCTTTAATGCTTTGTTCAATATAGATCTCATCGTCTGGATCATGAATATAGACAATATCGACATGATCCATTTCGAGCCGCTCAAGACTCTCTTTAATGGAACGCTCCACCCCCGATGCTGAGTAATCAAAGCTTCGCTCAACACTTGTATCGGTATCCGCAAAATCTGGATCTACGCTATTGACGGAAGGGATCAAAAGCCTTCCAATCTTAGTTGATAGATGAAAACCAGTTTTTCCCGCAAGAGCCTTAGCTAGGCGGCGTTCACTGCTGCCCTTTCCATAATGTGGTGCTGTATCGATGTAAGTAATTCCACGATCTAAGGCAGTGGCGACGGTAGAAATCGCATCTTCATCGGTAATCGATGTATAAAGTCCGCCGAAAGTTGCAGTCCCTAAACCAAATTTAGAAATCTCCAAACCAGTTCGAAGTTTTACTAAATCATTATGTCGCATTGTCACTCTTTGATCGAGCCTGAAAGCATTCCGCGAACCAATCGCTTTTGAGAAAAAAGGAAGACAAGCATGATTGGAAGAGCAATTAATACACCAGCCAAAGCGATTTCTGGTTTGTAGACCGGAACAGAGGTTGCACCAACACCTGGATTAATGGCTGGAGTTGACGAGAACAAGAAACCTAAACCAATAGGTAACGTGTAGTTCTCGCTAGAGGGCAGAAGAATATAAGGCAAGAAGTAATTAGCCCAGTTACCAATGAAGGCGAAAAATGCAAGGAGAGAAACCAGTGGCCACGATAAAGGCAATGCGATGCGCGAATATAGGCGAAAATCATTGCAGCCATCTAAACGTGCAGATTCATACAGTTCTCTCGGAATTGTAGTTGAATAATAAATATAAGCCAGAAATGTGCCAAAGGGATACAGCGATGCAACTAAAATTACACTCATAGGATTATCCATCAAAGTCAATTTATCCATGAGAACAAAAACTGGAACAACCAAGGCCATTGGTGGCACAAGCATCATAATTAATGTAGAAATTAAGAATACTTTTTTGAAACGGATATTTGAAGCCGTCAATACGAAGCCCGCCAATGAGGCTGAAATTGTTGCGAGAATGACGATAGCTGCTGTATACCAAATCGAATTCAATGCCCACTTAAAAACGACGCCATCGTCAAAGAATTGTAAGTTCTTCCAAGCATCGATATATCCACCTAAGCGGCCAAACATAAGTGGATTCTTATTAGATAAATCGGCATCTGTTTTAGTTGGCGCTAAGAGCAACCAAATCATTGGCATAATACTAAGAACAGCAAATAGAACTAACCAAAGATTAACAAGACTGGTTCCCCAGCGACTTTCCTGGCGAAGTTTAGATGTTTTTTTGTACGATGCAAATATGTTCGACATGTATTAATCCTGCACTTTCTTCTTGCCTGCGACTTCAGCTTCATCGAACATATCGGTTTTGAAAATGACGATCAAAGCACCGATGAGCGCGGGTAACAAAAGAAGTAATGAAAGTGCCGACGCCCCGCCAAAGTCTCCATTTGTAAATGCAAGTTCAAAAGCCAACTGATCTGGCGACCATGACTCAGCTATGCCTTGATAAACACCGGTATTGAGTAGTTGAGGTTCAACAAAGAGCTGTAAACCTCCGGCAAATACCAGAACTCCCATATAAATAATGTATTTCTTAATAAGTGGAAGCTTTATTCGCAGCGCTAGTTGGAGAGCCGAACAACCATCCATACGTGCCGCTTCGAGAATTTCGTATGAAATAGATTGTAAAGAGCCATACTGAATCAAAATCCAGTTTCCTGCAACAGCAAAAAAAGCCATCCCTGCAAAAATTATATAGAGATTCTCGGTCTGCCAAATTTGGTCACTGTTAGTTATCCCAACCCAACTGAGCGGAGTTCTAATTGGACTCAATGTTGGTTGAAGAATTACATACCAAACAAGCACCGCTACACCACCTGATATCGAAGCCGGGACTATGTAGGCCATCCGCAGATACTTCTTCCATTTAGAGTGTTTTATATCGAGCATGAGTGCCATACCGATTACAAAAATCAGCGTTAAAGGAACGAATACCGCCATGAATTGAAGCACATGTTGAATTGCCGGCCAGAAACGAAAATCTTGAGAGACAATTTTAAATGCATCCCAGCCACCATCAGGGTTAACACGAGATTCAGTCGGTACTTCTAGAATGGCCATAATGACGGGAATAATTCCGAACATAATTAAGAGAAGGACATACGGGGCGAGCATGAGATACATCGCTGCACTTGTGCGTTGTCTACTTTCTTTTTTAACTCGAGTCATATTTCCATACTCCTAAAATAGAGAAACGATACTTACGTAAGTAAGAACCAAGTTGGCCGATCTCTCGGCCAACTTGGCTCTTATCCCTGTGCCCCTTGTTAGTTAGTACTTACTTTGTAACCTAATTGCTTGGCAAGGCCAGTTGCATAAGTTGCAAATGCTTCGAGTGCTGCTTGAGCATTCTTTGTCTTCTTCAACTCATTTGCAAATGTTCCTTCCATGGCTCCATTGGAGTCATATGAGACTGGCTTTTCTCCAGGGAAGATCTTCGTTGACTGGGCCAACATTGCAGGATATGGATTCGATGAATACCACTTATCTGCTGAAATCTTCGCCTTCCAGTAAGCATTTCCCTTAGCTGAAGCTGGGAATGTTGGAGCTCCCTTTGAACCATCGGGATTAACAACGTCAACGACGTTGCGCTTATCGCTTACCATGAAGATTGCGAAAGCAAGTGCCTCTTTTGGATACTTTGAGTGAGGTGAAACAGTGAAAATTCCACCGCCCCATTCGCCTGAGTAGTTAACCTTTTCTCCAGCCCACATTGGCATCTCTGCCGCTGTTATTTGACCTGCAGGTACTGCCCATGAAGAAGCTGGCTTAATTACGAATTCACCAAACCATGAAGGTCCGATTGTCATAACAACCTTGTTCGCCTGTCCATAATCCTTAATGAAGTCAGCATCCCATGGTGCAGATGTTGAAAGAACTCCGGAGTCAATCATTGGTTGTACAAGTGCTGTCGCACGTGTGCACTTAGGAGACTTTGGAGCGATTTTCACTGCAGTTGAAGAGGTTGCTTGATTGACTGGACATTGTGATGGCCACAAATATGCTGAGTACATTCCCTGCGAACCAAGTGCTCCAAGTGAATATCCTGGGTGGTTCGCAGCAATATCTGCACCAATCTTTGCAAAATCTGTCATTGTCTTAGGAACTGTGTAACCGAAGTCCTTCATTAACTTCGTGTTAACCCACAAAACCTGCTGAGCTAGATCGTTCTTGACGCAGTAATACTTTCCGTCAGAACCTTTACACCACTGATTTCCACCTTCCATGTCTTTCCAGAAAGATGCAGGAGCATACTTGTCTAACGCTAATGCATTACCGGCATCCTTTAGAACTGAGACATCGTTTGGTGGACCGAATACAACATCTGGCCAACCTTTTTTAACGCGATTAAAGAGTGCAACTTTCTGAACTAGATCGCCCTGCGCGTGAAGTTCAACCTTCACATCAACAGTTGGCTTCATGATCTTTGCATAGAGCTTTGCGCCTGGTAGGCGAGGTGCATCTACCCAAATTGTTATTGATGGCTTAGCGGCTTGTGCAGGCATCGCGGTCAAGGTTGCACCAGCGACTGCAATAGCACCAGCAACTGCAATCAATGAGTACTTCTTTTTCAAGGTATCCCCCATTTCGTTTCTGGTATCTGCAAGTTCTTGC
>CAYGHJ010000085.1:0-4269 GCA_964349605.1 uncultured Candidatus Planktophila sp. | reverse complement strand
GAGCACTAATCCACACTCAAAAACATCCTCGATTGAATAATCGTGTCGCGCCTTTCTGTTTTGGGCGATGACCTTGCGGCCGACCTCTTTCACCATAACCGCATCACCGCCCTCTATTTAAAACGAGTTCTCTCGTCTTATCTTCACGGCGTATTCTCTCATTAAGAACGTGGTGATTAAACCTTCAAGTAGCGACGCAGGGTAATCACAGATGCAACGGTCGATACAAATAACCCGGTTCCTAAGAGATACCCGGATGCCACCCAGACTTCATTCCAACCGAAGAACTTAGTAAATGTCAGAAGAGGTGCAACCTTTGTATCAACAACGCTCTTCAAGCCCGCCAATAACCCCGTCGCCAATCCCCAGCCGATAATCGCTGAGATTATTCCCTCCAGAAGAAATGGAAGCTGAATCGACCACGAGGATGCGCCGACCAGTTTCATTACTCCAGTTTCACGGCGACGGTTGAACGCGGCGATTCGAAGAGTATTGCTAATTAACAACGCCGCAGTTAGTACTGATGCCAAACCAACGAGTAGAGCGCCGTTGCGCAATACTTCTAAGAGTTTAAAGAATTTCTCCAAAATACTTCTCTGATCTTGTACAACATCTACGCCCGGTCGGCCGGTGAAGGCACTGACGATCACGGCAAATTGAGTCGGATCCTTTAACTTAATGCGAAATGATTCTGGTAGCTGATTGGCCGTCACATTTTGTGCGATCGCCGACTCTTTGAAGCGCTCTTGGAAGCGGGCGAATGCTTGTGCTTGTGACTCATAGAAAACGCTCTCCACTGAAGGCATCTCTTGAATTTCTTGTTGAATTTCAAGGCGTTGCTCTGATGTGACGCTACCGGCGGAACACGATGGTGACTCTGAGAGTGAACTACATAAGAAAACCGAGACTTCAATTTTGTCGTACCAATAATCCTTCATCGCTCCAACCTGAGCGTTTGCAAGAAGGCCAATCCCAAGTAGCGATAGAGAGATAGCGGTCGTGACGATTACAGCAAAGGTCATTGTCATATTTCGACGCAGCCCAATACCTACTTCGCTTATGAGAAACCGTGCGCGCATGTTTAACCCTTACTCCTAGATGATGTAATCACAAATAACTTTTTATCCTGTGTAACCATAAACGCCACGTACTTGATCACGGATTACATGGCCTAAGTCTAGTTCGATGACGCGCTTTCGCATCTGGTCAACGATGCCCGAATCATGAGTAGCCATCAAGACAGTAGTTCCCTCGCGATTAATTCGATCAAGCAATTTCATAATTCCAACACTAGTTGCAGGATCTAAGTTTCCGGTTGGCTCATCTGCAATTAAGATCGGTGGGCGACTTACATAAGCGCGGGCAATCGCCACTCGTTGTTGCTCTCCACCTGAAATCTCTGAGGGCAAACGATCACCTTTATCTTCAAGGCCGACGAGTTCTAAAACCTCAGGAACTTCGCGATTAATCTCCTTCTGCGAATATCCCAAAACATGCAGAGCAAATGCAACGTTTTGAGTAATTGTTTTGTTTGGAAGCAGTCGGAAATCCTGAAAGACGGTTCCAACCTGACGACGAAGTTCTGGAACTTTATGGTTTGCCAAGGCTGCAAGATTCTTCCCGGCAACGTGAATGATTCCTGACGTAGGTCGATCTTCGCGCAGAATTAAACGAAGGAAAGTTGACTTTCCTGAACCCGACAGTCCGACTAGGAAAACAAACTCGCCCTTCATAATCTCGAGATTGACCGAGTCCAATGCCCCTCGCTCTTGGCCTGGATAAATCTTCGTGACGTTTTCAAAGCGAATCATTAAAATCTCCCATGGCATATGCGAGTCGGATATCGGGGAATCCGATTTCGGCCTGCCCATAGTTTATGGAAAAAGCCTCGGATTCCGCGCATCTAACGCCAAAATGAGCCTAAAAAATCTGTGATTTGCCTGTCGTTGACCGTAATAACGCACCACCACACTGAACCATCACAAATTCCGACCCTTGAATTTCTGGGTCTTCTCAACTTTTATTTATGTCGCGCCTATACCCAGCTAAACAATATCTCCACACCTTTTAGCTAGATCGGCGCCTGCGTATGCCCGCCTCAATGAAATCAACCAACTGCGCGTTTTAGCTAGATCGGCGCCAGCGAATGCCCGCCTCAATAAAATCATCTATCTCGCCATTTAAAACCGCAGACGTGTTTCCTGTTTCATGATCTGTACGTAAATCTTTCACCATTTGATAAGGCGCAAGAACGTATGAACGCATTTGATTTCCCCATGAGCCGGAGTTGTCACCTTTTAGTGCATTCATCTTCGCCTGCTCTTCTTGTCGGCGGCGTTCCAATAACTTGGATTGCAAAACCGCCATTGCTGTTGCCTTATTTTGAATCTGCGAACGCTCGTTCTGGCAGGAGACAACAATCCCTGTAGGAATGTGCGTCAATCGAACCGCAGAGTCGGTCGTATTAACACCTTGCCCTCCTGGACCTGAAGAGCGATACACATCAGTGCGGACTTCCTTTTCATCAATTTCAACATGGTCGCTCTGTTCAACTACCGGAACAACTTCAACGCCTGCAAAGGATGTGTGGCGTCGGCTTTGACTATCAAATGGAGAAATACGAACCAATCGGTGAGTTCCTTGCTCGACTGACAAAGTTCCATATGCATAAGGGGCTGTAACACGAAAAGTTGTTGACTTAATTCCAGCCTCTTCCGCATATGATGTTTCCAAAACATCTACTTTAAAGTTGTGGCGCTCGCAATAACGCAAATACATTCGCATAATCATTTCTGCCCAATCAGCGGCCTCAACTCCACCAGCCTCTGATCGAATTGTTATCAATGCATCTCTATCGTCATATTCGCCATTGAGCAGGGTCTGAACCTCCAGCTCACCAATTGATTTCTTGACTGAATCTAGTTCGTGCTCTGCATCTTCAGTGCCGCTTCCATCAGGCTCACTCGCTGCTAGTTCAAAGAGAATAGGTAAATCTTCAACTCGTCTGCGCAACCCGGTTAGCTTGCTTATCTCTGCCTGGACTCGTGACAAGCGGCTCGTAATTTTTTGAGCATTCTCTGGGTCATCCCAAAGATTGGGAACGCCAGCCTCTTCTTCCAATACGACTGCCTGCATTCGCAGTTTGGGAAGATCTAAAACCTTCTCAATTGAAACTAGGGTGGCGTTAATCGCATCAATCTCTAATCCATATTCACGCGCGGCCATGAACGAAGAATAGCGGAGTAGTCCTCACAACCTGAAAACAGTTAAATTAAGGACCACCTGAACACCAATTTGAGTAAATGTTGAATCTAATTAATACAGGCGAACGCTTCAATACAGGCGAACGCTTCAATACAGGCGAACGCTTCAATACAGGCGAACGCTTCAATACAGGCGGATTCCAAAGAGATAGAAACCCTCTTGAACTTGATTAGTAGTTCCAACAGTCGAGGTGAGAACTGCTGAATCCATGTTAAGAAACGGAACATTAAAGGGAAATTTCACTTCTGAGAAGGTAGAAATCTCGAGCGAAGATTCATCACACTCCATGTTGGTTAAAACTATCCCCTGAAGCTCATGACGTTTCATTGAGCTATCGTCATTACTCCAATTACGTAGTTCAAGAATTACATCAAGAAAGGCCCGATTACAATCAATGGGGATTGGAGAGTGTTCACGTCCTGTAATCGTCGCGAGAGGGGCCGTAAACATTGTTCCCTTGCCAGTGTAATAAGAGGACTTATCTAAAGAATGAACTCCGCGTTGGGCAGCGGCCTCAGTAGCTTGCGCGAGAGAGCGTTTGGCAACCAGCACGGTCGCAACATTGCTCATCACTACTAAGCATGCAATGGAGATGAAAAATAGCCCAATAATTACAACGCTCAACGAACCTCGTTCATTTATTAAAACCTCTCGCATATTTCTCTTGCATACATTTTTTACATTCTTTGGATTCTCTACATCCATGGGCTTATATGTTCTTGGGCAGATGCCTCAATCATTCGATGTGACCGTGAATCAATATATGAAATCGTTAATCTAATGCGCCCATTTGCAGACAGACATGGATTCTCAGAACACTCGTAACGGGCAGAGAGCGTGCGAATCTCACCATCTGTTAACCCTAAGTGATCTGCAATTACAGCAAGCGCCTGTGCCGAGACCTCTCGTCCAGAGTGATCGTTTTCGCTAACTACATAAGCACGCAGCGCCTCTCGCGCCAGAGTTCGAACAATCGCCTCGTTACCGCTCAGTGACGCGAAACTT
>CAYGHJ010000084.1:0-4383 GCA_964349605.1 uncultured Candidatus Planktophila sp. | reverse complement strand
AGAGTAAAAGAGTTGCCGCAATTGTTCAAAGTAGTGCCGATTTATTTGCTAAAGGAATTTCAGAACATCCCGCCGATTGGCACATGATGCAACGTATTTGGATCGATGGCGATTTCAAGGAGCGAAGTTGATGCTCAAGGAAAAACTAGCAATTGGAATTGTCTGTCCTTATGGTTGGGATACTCCTGGGGGAGTGCAAAACCATGTACGAGATTTAGCTGAATTTCTTATTAACGCCGGACATAGAGTTTCAGTTTTAGCACCCGCGATAGATGAATCTCAATTGCCACCGTACGTTGTTAATGCTGGTAAACCAATCTCAATTCCTTATAACGGTGCAGTTGCTCGAGTACTCTTTGGCCCAATTGCTTTTGCACGTGTGCGACAGTGGATTCAAAATGGTAAATTCGATATTTTGCATTTGCATGAGCCAGCAATTCCATCGATTTCACTTCTTGCATGCTGGGCGGCCGAGGGTCCAATGGTCGGAACATTTCATGCTGCAGCTAAACATCAGAAGGTAATTTATGCCATTGGTCCAATTCTCGAACCCGCAATTGAAAAACTCTCTGCCCGCATTGCAGTCTCTGAAGCGGCGCGTTTGACCCTTACTAATCACCTTGATACCGATGCTGTTGTCATTGCGAATGGGATATATGCAAAGCGATATGCCAATGGAGTTCGCAGAGATAAGTGGTCAGGAAATACGATTGGCTTTATTGGGCGCTTTGAAGAGCCCCGTAAAGGTTTACATGTTTTATTTGATGCACTTCCAATCGTGGCCCGCTTTGCTCCCGATGTTAAACTCTTTGTCGCTGGACCGGGTGATTCAAGTGAGATTGAAAAATCGATTAATCCAGAACTACGTCACCGAATTGAATTTTTAGGCAAGATTAGCGAGGCTGAAAAAGCCGACTTTATGTCATCGATAGCGATCTACGTCGCCCCTAATACCGGCGGAGAGTCCTTTGGAATTATTTTGGCTGAAGCTCTAGCCGGTGGTGCCTGCGTAGTAGCAAGTGATATTCCAGCCTTTGATTCACTGCTTGGTGGAGGCAAATATGGGGCTTTGTTTGCATCGGAGGATTCAACGGATTTGGCAAAAACCATAATCGACTTACTTCGCGATGAACCTAAGCGTAAAGAACTTGCGCGAAAAGGTAAGGATCATGCGCAGATTTTTGATTGGGATGTTGTGGCTCAAGAAATATTTTCGATTTATGAAATGGCCATGGTGGGTGGCGAAAAAGTTACGTTAGCCTCAGATAGTCGATCATGGAATCGATTTCTATCTAGAGACGGGCGATAGGAAGTGAAAACTACACTGACAGTTGCTTTAGTTATTCTTATCTCTCTCTGGTATCTCTCCTTTCTTGCTACTCGTTTAGACCGCTTGCATCATCGGGTCGAAACAAGTTGGGCAAACTTAGATGGTCTACTTCAGCGCCGCGCAGCTATCGCATTGGAGATTGCTCGCAGTGGATTTGCAGATCCTGCATCTTCTTTGCTATTAACCTCTGCGGCTTATCAAGCACGTGAGGCTCGTGTGCAAGATCGCTCCGCCGCAGAAATGGCACTATCTGGGGCTTTAGGATTACTGATCATTGATGGTGAAGTTCATGCAAATCAAGGAGAGCAAATCTTGCTCAACGAGCTAACTACATTGATGGGCAAAATTACTATTGCGATTGCTATTCATACCGATGCGGTTTCCTCGACCCAAATGGTAAGGAAAAAGCCCGCAATACGTCTGTTTCGTTTAGCAGGTACTGCTCCGCTTCCTGTTACATATGAGTTTGAGTTCGATGCGATCTAAAATCACTTTAGGCCTATGTAGCCTTAGCATCTTACTTTTAGTGAGCGCCTGCACAACGGTAACTTCAGAGATTGCTAAACCCATTCCCACTATTCCTAAAGTTATCGAATACAACGTTTTAAGCGGTCGCGAGGGAGTTAATGGCCCAGTTTTAGTAGTAAAGATTGATGATTCAAATCCGGCGCATCCGCAAATCGGCTTAGAGGCCGCCGATGTTGTCTACATTGAACAAGTTGAGGGTGGCCTCACTCGCCTGGCAGCAGTTTTCTCTTCGGTAATCCCAACGCGCGTTGGTCCAGTTCGAAGTGCACGAATTTCAGATATAGAGATCATGAGCCAATATGGGAGAGTTGCATTTGCATACAGTGGGGCACAGAGCAAACTTCTTCCAGTCATCGCTGCCGCAAATGTAGCTAACCTCGGAGCTCAATCTGAATCTCCAACGATTTATACAACGGATCCAACTCGAAATCAGCCACATGCAATGGTTCTACGCGCAGATTTATTGATGCAGAGAGTTTTGGATAAGGGATATGCCGTTGATTCTGCGCAATCAGTTGGTTGGAAATTTGGAGTAGTTGATTCAGTTGGGGTTCCGATTTCTCGTGCGGTGATCCGATGGCCAGCTACGCAGTATGGGGTCATCTGGTCATTTGTTGAAAACAGGTGGCTTTTAACATACAACAATGAACCCAATCTTGCCGATACCGGAAAACAGTTAGGCGCTACGACTTTCGTCATTCAAGTTACTTCAATCACCCCCTCTATTTACGGAGATAAGTTTGGTGGCGTTACGCCGCTCTCTAAAACCGTTGGTTCCGGGACTGGTTACATTTTGCGTGATGGAAAGAGCTATACCGCGACATGGAGCCGCGCCTCTGATGAGGTCGGAACAACGTGGAGGGCCCTGGATGGCAGTGAAATCCTCTTTGCGCCAGGTCAGATTTGGGTGGCGTTGACCGATACCGAGCCTGATTTCACACTAATACCTGTGAGCGCAAAGCCAACGCCAACAAAGTAGGATATCCCTCTAGTGATAGTGAAAAAATTGGAGAACCGTAATGGCGCATGAAACAGGTACTGGGCGAGTAAAGCGTGGCATGGCAGAGATGCTCAAAGGTGGCGTCATCATGGATGTCGTTAATGCCGAACAGGCAAAGATTGCCGAAGATGCTGGCGCAGTTGCCGTTATGGCACTTGAACGAGTACCTGCCGACATTCGCGCACAAGGTGGCGTGGCGCGCATGTCTGATCCAGACATGATTGAAAAGATTAAGGCCGCAGTCACGATTCCGGTGATGGCAAAAGCGCGTATCGGTCACTTTGTTGAAGCTCAAGTTTTGCAGTCCCTAGGCGTCGATTACATCGACGAGTCAGAGGTTTTAACTCCGGCCGATTATAAAAATCATATTGATAAATGGGGTTTCACTGTGCCCTTTGTTTGTGGTGCTACAAATCTTGGCGAAGCGCTACGTCGCATCAATGAAGGTGCGGCGATGATTCGTTCAAAGGGTGAGGCCGGCACAGGCGATGTTTCAAATGCCATGCAGCACATGCGCGAAATAAACGGTGAAATTCGCCGCTTATCATCCCTTCGTGAAGACGAACTCTATGTTGCAGCAAAAGATTTACAGGCACCGTATGAATTGGTAAAAGAGGTAGCTGAAAAGGGCAAACTTCCAGTTGTTCTCTTTACCGCTGGCGGAATTGCTACCCCCGCCGATGCCGCATTGATGATGAGTATGGGAGCAGATGGCGTCTTTATCGGCTCCGGAATCTTTAAGTCAGGAAATCCAGCCCAACGTGCTGCCGCCTGTGTTCGCGCAACTACTTTTTGGGATGACCCCAAAGTTATCGCCGATGCTTCGCGTGGCCTTGGCGAAGCTATGGTTGGAATTAATGTCGCCGATCTTCCAGCACCTCATCGTCTTGCAGAGCGTGGTTGGTAGTAAGAGTTTCAAGAATGAGAGTTGGAGTTCTTGCACTACAAGGTGATGTTCGAGAACATGTGAGTGCACTAATTGCTTGTGGAGTTTATCCATCTGCAATTCGACGTCCTCAAGAGTTAGAGGCAGTTGATGCCTTAGTTATCCCTGGCGGCGAATCAACGACAATCGCGCACTTAGCTAAGAGTTTTGAGCTTTTCAATCCAATCAAAGCGCGAATTGCTTCGGGAATGCCGGTTTATGGATCATGTGCTGGAATGATTTTATTAGCCGACCAGATTATTGATGCAGTGGATGGACAAGAGGTTTTCGGTGGCCTGAATATTACAGTTCGGAGAAATGCCTTTGGACGACAAGTAGATTCCTTCGAATCCGATCTTGAATTTGCAGATGGGAGCAATGTGGCGCTTCGCGCCGTATTTATTCGTGCACCGTGGGTCGAGAAAGTAGGTACTGGAGTTGAGGTTTTAGCTCACATCGATTCGCATCCAGTTGCAGTGCGCTCCTCAACCATCTTGGCAACTTCTTTTCATCCAGAGCTAACTGGAGATCACCGAATTCACCGGTACTTTATTGAGGAAGTGGCACGAGGCGCGTTGAAGCAGGTACAGTAGTTCGAAC
>CAYGHJ010000083.1:0-4421 GCA_964349605.1 uncultured Candidatus Planktophila sp. | reverse complement strand
GTAATGCTCTGGATGCGGATTATCTGACTGCACGAATCATTGAGGATTGCGAAAAGGCATATGCCGAACGTGAAGAGAGTTTAGGCGCCGAAGTTATGCGCGAGTTGGAGCGAAAGGTATTGCTTTCGGTTCTAGACAAGAAGTGGCGCGAACACTTATATGAAATGGATTATCTGCAAGAGGGTATCGGGCTTCGCGCAATGGCTCAACGCGATCCATTAGTTGAATATCAACGTGAGGGATATGAGTTATTTTCTGCGATGATGGATGCAATCAAAGAAGAGATTGCCGGACTTCTATTCAATATTGAAATCACCGTTGAAGCCTCAAACAATGAGGTAACTGGAGTTGGTCTTGAAACAAAACCCCTTCCGACATCAGGTTTGCAGTACACAGCTGCCGACGAAACTGGTGTCAAAACCACTGGTCAAGTCTCTAGAAATGCACCGTGCCCTTGTGGATCTGGAAAGAAGTTTAAGCGCTGTCACGGCGCGGCTTAGAGAAGTAAGAGCGCAGTACATAGCCAGCGACCGTCAACACCTTCAAATCGGAAGGTAAGTGCGCGTAAGCGATCCCCGAATCGAACAGTAACGGTCGCTTCACAGATGCCATCTAGTGGTTCGTCAATATGCACTTTTCTAATGTGCCCTACTTCCTTCTCGCTCCCTGAATTACTAAGCAATTCATTAAAGATTCGATGGTGAAAGGCTTTACTTAACTGAGCAGGTGTTCGTCGTCCAGCATATATTTCGAGAACATTTCGTGCGAAATTTTTGCACCACTCCTTTAGCTCTGGGAGTTCTTGAGTAGGGGTTGGTTCAGGAGCAAAATCAGGATCAAATTCATCATCGAAAGTGCTGGGTACACGATAGAGCTTGCTCTTTTTTTGAACTGCTGGAAGCAGGCGGGGCCGAAAAATCTCAAGGATTGGGTGTAGCCAGTCTTCATTCTCATCACTAGAAATGGAGGTGAGAGTGATTGCATTGAATGTGGGTAACTCGTCGTAGTTCGGGTTGGTAGTCATGAAGCTAGATTCAGCCCTTGCGAATAAAATTTCCTCAACCAATAGGTGGAGATTTACTCATACATATGGATGAGTGTGGATAAGGTGAGGTAGGTATATTGGGTATGGCATTGAGTTCTCGCTATGTCAAACAAAAAAGATTTCTCACACTCGCGCACCCCATTAGCCCTCACCTTGATAGGAGCATCCTTCCTTTCAGCATTCGCTCTCACTTTCCTTTCGCAACGGGGTAGTGACTATTGGGTCGCCACTGCAGGCATGGCGCCTGGACATCAGATTGTGTCTGGAGATGTACATCGCGAGCATCTTGATCTGGGTTCAAACGCCTCGCTGTACTTGAGTTCTTTTGACGATCCACGAGGTCTAGTCGTAGTTACGAAGATCGAAGCTGGCGAAATTCTAAATAATCAAGATGTGAATTCGACTAGCAACCTGCCGGTGGCCAGCGCTGTCCCAGTGAGCATTCGAAGTGTAGATCTTGCTGCAGGAATTCAAGTAGGTGAGGCGCTGGATATCTATTGGGTAGTCGATAATCAAAATGGAGAATTGCCCGTGCGACCTGTCCTAATCTTAGGTGGAGTAATACTTTTAAACTTTGATCAAAACAGTAAAAATTTTGGTACTGACGCTGCTTTGACCCTCTCTGTTGAAGAGACGCAAGTTTTACGGCTACTGACTGCAACCACTCACGGACGTTTAGTAATAGTTCGCTCCCATGTCTGATATCGAACTTCCAACGGTAATAACTGCCATCGCTAGCGCATCGACAGAGGGATTTATAGCCAGCACTCTTTTTGCGCAAGGTTGGAACGTAGTTTTTCGTGCTATTGATATCGACTCCCTCGAGAATTTTATTCTCAATAATTCAGAGCGCGCTGAGACTGCCATGCTTATCTTCGCTCCAGATTTATCGGGAGTAACTCGGGCACGTATAGATGCAATCACCTTACGGGTGAAACAGGTCGTAGGATTTTCTGAAACACCAAGTGAAGATTCTCACTTAGGGGAGATGCACAGAGTTCCAAAGAGTGATACTGATTTAATAAGCCTAGTTCGAGGATTTGTCCGCGCTCCTATGCTGCGTCAAAGTACACAAATGCAGAATAAGAGGAGAAAAGCACACGTCCTAGCTATCGGATCTGCTGGCAGCAATACTGGCTGTACAACCTTGGCTATTAACATCGCAATGGAGCTGAGCGTTCTCGAGAAATCAACGCTGCTTATAGATGCAAATTTCCGTGCGCCTTCCATCGCGGCATTGCTTGCAATTCGAAACGTTAAGAGCGAGGCAGGGTGGCGAACAATTGCTCCTATGCTTTCGATTGCTGAGATCACTCAAGACCAAGTGACATCTGTGCAAGCACTTATGGAGAGTGCGACTGATTCATTTGACAGAATTATAATCGATCTCGGATCGATATCTGGATTATCAAATCGTTTGACAGACCGCCGATGGACTTCGGCGGTTACAACATGGACATGCGATCTAGGAGATGAACTAATGGTTGTTGCGCGTCCTGATGTCCTAGGATTTCATCGACTTGAGCAAGTCAGTGCATTGATCGAAACAACCTCAATTAGAAGTGGCCTCAGTTTTACTCTCAATATGCGTTCGCCAGGGCGTAAAGGAGCGGAAGAGGAGGTTAGATTCTTAGCTATTACAACTCCACTTCGACCATTAAGTACTCGGATCATTGCCCGAGATTCCCGTGCAGTAAATTTGGCGGAAAGCCAGAAATCGACTTTGATTGAGGCAAATACCCGCTCTAACCTACGAAAATCTATCGCTAAGATGGCCAGCGAGATAAAGCACTGATTTCTAATACTATTAGTGCATGCGCGCTTATCTTCCGATACTTCATAGCGATCTCTTAGAATTCTTGAAGTCAGGAAGTTTTGATGCAACCATAGTTTTTGCCCCTACAGAGTTTTTTCTCAGTGAGAATCCTGAATGTGATGAGGAAGAGCTTGAATATCTCCTCTCAAGGAGTGCTGGAGAGGCGGCCCTTGATCTTCCTACATCTGCAACCTCACCAGGTATTGTTTTAGCGCTAGAGCTTGATAGTTCTCAGGGTGGAGAAAGCCAGGGAGCGTCTTTAAAGTTAAACTCTGCGCTTAGATGGAGCCAAGTTCAATGTGCCTTAATCTCTTATGCCAATGAAGATGAATTACTTTGGTTTGCAACTCAGGAGATATCCCAAGAGTTAGACAACTGGTTATAGCGATGCCGCAGTTTGAAAATCTAATTCATGGTCGAAGTTCAATAACAATCGATCAAGCTCATCGACTCCGAGAGTTAGTTGCAGATTGGCAACTACTTTCAGACCTATCTTTTGCTGATCTCGTCCTCTGGGTTCCTATTCGAAAAGATGTGAAATTATGGCCAACCGGGCACGTTGCCGTCGCACATATACGTCCAACAACCGCAGCGACTGTCTTTATTGATGATGTGATAGGCAATGAAGTGATGTGGGGTAGCAGGAGTCAAATTGACGAAGCGCTATCAAGTGGCGAAATTATTCGAACGTCTGAGCCTGAAAAAGTTGGCGATGTCATGATTAAAGAAGAGACAGTGCCTGTATTTTTCGATGGGGCAGTTATTGCCGTGATTTCTCGCCATCGAAACTCTGATTTAATGAGATCTCCAGGTGCGCTTGAACTTAACTACCGGGAGATTGCTCATTCGCTCTATCGAATGGTTGCAGAGGGATCATTCCCTTATCGAAATGCGGGCTCTCTCTTTGAGCCAGTTCCCCGTGTTGGAGACGGCTTAATTCGACTTGATGTAAATGGGATAATCTCTTTTGCAAGTCCAAATGCACGATCGGCTTTTAGCCGAATGGGCTGGAAGAGTGAAATTGAAAACCACAAACTTGGCGATGTCGCAGAGGCAATCGTCAAGAATTCCCCTGATGCACATGAGGAGGGGATTAGGACCAGATTAAATGGAAAAGTTTTACGCCGTGTGGAAATCGATAATCAAGGGACGACAATCGATTTTCTAGTACTTCCCTTGCTGGTTGGTGATGATCGTATTGGAGCTATTGTGTTGCTCCAGAATGTCACAGAACTTCGGCGTCGTGATCGCGAGCTAGTTACTAAGGATGCAACGATCCGCGAAATTCACCATCGGGTGAAAAATAACCTTCAAACTGTTTCAGCGCTTTTACGACTTCAAGCACGACGTATCGAAGACCCAGGAGCGGCTTCGGCTCTAAATGAGGCCGTGCGCCGAATCGCATCGATCGCTCTAGTGCATGAAACTCTTTCGAGCAGTGGTGAGAGTGACGTAGCCTTTGACCTTGTATTAACGAGTTTAATTACACATGCGCTAGAGATAAACCCTCGAATGGGTGAACTCTCAATTGAACGAAATGGCGAACTCGGTTCTTTGGAG
>CAYGHJ010000082.1:0-4446 GCA_964349605.1 uncultured Candidatus Planktophila sp. | reverse complement strand
AAGAGCCAATTAGCGATTTCACTTGCCCATCACTTCGATGGGGAAATCGTTAACGCAGATTCAATGCAGATTTATCGCGGAATGGATATTGGGACCGCAAAATTAAGCGTCGAAGAGCGAGAAGGGATCGTTCATCATCTTTTAGATGTTTTAGATGTTAGTCAAGACTCTACGGTCGCCTGGTATCAAAGCGCGGCGCGCGAGGCTATAGCGGATATTCATGCCCGAGGTAAGAACGCAATCGTTGTCGGCGGCACCGGACTCTATATTAAATCGATTTTGGATGAACTCAACTTTCCAGATACTGACCCAGCTGTACGCAAAGAGCTCGAAAAAGAGTTGGAGAGTATTGGCCTCAACGCACTCTTTGAGAGATTGGAAAAATTGGATCCAGCCGCGGCAATCGCCATTGATAGGGCAAATTCTCGTCGTGTTATTCGCGCATTGGAAGTTATTGAGATTACCGGAAAGCCTTTCACTGCAAACCTCCCACGTGAGGCAAGTAGGAGATATCCAGATGCTACGCAGTTTGGGTTAGTGATGGATCGAGAAAAGTTAAATGAACGAATAAGTGCGCGCGTAGATCGCATGTGGGATGAGGGCTTTATCTCTGAAGTTGATCGACTCTTGGGGGCCGGTATAACCAGTGCCCGAACCGCTCAGTTGGCACTTGGTTACTCGCAAATAATCGCCTACCGGAAGGGTCTTTTGAGCGATGATGAGGCGCGCGAAGATACTAAGCGTGCAACGCGCCAATATGCGCGTCGACAGGAGACCTGGTTTTCGCGTGATGAACGAATCACGTGGATTTCACCAGCTCAGCCACGCTTACATAGCGTTCTTGCTCATTTAGAGAAGTTAGACTCGAAGCAATGATTGCAACATATGGCCACGGCACTGAAAATGATTTTCTACTTGTATTTGATCCAAGTGATGAGAGTTCGATTACTACTGCCCAAACGGCGGCGATCTGCAACCGCGAGACGGGGGTCGGTGCCGATGGTCTCATTCGAATTATTAAGCGCGATGAAAAATGGTTTATGGATTATCGCAACGCCGATGGTTCAGTGGCAGAGATGTGCGGTAATGGGATTCGCGTGATGGCTCGGTACTTAGTTGAACGTGGACACATGCCTGAAGGCATTTTTCCAATTAATACTCGCGACGGTATCAAACATTTACGCGTACCGTTGGTGGGGGATATCTCAGTCAATATGGGTCAAGTTACTGACGAGGCTGAAGCAGTCACCGCGGCCACAAACTCCCATGTATGGAACGGCTACAACATTAGTATCGGAAATCCTCATGCCGTTGTCTTTGTAGATCAACTTAGTGAGGTTGGTCCACTTCTTGAACCACCTGTCGTACGTCCACGGGATTCATACCCAGAGGGCGTAAATGTCGAGTTTGTTCAGATTACAGGGGAGCACGAGCTCTCTATGCGTGTGTACGAGCGCGGAAGCGGTGAAACTCGCTCCTGCGGAACTGGAACATGTGCCGTTGCATTGGCGGCCAGCATTCACACAAAATCGCGTCTTCCATCTACCTGGATTATTAATCCACCGGGGGGTCGACTAGAGGTCACAATTGATGCACACTCCAATGCGGTCTTGGTTGGTCCAGCAGTTCTTATAAAAGATGTAGATATCTCGGAGTATTTAATTGCCTAATAATCAAGTGGGAGATGAGTTCGATGCGTTAATGCGAGAAAGCGCCCGCATCGCGGCCGAATTTGATGCAAGTGAGAGCGATGAATTAGTCGATCCAACACTTGAACTATCTGAGCGCCATGCCTTGCGACGTGTTAAAGGCTTTTCAACTCAGCTTCAAGATATCTCTGAGGCCGAATACCGCGAGCTCCAACTTGAGCGCGTGGTGTTGGTTGGAGTGTGGACTGAAGGAAACTCTGTGATGGCTGAGAACTCTTTAGCTGAACTTAAAGCTTTAGCAGAAACTGCGGGCTCAGAAGTTCTGGATGGTTTAATTCAGCGCCGCGATAAGCCCGATCCTGCGACTTATATTGGTTCGGGTAAGGTGGAAGAGCTTCGACAAGTTGTCATTGCAACTGGTGCCGATACGGTTATTTGCGATGGAGAACTTTCGCCCTCGCAACTTCGACAACTAGAAGAGAGAGTTAAAGTAAAAGTTGTCGATCGCACCGCATTGATTTTGGATATTTTTGCCCAGCATGCAAAAAGTAAAGAGGGTAAGGCGCAAGTTGAGTTAGCACAAATTGCATACTTGCTTCCACGACTTCGCGGTTGGGGAGATTCTCTCTCACGCCAAGTTGGTGGACGTGCTGCGGGCGGTGCTGGAATTGGTGGTCGCGGCCCAGGTGAGACAAAGATTGAAACAGATCGTCGTCGAATTCGCGACAAAATGGCGAAACTACGTGGTGAGATTGCGCAGATGAAAACATCACGCGATACAAAGCGCCAAGAACGTAAGCGATTTAACATTCCATCGGTTGCAATTGCAGGTTACACAAATGCCGGAAAGTCCTCTCTACTTAATCGATTAACAGATGCTGGTGTTTTAGTTGAAAATGCGTTATTTGCAACTTTGGATCCGACCGTAAGAAAATCACAAACTAGCGACGGACGTGTTTACACTTTAACTGACACCGTTGGTTTCGTGCGTCACTTGCCTCATCAACTCATTGATGCATTTAAATCAACTCTAGAAGAGGTCGCAGATGCCGATGTAATTGTGCATGTTGTCGATGGTTCTCACTCAGATCCTTTTGAACAAATCCGTGCAGTGCGCCAAGTTATTCAAGAAGTTGGCGGCGAGAAAATACCAGAGATTATTGCAATCAATAAAGTAGATATTGCCGATCCTCATATAATTATGGAGATATTGCGCAAAGAGCCCAATAGTTTTGCTTTCTCAGTACGCACGGGTTTTGGCGTAGCGGCATTAGTGCAGGCAATTGAGAGTTCGCTGCCTCGCCCTACAATTGAGATAAAAGCGGTGATTCCCTACAACCGTGGTGATTTAATTCATGCAATCCATGAACATGGTGAGATTTTTTCGGAGGAGTATCGTGAGGCTGGAACTGCCATTCACGCTCGAGTTGACGCGGGGCTTGCTCAAGCGATAGAAATCGCCCAGGTGAGTGGGGAATAACTCCGACACGCCGAAGGTTATATCAACCAATGCCGACGTTGTAGGCCATGATGCGCCCGCAGGCAAGTATTTATTTAAGGAATCGAGGTGAGAGCAGTGGCAACAGATTACGACACCCCCAGAAAAACTGATGAAGAACTCCACGAGGAGTCGTTAGAAGAGTTAAAAGCAAAGCGTGTCGATGCTCAATCCGGCCAAATTGATGTTGATGAAGCAGAAGCCGCTGAAAACCTTGAGCTTCCAGGTGCTGATCTGTCAGGTGAACAACTTGCAGTCCGCGTGGTGCCTAAACAGGAGGATGAATTTACTTGCTCACGTTGTTTCTTAGTACACCATATAACTCAGCTTGCAAAGGGTGAAGGTGTAAAAGCAGTGTGTAAAGAGTGCTACTAATTAGCAATAGAGTTTAAAACTCTCGCTAATGCATCACCATTCTTACTACTTATCACCCAATACGGTGTTGAATCTCGCGAATCATTAACCAAAATTTTTACGCCCGTTGGCATCCAAAACCTGATACCGAGATAAGCGGCTGGATCGGCATCTCTGGTACGAAGTTTTCGCATCTCCTCGCTCGATACGTCGTCTGCTCTTCCTAAGTATTCGAGAGAGATATGGGCTTTGCCAACTCGAAGTTCTTCAGAATCAATCTCTATTACCATTGCGCTCTTTATTGCGATGAGAAATAGAAGCGCGCTTGTGCAGATAAGTGAGATTAACCCAGCTCTATCACCGAGAGCTGCCCAAATCGATAGAACAAGAGAGAGAAGGAAAAAGTAAATTAGGGCCAACAACCACACTGGCATACGAACAACTTCTCGATAGTGCATAGGAGTTACGGTATCGGATACTCTTGGTACATGAGTCGCATTGCTAGTACAAATGCTCCAGAGGGTGCCCAGATTCCAGAGCGCCACCCGAAAGCACCGCCCATTGGCTCAAAGATTCCCTCCCACTTCGGCTACTGCTTTGGATGTGGAGAGCTACACCCAACGGGTCTTCATTTAATTGCCTATGCAGGTCTTGGTTTGGATATCACCGCACAGTTCACAGTCACAGAAAATCATCAAGGCGCCCCTGGTTTAGCACACGGAGGCATGCTCTCTTTGGCATTGGACGAGGCTCTAGGAAAACTCATGTGGCTATTACGAGCCCCCGCAGTGACCGCACGACTTGAAACTGATTTTTTAAAGCCAGTACCGATGGGATCTACTCTGCATATCAGCGCCCAGATAACTGGACAGGTCAATAGAAAGGTATACACCAAAGCCGAAGGCCGACTTAACTCGATGGATGGTCCTATTGCCGTTCGTGCCG
>CAYGHJ010000081.1:0-4554 GCA_964349605.1 uncultured Candidatus Planktophila sp. | reverse complement strand
GCCAGTGCGAGTGCGGCCAATGGAATTGCCACAAGCCAGAGCCCTGCCTGCACCTGGTAAGAGACAACTCCGAGCGCAATTAAATTAGCAAGAACGGCTGGAGATCGACCGAAGTACTTTCCTCGGCGATATCCCGCTGCCGATGCTGCTAAGCCAGCACTTCCTAGAGCGACAAAAAGAAGTTCGCCTAGAAGGGGTGAAAGTTCAAAACTGTCGGCTTTAGTTGCCAGAACAATTAACCAGACACCTAATGCCCCAATCACCACCGCTTCGACAATCAATAGGGATGCCACTACTGCGCGGGCCTTAGCTGCTTTGGAAGGATCCTGTGCCATGGAGGAGAGATTAACTCATTTACCCAATCACGACGTACTTTTTTCTCACGATGGAATTCGCGATTCGCAGACCCACTTAGCCGCACCTGCCCTTTTTTACGAACTCCTGCGAAGGCAGATCGCACTCTCCTCGCGGAATGAGACGAACTTTAGCGCCGTAAAAATTACTTTCACGCGCCGGGCTTTACATGAAGAGTCTCAATCAATTAGCGCCGAAGAAATTTTGAAATTCTCCTGCGAACTACGCATTTTGACCAGAAGTGAAGATTGCATTGGGCGGCTAGGAATTAATGAATGTGTTGCGCTCATAGCTGATGGAGAGCTCGCTGCGCGGCAGTTGGTATCTCGCCTGCATTCAGCCTCAGCGCTCTCCCTCAAAGAGAGTTTGAATATCTCGATATCTATGGTGACCTCGCTACGCGGGGAATCTGGCCTACAACTACTCAACCGGCTAGATGAAGCGCCTTTATCCACGCATTAACCATCGCCTATCAATAACGCTCAGTGCTCGACCTAGATTTCCCACATGGACCTAGATATAGATATTACTTTTGGAGCTATCGCACCTTTTATGAGCGACCCCACGGTTGAAGAGATTTGGATTAACTCTCCAGAGCGGATTTTCATTGCACGTGCGGGAAAGAGTGAATTAACAAATCTCTTGTTAACTAGCGAAGATGTACGAAATATCGTCGAACGTGCGCTGATGTGGAGTGGCCGTCGCCTTGATCTTTCGCATCCATTTGTAGATGCCCGCCTGCCCGATGGCTCACGGCTGCATGTGGCTATTCCTGAAATTACGGCGCAGCATTGGGCGGTAAATATTCGAAAGCATTTGATGCGCAACCTTGGTATCGACGATCTTGTGGAGCGTGGAGTTATGACTGCCTTCATGGCAACTTCGTTGAAAAACTCGGTCCGAGCTGGACTAAATATATTAGTAAGCGGTGGCACGCAATCTGGTAAAACCACAATGCTCAATGCATTAGCTGGTGCGATTCCGCGTAGCGAACGTGTTGTGACGATCGAAGAAGTATTTGAACTAAGCCCTCAACTTCCGGATGTCGTTGCACTTCAAACTCGAAGTGTAAATCTGCAAGGCGAAGGAGAAATTCCACTTCGTCGCTTGATTAAAGAATCGCTGCGAATGCGGCCTTCTCGCATTATCGTAGGGGAGGTCCGTGAAGCCGAAGCACTAGATCTCCTTATTGCCCTTAACGCTGGTCTTCCAGGAATGGGCACGCTTCACGCCAATTCTCCGCGAGATGCGATTATTAAACTTCAAACTCTTCCACTGCTGGCAGGGGAGAATATTTCACACAAATTTATTGCACCTACAGTCGCCTCGGCATTTGATTTAATTGTTCATGTATCACTAGATCAGAATGGAGTTCGAAGAGTCAAAGAGATTTCTGCGCTCACTGGCAGATATGAAAATGATCGCGCTGAGATTGAAACCCTTTGGATTTGGAATGGCAAAGATTATGATCGCGGCATAGGAACACTGCCACATGCCGACAAGTTCGCAGCGATAGGCGCGCCTTTGAGTGATTGGTGGCGTCATTGAAAATTAAGCTCCGTACCGCAGCATTTTCTTGTGTGGCAATAGCAACTATTTTCCTTATCACTAGTGCTCTCACTATCTCCTTAGCTTTCGGAGCACTCGTTGCTGGGATAACATTTACGAAATTGCGAAGCAAAGACATGCATAACGAATCAGCATTAATAGCGGCATGGCCCGATGTTATTGATCACCTCATGTCAGGTATTCAATCCGGCTTATCTTTAACCGAATCATTGGCCGGACTTTCAGCGCGTGGACCGGAAATACTGCGGCCCGCCTTCACCGAATTTCGCGCCTCTCTCTACCGACATGGTGACATTAGTGAGGCAATATGTGAGTTAAAGGAGCTTTTTCATCACCATGGAAGCGACCAAATCTTTGAAGCTCTCTTGGTTTCTAAATCACTCGGAGGAAGCGAACTTCTTGCAATTCTGAGAACTTTAGGAGATTTTCTGCGACAGGATTTGGCTCTGCGCCGTGAAATTGAGGTTAAGCATGGGTGGATAAAGAATTCGGCCCACCTTTCCGCCGCGGCTCCATGGATTCTTTTACTGCTTCTATCGACACAACCGACTACAGCTGCCGCCTATTCGACTCCTGCTGGCGGCGCTATTTTAATTGCTGGATTGGTCATGACGGCAATTGCATATGTATGGATGAATCGTTTGGGAAGATTGCCACAAACTCCACGTGTATTTACTGGTGCAAATTATGGAGCACGATAATGCTCACGGTCCTTTTCATATCGATGCTCTTCGCAATTCCAGGTGGGTTATTGCTTATTTTCGACTCTCAGGGTGATCCATTCAAAGAGCTCGAGCGTCGCGCTAGAGTTGCAGCAACTAAATCACAAGATAAACGTGGCGTTCATCTGCGTCTAGAAGAACTTGGCAAGTGCAGTGAACTGGATTATCAGAATTTTCGCATACGCCAAATAGGTTTCTGCGCTGCAAGTACAACACTGGTTATGGCGCTATTACTAGTCTCGAACCATTCAATTCTTACGACAATACTTTCGGCCACATTAACCTCTCTAATTCTTTTCGTTTTAATCGATAAAGAACTCACGAGTCAGGTGAAAAAACGCCGACAGAGAATTGAGGCTGAATTTCCAGCAATAGTAGAGATGCTCACGCTTGCCATCGCAGCTGGTGAAACACCAATGAGCGCGATTCTTCGTATCTCTCAGTCGGCCAATGGCAATCTGTCGCAGGAGTTCGCAACTGTAATTGAGGCTGTTCGTTCTGGTGAACCGTTGCACTTAAGTCTGGATGCGATGGGCCGCCGCGTTAAATCCGTCATGATCCGCAGATTTATTGATGCAATCGTTACGGCTACTCTGCGCGGAGCACCCCTTATTGAAGTCCTATCTCGACATGCAGTTGAAGCACGTGCTAATCAGCGAAATATCATTATGAATGCCGCAGGTAAGGCTGAAATCTCGATGATGATTCCTGTTGTCTTCCTAATTTTACCGATCTCAATACTGTTTGCGCTCTGGCCTTCACTTACAAATCTAAATCTCTTTGCAAGCTAGTCAGGAAATACTGATATTAATATCCTGAATTTACTTACCACAATAGTCACTATTAGCCAGTCCTAAAGTGACAGGAAGCTGACTAATCATTCTTCGATCTTTTTCAGAGAACCACTGACCCTCAAGCCAACATACAGAATATATTGGGTAATAGTTTTTCGGATCACCGTGATACGAGAGTGGTTTGTTTGGGTTAGGCCTACGTAGATCTAAGAGTCCAAAATCCATTTGAGACCCAGCGCCTTCTGCTCTGCTTGTTGGTTGACCAACATTTGTAGCTATGACAGTCCCTTTTTTCAAGCGAACAACAATCGGGATCTCATTTGACTGACCTTCTTGCAATGGTTTAACAAAGTCGAGAATCTTTTTCACTTCAGGTCCAGGTTCAAATAGGTGTGCCAGATGAATCATAATTCCACAATCAGAAATTGCGTTTAATGAAAATTGATAATCGATTCCAGAGTAATCATTCTGAGCACTAATTACAGTTGCATCAAAAGGTAGTCTCACGATAATTCCACTTAAATATGGTTCCGGATGTGTTGACCAACGTATAACTCCGTGAGCCTTGTAATCGTTACTTCTAAACTGCCCAGGTGCAATCAGCCATTGAACGGCAGAAAAATCAACAAGTAGATTCTCAGGAAATATTGGGAAAATACACTCCGGCACATTTCCAGGCGAAACCCATTTATTTAACCCCCCGTCAATATGCCAACCTTGGAGATTTGGTCCAATTTTTATTTCAAGCCCTGGCTCTGCAGTTGAAGAAGGAGATGGCTTTGGTGTTGACACTGATGTAGGAGCAGGTGTCGGCATTTGTGTCAGAGTTGGCGTCGGCGATGATGCAGGCGTTGGCGTTAGTTTAACTACAAGTATTTTGACACCCTTATTCCAGAGTGTTTTCTTGCCCGATTTAATGCACGTGTATTTGTAAGCACCGACTACCGCAAAGCTGCCAACTTTCTTACAGGCCTGACCTGGTTTAATTGCAGCATCGGCAGGAAGAAAATTCAACGTTATAAAGAGCACAATCGCCAAAACTCCTGCAATCCGAGTTTTCATGGTTAAAGCCTAGAAGTTGGGAACTGCTAAAGAAAGTTAGAGGCAATAATCTG
>CAYGHJ010000080.1:0-4651 GCA_964349605.1 uncultured Candidatus Planktophila sp. | reverse complement strand
GTTGATTTTGATGTAGTCGAAGAGTCAAACCTACAACGACAGATTATTCACGGACAGAGCGATATAGGAACGAGTAAAGCAAAGAGCGCAAAAAGAAAAATTGCTGAAATTAATCCTTTCATAAAAGTGATAACTCATGAAGTTCGCTTAGATAGGTCAAACGTATTAGAGATTTTTAAAGATTATGATTTAATTATCGATGGGACTGATAATTTTGCAACTCGTTATTTAAGCAACGATGCTTGTGTACTTTTAAAAAAGCCATATATTTGGGGATCTGTCCTTCGCTTTGATGGGCAGGCCAGCGTATTTTGGTCCGAACATGGCCCCTGCTATCGCTGCCTTCATCCGACGCCAGCGCAAGATGCTCCTAACTGCACCGAAGCAGGTGTCTTGGGCGTTTTGTGTGCTTCGATCGCTTCAATCCAAGCAACAGAGGCAATAAAACTCATCATTGGAATCGGCGAGCCGCTGATTGGTGAGTTAATTATTTATGATGCGCTGGCTATGAGTTTTCGAAAAATTGAGATCAAAAACGATCCAGCTTGTGTATTGTGCGGGACAAATCCGACACAAAATGGGTTATTAGATAATTACGAAGAGTTCTGCTCTCCGGCCTCAGCTGCAGCGATAAGTGTTGATGAGTTGAAAGCGAAGATGGACAGAGGTGATGATTTTCTCCTTATCGATGTACGTGAAGCTAAAGAATTTGAAATTGTTCGAATCCCTGGCTCGATTTTAATTCCTCTTGGGCATTTCATTGATGGAAGCGCTTTAATAAATCTACCGAGGGACAAAGAAATAATCCTGCATTGCCATTTGGGGAAGCGTTCAGCGACTGCACTCTCAATACTTAAAAACGCTGGCTTTAGGGACGTTACACATGTAGAGGGTGGAGTTCTTGCCTGGGCTCAACGCATCGATACGACATGTACGGTGTACTAATGGAAGATACCTACGAAGGTTTTCGAATTCTTTTGGTACACGCCCACCCTGATGATGAGACAATAAATAATGGGGCGACAATGGCACTGTATGCCGCACGGGGCGCACAAGTCACCCTAGTAACGTGCACTCGTGGAGAAGAGGGAGAAGTTCTAGTCCCTGGTTTATCGCATTTGGCAAGCGCACACAATGACACTCTCGGCACACATCGTGAGATTGAATTAGCAAATGCAATGCATGAATTAGGAGTCACTGACTACCGATTTTTAGGTAATTTTCGAGATAGCGGAATGATGGGGAGCCCAACAAATAATGGGGCAAATGTTTTCTGGCAAGCTGATTTAGATGTGGCTGCACAGTTACTCGCAACAATAATCGATGAAGTGCAGCCACACATTTTGATTACGTATGACGAATTTGGTGGTTACGGTCACCCGGATCACATTAAGACTCATCTCGTTGCAATGCATGCAGCCGAGCTTTCAATTTGGAAGATTCCAAAAATTTATTGGAACACAATGCCAAAATCAGTTATTGCCTCAGGTATCGCAGCAATGAAGGAAGTTGGTTCTGATTTCTTCGGAATCGACAATGTTGATGACATTCCATTTGCCAAAGATGACTCGTTTGTAACTACATTGATTGATGGAAATGAATTTGTTGAAGCCAAAATGGCGGCAATGAGAGCGCATGCAACACAAATCGCATTGGATGGTCCATTCTTTGCGCTCTCAAATAATTTAGGTTTACAGATTTGGGGACATGAATATTACACGCTTGTGCGCGGCGAGAAATCTGCGCCATTTGATAGCGATGGTAGGGAAAGTGATTTGACCTCGGGAATAACTTTGCAGTGAAGTTTTTTTACTCAATATTTCTCGGCGCGGCTTTAGGCGCAGCCTCTGTATTTATCCATGCATCTCTCCCACCATTCGGATTAATACTGAGCATTACTGCTACTTTCACCGGAATTTGGAGCATTGGCCGAATGTGGGGGAGACGATCCCTAAAGGTGGTTGCAAGTTTCGTTTGGACTCTCGTTGTTTTGCGTGCAAGTTTCCCCGGTGCAAGTGATGAATATTTAATTGCGGCTAACTCTGTTGGAGTATCGCTGATAAATATTGGATTTATTGTCTTACTTATTGCGATTTTATTGCCAAATTAATCAAATGTTTAAGGTTCTATGCTGGTTGATGGTTTGGAAATTACTTCACGCCAAATAAAGATCTCATCATGAGAGAATTCAATTAACCGATTCTCTTTATTTCGCAATGAGTGCGTACTCTCTAAAATTCCCACAATGTCGCGAAAGCCGCCCTCGGGCCGATGAAGTCGGATTGTAATGCGCCTACCTATAAGGGCTTCGAAACGGAGTTCGAGCAGGCTCGCCATGGGTCAACGATAAACCTTCGCTTCAATATCGCGCGACACAGGGCTAAGTGATTAGAATCAGCCACGTTCATTATCATTTTAATCTGGAGGCTAGAGAGTGACATATATTATTGCTGAGCCGTGTGTCGATGTTAAAGATAAGTCCTGCATATCTGAATGCCCGGTGGATTGCATCTATGAAGGTTCCCGTATGTTATACATTCAGCCAGATGAGTGTGTCGACTGCGGTGCATGCGAGCCAGTATGCCCGGTAGAAGCGATTTATTATGAGGACGATGTTCCAGCCCAGTGGAGTGAGTTTGGCAAAGTCAATACCGAGTTTTTTGTTGAAATTGGATCCCCTGGAGGCGCGGCAAAGATGGGTCCAACCAATAGTGATCACGCACAAGTAACGGCTCTGCCTCCAAAGAGCGAGTAGTAATTCTTGCGTGAGCAACTCCCAGATTTTCCTTGGGATGCATTGGCTCCATATGGGGAGATTGCACGTTTGCACCCAGATGGAATCATAGATTTATCTCAAGGAACTCCGGTAGATCCAACTCCGGAATTTATTCAAAAATCATTTCGCGATGCTTCAAACTCTCCTAGTTATCCAGTCACTGCCGGAACACCTGAGCTGCGCGCAGCGATTAGGAAGTGGGCCATTCATCGACTGGGTGCAACCGGTGAGTTTGATGTTCTTCCACTCATTGGATCGAAAGAGTTAGTGGCATGGCTACCAACAATTCTTGAATCTCGAAAGGTTCTTATTCCGCAAATTGCTTATCCGACATATCGCGTTGGTGCATTGATTGCTCAGGCACAATTGATCGAAGTCGATATAGATGCAGCCACATGGCCAACTGCGGATTTGGCATGGCTTAACTCGCCATCTAATCCTACTGGGCGAACCCATAGTATTGAAGAAATAAAAGCGTGCATTCAATGGGCGCGCGCCAACAATTCAATTTTAGTTTCAGATGAGTGTTATATTGATTTTGATCACACAGCAACTTCTTACTCCGTCTTATCTCAAAGTGGCGGTGACAACAGGAATATTCTTGCTGTTCATTCACTCTCTAAGCGCTCCTCAATGGCAGGGTACCGAGCGGCTTTCATGATTGGGGACTCATCGCTCATCGCTCGAATCCGTGAACTTCGTAAACACAGCGGAATGATGGTTCCTCTTCCAGTGCAGAAAGCAATGGTTGTAGCGCTCAGTGATGATCACCATGTTGCCGAGCAGCGTAATCGCTATAACTCGCGTCGAGATTTATTGCGTCCAGCTCTTGAGGCAGCTGGGTTTCGAATTGAATTCAGTAACGCAGGTTTATATCTGTGGTGTACGCGAAGTGAGGATGCTTGGGAAAGTGTGGAGTGGCTTGCACACCGAGGCATATTGGCTACGCCGGGCAGTTTCTATGGTCTTGCAGGGGCTCGCCATATTCGATTGGCGATGACGGCGACGGATGAGCAGATTAATTCCGCAGCTCTTCGATTGAAGGCTTAGATCTATGGCTGTAGGAATTCTCTTAGTGGGTGGTTTTGGCACACGGTTAATGCCGCTAACTAAGCACACACCTAAACCCATGCTCACTGTGGCAGGTTTACCAGTGACTGAACATCAACTAGCTATGGCAAGGGAGGCTGGTATTACTACAGTAGTCCTGGCAACTTCTTACTTAGCTGAACTTTTTACTCCATATTTCGGGGATGGATCGCCATGGGGAATGAAGCTGCTATATGCCGTTGAAAAAGTACCGCTTGGTACAGGTGGTGCAATAGCCAATGCCGCACAGTTGTTAAACACCCAAGAGTCAATTGTTGTTTTTAATGGAGATGTCTTGAGTTCACACAATTTGAAAGAACAAATTCGCCAACACGAGGAGCATGGTGCAGATGTAACACTTCATTTGACGACCGTTGAAGATGCACGGACGTATGGGTGCGTGCCTACTGATGAGTCTGGTCGAGTCACCGCTTTTCTTGAAAAAATGGACAATCCCATTTCACAATCAATAAATGCCGGTTGCTATGTCTTTAATCCCAGCATTGTGAATGCAATTCCTAAGGAGACAGTGATTAGTGTCGAACGAGAAATTTTCCCAAAACTTATAGCTAGTGGTAGAAAAGTATTTGGCTTTATAGATAATTCATACTGGTTAGATATTGGTACCCCAAAAGCCTTATTGCAGGGTTCACGTGATTTAGTACGAGGGTTAAGCCACTCATCTGCATTTTCTGTGGCTGATATTGGTTTCCATAATAAACACTCACTCATTATGGCTACTGCAGAAGTTGATTCCAGCGCAATCATTGATGGAGCTTCATGTAT
>CAYGHJ010000079.1:0-4689 GCA_964349605.1 uncultured Candidatus Planktophila sp. | reverse complement strand
GTGAATCGTTGGCGAATGAGCCATTGCTATCTAGCAGTTGAACGACGGAATCAGAGTGATCCATCGGACCTCCGTTTATGAGAGAGTTGGTCAAGGTCAAAAACTTGTTGAACTAAGTTTAATGATTCTAACCATAGCGAGCCCGAAGGTACAAGGACTCAGTGGTGAGTGTTTAGCATTTCGCACAACAAAACTTTTTGCCCGCTTTTCCAGCCCGGAAACTCATAATTTTAACTCTCTAGAGGTGGAAAACTTCTGACTTTACAACTCGCCAACCACGCCAAAAATCAGCCAATATAGGTTAAGCCTTCAGCAGTTTTCATCCTTACGTAATGCCTCTTGTATGTGGCAATGGATCTTTCTGCCACACGGTATTCTTAGCAATCCAGCGCGCGTAGCTCAACGGATAGAGCATCTGACTTCGGATCAGAAGGTTGGGGGTTCGAGTCCCTCCGCGCGCACCAGTGATTCACGCGTAAATCTTCTGATTTATTACCCATTTGGTTGATTTTTAACCTAAAGTGCTCATATTACTTAACCAAGTAGCCACAACGGAGGTGACTGCCAGTGAATGCACAAGGCTCAACAATCATCTCAATCCGTGGCCTTACAAAGAACTTTGGCACAGTTCAGGCAGTTGATGGTGTTGATCTAGATATCTACTCTGGCGAATTTTTAACTCTTCTTGGCCCATCAGGATCAGGAAAGACAACCGTGCTTCGTATGATCGCCGGATTTGAAATACCTGATGCAGGAAGTGTTCACCTTAACGGCACTGATATTACTAATCTTCCTGCTTATGAACGAGATGTAAACACAGTCTTTCAAGATTACGCACTCTTTCCTCACATGGATGTTATTACAAATATCGAATACGGACTTCGTGTTAAAGGCGTCAGTAAAATAGAACGTCGCAAACAAGCACAGATTGCCCTCGCACAGGTTCGCCTCGATGGATTTGGCAATAGAAAACCCAATCAACTCTCAGGCGGCCAACGCCAACGCGTCGCGCTTGCCCGTGCACTAGTTAACCGTCCATCTGTTTTGTTACTAGATGAGCCACTTGGAGCTCTTGATCTTAAACTTCGCGTGCAGATGCAGATTGAACTCAAACAATTGCAACGCGAAGTTGGCATTACTTTTATCTTTGTCACCCACGATCAGGAGGAGGCTCTGACAATGTCAGATCGTGTTGCAGTCTTTGATCGCGGAAAGATTCAACAACTTGATACCCCAGCAGCCATCTATGAACGACCTGCAAGCCCCTTTGTTGCAGGCTTTGTTGGAATATCTAATTTAATCTCAGGGGCTGCAGCACAAACACTTCTTAAAAAATCTGGAACCTGGCTAGTGCGCCCGGAAAAGATTCAAATTGATGCGAAAAAGCCTGGTTCACGTATTACCACCGGAACAATCCGCGAGGTAGAGTACCTAGGACCAAGCACCCGCTTTCTTCTCGAATTAGATGCAGGAATCTCCCTAACGGCATTGGCGCAGAATGCAACCGAGGGCTCGACCTCCGTTGAAGCGATGCGTAACTCAAGGGTGAGCGTCAGTTGGGATATAGCAAATGAGTACCAAGTCGAAGGATAAAAGAATTCTCAATCTCCTAGGGGTTGAGGTACACGCTAGAGATTCTGGTGTGGTGTCGCAGAGTCGCGACAGGAAGGAACACGAGTGATAAGTATAAAAATCCGTAAGTCCGTTTTTGTAGTGGCGGCGAGCGCATTAATCCTCAGTGGTTGTTCTAGTGCAGGAGAGGACTCAGCAGGCGGCGCATACGCAGGTCCGCTGGGAGATACACCAGGAACAATTAACGTCCTGGCTTGGCCAGGATACGCAGAAGATGGATCAACAGATCCAAATGTGGATTGGGTAACGCCCTTTGAAAACGAGACTGGTTGCACGGTAAATGTAAAAGCATACGGAACTTCTGATGAGGCAGTTCAGTTGATGCAAAGTGGTGGCTACGATGTAGTTAGTGCATCTGGTGACGCCTCTCTTCGCTTAATTTTCGGTGGAGATTTACAGCCAGTTAATTTGGATCTGATTCCAAATTACGCAGATATATTTGATAACCTCAAAGATCGTCCATGGAACACAATTGATGGCGCAAACTACGGTGTACCTCATGGCCGTGGCGCAAATGTGTTGCAGTACACGATTGATAAAGTCAATCCAGCACCGGATTCATGGTCAGTTGTGTGGGAATCAAACTCACCACTCAAAGGAAAAGTCACTGCATACGATTCGGCGATCTATATTGCGGATGCAGCTGTTTACTTAATGTCAACAAAGCCAGAGCTTGGAATCACAGATCCATACGCACTTGATCAAACACAATTTGATGCAGCGATGGAACTTCTCAAGCAACAGAAGCCTCTAGTCGCCGAATACTGGGCTGACTACACCAAGTATATTGCTGCAGTTCAAGCAGGAAGCGTTATCGCTGGAACATCATGGCAAGTTATTGCCAATGTTCTTAACAGTGAAAAGGCAACTGTAGGCGCTGTAAAGCCAAAGGAAGGCGCAACTGGTTGGTCTGATACTTGGATGATCTCCAAGGACACGGAAGCGATTGATTGCGCATACAAATGGCTCAACTGGATCATCTCTCCAGCAACAAATGCACAAGCAGCTGAGTACTTTGGTGAAGCACCAGCAAACTCAAAGGCCTGTGCACTAACATCGAGCAAAGATCACTGCACTTCTTATCATGCAGATGAAACTGATTACTGGTCAGATGTGTACTACTGGAAGACTCCTACAGAAGAGTGCCTAGATGGCCGCACGGATGTGAAATGTATTCCGTACGCCGAATGGGTTAAAGCCTGGTCAAGCTTTAGAAACTCTTAAGCGGTAGTGGTGTGGGTACTTGCGAGCAGGTACCCACACCTATATCTCATCCCACTAGAAAAACAATGAATCCATGAGCGCACTTACATCAACCAGACGATACTTTCACTCCCATGTGAAAGCGCGCATCGCTGCTCTATTAGTGCTACCGATTTTCTGGCTCGGTGTTTTATATTTGGGTTCACTGTCTGCATTATTTATAACAAGCATTTGGAAAATCGACACTTTCACTAGCAAAGTTGTTCGAGAATTTACACTCTCAAACTTTATTGACATTCTTACCGATAAGGCTTATTTCAACGTCACCATCAGAACCGTGGGCGTAGCTCTTTCCGTAACCATAATATGTGCATTGCTTGCAATTCCGATGGCATTTTTCATCGCTCGCATTGCAAAACCAAAATCTCGGCCAGTCTTAATCGCACTTGTCATCACGCCGTTATGGGCCTCCTACCTTGTAAAGATCTATGCATGGCGCACCATGATGGCACCTGAAAGCGGTTTTCTTAACTGGTTAATTTCACCTATCGGCTTATCCAGTCCAGGCTTTGGTCTTGTTGCAGTTGTAATTGGTCTTACCTATCTTTGGCTTCCCTACATGGTGTTGCCTATTTACGCCGGCATGGAAAAACTCCCTGAATCCATCATCGATGCCTCATCAGATCTCGGTGCAAAACCTGCACGTACATTTTTGCAAGTCATCTTGCCGATAACAGGACCGGCGATTATTGCAGGGTCCCTCTTTACATTCTCTTTAAGTTTAGGCGATTACATCACCGTCCAAATTCTTGGTGGAACATTCCAAATGCTTGGCAATGTTGTCTATCAAAACTTTGCCCTCAATCTTCCCTTTGCTGCAGCGGTTGCACTGATTCCTGTCATTGTCATGATGGTATACCTGGCGTCAGTTCGAAAGACGGGAGCACTCGATAACCTATGAACATCTCTCGTACCGCTCGTTTTGTTTTATGGTCCTTTATGATCTTCGGTCTCTCATTTATCTACATGCCATTACTACTTGTTGTTATTAACTCCTTCAACACAAATAAGTCCTTTAACTGGCCACCTACGGGCTTTACAACTATCTGGTGGGAAAAAGCAGCGGCCAACACTGGCGTCCGGGATGCAATCATGCTCTCCACTCTCACCGCAGTTTTTGCCACAATTATTGCTCTAATCCTTGGAACTCTTGCCGCAGCCGCCATTGCGCGCTATGACTTTTTTGGCCGAGATGTAATCTCATTGCTCTTTGTTCTTCCCATTGCGCTTCCTGGAATTGTCACAGGTATAGCACTCAACAATGTTTTTACTAATTTCTTTGGCGGATTAACTTTTTTCACTATCATCATTGGCCACGCAACGTTCTGCATCGTCGTTGTCTTTAACAATGTTGCCGCTCGTTATCGTCGCATGGGAGCAAGCTTTGAAGAGGCTAGCATGGATCTTGGAGCAAACCGTCTGACGACCTTCCGGTTAGTTAGCTTCCCAATGATTCGCAATGCTCTAGTTGCTGGAGCACTTCTATCCTTTGGCCTTTCATTCGACGAAATCATAGTAACCACCTTCACCGCAGGTGCCGGTCAAACCACACTTCCAATCTGGATTTTTCAAAACCTCTTTAGACCAAACCAGGCACCAATCGTTAATGTGGTTGCAGCAGCTTTAATCGTCATCTCTATCGTGCCAATCTATCTATCTCAGCGATTAACTCAAGAGAAGAAGTAGAGGCTTCAGTTTCACAACAATTCGAATCCGCATTACATCTACACCCCGTACGCGCCCATCTCCCCATCTATATCGCCAGCGAATAACAGATCTGTTCCCTAAGGCAAT
>CAYGHJ010000078.1:0-4717 GCA_964349605.1 uncultured Candidatus Planktophila sp. | reverse complement strand
GCACGTCTCATTGCATCTATTAGCGAATCTGGCGAAAAGTGAGACAAGTTAGTCAAATAGATTTAGAGTGCATTCAAACTCAGTTGGGACGTACTCCAAGAGATGTTCATGCAATCGCATATCGATGTCCATGTGGTAAGCCGGCCGTGGTAGAAACTCCACCCCGTTTAGCCGATGGAACACCATTTCCAACTTTCTATTATGCAACATGCCCACGATTAACTGCAGTGATTTCAACCCTGGAAACAACGGGTTTAATGGGAGAAATGAATGAACGTCTAGAAAGCGATGCGCAATTAGCTGGGGCTTATCATGCCGCCCATGATGATTACATTGCAGCTCGTTCAGCCCTTGGCATTGAAGTTCCGGAAGTAGAGGATGTATCGGCCGGTGGGATGCCAACCCGTGTGAAATGTCTGCACTCACTCGTTGCACACTCACTTGCCGCTGGCCCAGACGTAAACCCACTCGGAGATGAGGCTTTAGCGAAATTACCTCAGTGGTGGGAGGGCGCACCATGCGAGTAGCGGCCATTGATTGCGGCACAAATTCAATCAGATTGCTCATCGCCGATATCGAAGGCAATAATTTTCGCGAAATTATTCGCACAATGGAGATTGTTCGCTTAGGGCAAGGCGTTGATCAATTTGGCGAGTTTCATCCCGATGCGATTGCGCGCACTTTAGCTGCCATCGATAAAATCGCACTCGAGATTGCAAAGCGTGGAGTTCAGAAGATTCGCTTCTGTGCAACAAGTGCAACGCGTGATGCCACTAACCGCCATCTCTTTATCGATGGCGTACGTGAACGACTCGGTGTCGAACCTGAAGTAATTAGTGGCGAAGAGGAAGCATCCCTTTCATTTACCGGTGCGATTCAAGATCTGTCACTGGCCGACGGCCCATTTCTTGTCGTGGATATCGGCGGTGGATCAACGGAGTTTGTTTTTGGTACGACTGAAGTTGAATTCGCGAAGAGTGTCAACATCGGTTGTGTTCGAATGACCGAACGGCATTTCACAAATGATCCGGCGCATCAGTATGAGATTGATTTAGCTAGAGTAGATATTCAAGAGGCGATTGCAAAGGCGGCGGCAATCGTTCCAATCACAGAATCGAGAACCCTCATCGCCGTAGCCGGCACTGCAACAACCGTTGCCGCAGCCGCACTTGGTTTAACAGAATATGACCGTTACGCAATTCACTTATCGCGCATTAGCGCCAATAAAACCCATGAAGTTGCCGAGATGTTTTTAACAACCACACGAGAAGAGCGTTTAGCTCTGGGTTATATGCACCCTGGCCGTGTCGATGTAATTCCAGCCGGTGTTTTAGTTCTTTCAGAGATCATGAAAGCCACCGGGGCTATTGAATTTGTTGCATCTGAGTCAGATATTTTGGACGGAATAGCACGTTCTATCTCTGGAAAGTAGGTCTAGAAAAAGAGTGTAGATTTACCACTTCACGTGGCCCCGATAGCCCAATGGCAGAGGCAGAGGACTTAAAATCCTCCCAGTGTGGGTTCGACCCCCACTCGGGGCACATTTATCTCATTAATAGGTTTGTTTAAACTCCCAGTCTTACGATTTCTTCAAATGGATGAACAGAGAATATTTAAATGAGTCATTGGCGTGGGGTTATCTAGAAGTTTTCGGTAAATCGATTGTTGCCGGGAGTACTATGGGTAACGTCGGATTTGGGGGATGGCCGTGCATTTTAAGGGCAAAATATTTATTTTCTCCTTCATTATTGCGATCATTATATTCAATACTTTTAATGCGGCAGCCGCACCAGGAGTAGATGTAAATTGTGGTACAACTGGATCCTTCACTATTCAAGATGGTCGTGTTAAAAGCGCAACCGCTGATTGTACTGGTGCCGTGGTTATCCCGGCTTCTACTTCTTACACCACAGGAAATAAGCCCCCCACTGTTGCTGCCCCCACAACTGTTGTAGATCCAGATGTTTTCTCGGGTTTAACAGGGATAACGAGTGTTACATTTCCGCACACTTTGACAACTATTGGTAGTAACGTTTTTAAAAATGCGACTGGATTAACATCAATTATTTTCCCAAGTAGTCTAAGAACTATAGGTGATAACGCCTTCTATGGCACAACTTCATTGACGTCAATGACTATTCCAAGTGGGGTAACCACCATGGGCAATAGCGTCTTTTATGGTGCAGCTAAATTGACTTCAGTAACTTTTCCAGACTCCTTAACTTCAATAGGTGACAGTGCATTTTATGGTGCGACTGGATTAACATCAATTACTTTACCAAGTAGTCTAAGGACTATAGGCGATAGTCTCTTTTATAACGCAAGATCACTAATTTCTTTAACAATTCCGAGTAGCGTAACCTCAATAGGTGCAAGTGCATTTTATGGTGCAACTTCACTAATTTCTCTAACAATTCCGAGTAGCGTAACCTCAATAGGATCTGAAGCCTTTTACGGTACGACCAATTTGACCTCAGTAACTTTTGGAGCTAGCTCAAACACCCTCACTATCTCCCTGCGTGCATTTTGTGGTGTAAATTCGACCATAGTTTCTTATATTAAGGCAACCACTGGACAGCAGATTAGGTGTGTTCCGAGTGCTCCAATTTCTGTAAGAGTTGCACACATGACTTCGAGTAGTGCATTACTTGATTTTATTGCGCCAGGTAGTGATGGTGGATCCACGATTCAAAGCTATACAGTAGTTTCGGACCCAGGCGGATTATCTGCAACGATTTCGCAGTCTGGTTCTGGATCAATCACAATAACAGGTTTATCTTCAGCTACCGCTTACCGATTTAATCTCTATGCTACTAATATTGCTGGAAATTCGCCTACGGTTACAACTGCACAATTTACAACTCCGCATAGCCCCGAGGAAAAAGCAGCTGCAATAAAAGCTGCTAAAGAAAATCTTTATAATTCTTTAAAATCTTCTCAAACCCAATCAATCCAGGCATTTAAATCTGCGTCATATAAAGGCGTAACCGAGGAAAATGTACATCAAATCACAAAAAAGATACTTTCGTTACCAATTACTCAAGGAGCAAACTCAGATGTAATTGAAAAAATCATCAGGCAGGTAGTATTCTTTAGTCCGGGAAATCCTCCCACGGTCGAAGATTTCGAAGTCCAAGGCTTTAAAAACGTTGAAAAGAAATTTATTAAAAAGCTTGGCGTTGAGTTATTACTTGTGCCTCTTGATCAGCAGGGTGACATTGATGTAATAAAGGAGATAATTAAAAGGGTGGAGATAGTGGATAGGCTTTCGACACCTGCCACTGCTCATACCGTTCGAGCCACAATGCTTGTCGCAATTGGTGCAATTTCAAGAGATAGCACAAAGAAAGAAACGATAACCCACGAATTGACACATCTTCCTCCAGAACGTATAGATACCTATCAAAAAGTTTTATTAGAGGTTGCTAAGCAGGAGGCCATAATTAAGGCGCGCGCAGATAGAACCGCGATCAATAAATTAAAAAATGCTCCCCGAAAAATGAGTCCATGATTAACGAGTGAAATTTAGGAGTCAAAATCCTCCCAGTGTGGGTTCGACCACCACTCGGGGCGCCAATTCACAGGTGATTTTAAGCAAGTGAGCGCCGCCATTTCGCATGGGAATCATCCAAGCCCTAAACTTGTTATGTACTTCAACTGCCAGAACTTCTGGCTGTATACCAAAAGGAGAGAAAAGATATGCGCAGTTCAAACCCTGTTTTAGGACGGGCGTTTAATCAGCGTGGATACGCTGCATTTGATCCCAAAGCACAAACTGAGACCGACGCAGCGCTAGAGAATATTTATAATGCTCCAGCAGCATCTTCATTGCGAACAGGTCGCATGACGATTGATGACGTTGTTACTCGTACCGGAATTTTATTTGCAGTTCTCGTCGCCGTAGGCTCAGCTGCATGGACGCTTAACCTAGGTGGCGGCGCGATGTTGCTCGGAGTTATTGGCGGCTTTGCACTTGCAATGGTTAATAGCTTTAGCAAGAGTGTGAAGCCAGGGTTGATTATTGCTTATGCTGGATTTCAAGGCTTAGCCCTCGGCACAATCAGCCATCTCTATAACGAGATGTATCAGGGCATAGTAAGCCAAGCAATCTTGGTGACAATTTGTGCATTTACAGGGATGCTGTTTGCTTACAAGAGTGGCCGTATTCGTGTAACTCCAAAGTTCACTAAGGTCTTAATGACGGCATTGATTGGATATGTTGTTCTAGCCCTTCTCTCAATGGTTGGCTCACTATTTGGTGCAAGCATCTATAACATCGGAGGCTTTGGTCTAATCATCGCAACCGGCGGAATGGTTCTTGCTAGCTTCTTCTTGATTTTAGATTTTGATCAGATTCAAAAGGGAATCAACGCTGGTCTGCCAGAGCAAGAGTCATGGCGGGCTGCATTTGGTCTAATGGTCACAATTGTGTGGCTGTATTTAGAGGTTCTGCGCTTATTATCAATCCTGCGTGGTGACGACTAAACAGAAAAGATTAATCGAGAGGCCTCAGATTATTAATCTGAGGCTTTTCGCTTTCTCCAGATAGATAGCTATTTCGTGTTTCAGGGATACTGGTAGTAAACACAACACCGATTGCAAAGACTATGGCCGATACAGCAAAAGCGGTGCGATATGAGTAAATGTCTGAAAGAGCACCGATAATGAGAGGTCCAACAATCATTCCGGCGTCCCCTGCCATCTGAAAAATTGCAAT
>CAYGHJ010000077.1:0-4767 GCA_964349605.1 uncultured Candidatus Planktophila sp. | reverse complement strand
TTTGCATTCATCATTGGTATTTTATCGCTCATCATTTTTTGGATTTTTACTACACCTCTTGCAACCCTCTTATCATTTATTGCAATTGCATTTTATGTCCTTGTTTATACGATTGGCCTTAAAAGTAGGACATCACAGAATATTGTCTGGGGTGGTGTTGCTGGTTGTATGCCCGTATTTATAGGTTGGGCAGCAGTAACAAACTCACTTTCAATCACTGCACTTGCTTTCTTTATGGTGATCTTTTTTTGGACTCCACCGCATTTTTGGGCGCTAGCAATTAAGTACAAAGATGATTATTCGGCGGCGGGGATTCCGATGCTTCCCGTTGTTGCTACTAAGGCAAATGTTTATCGCCAAATGTGGTTTCATACGATTTTAATGATTGCCTCATCTATTTGGCTAATAATTTCTGCAAATTTGCCAACTTGGTCTCTAGTAGTAACCATTTTACTTGGCTTGGTATTTGCACGCGAATTAATAGCCCTTAAAGAAAGCTCTCCGAATTATGGAAAAGCTGCGGGCAAGATTTTTCAGTGGTCAATTACTTACTTAAGTTTGCTCTCTGTTGTACTCGTAGTTGCTCAGCTCAGCGCTTGAGCTAAATCTTTAATCAAGTCAGTTGAATGCTCTAGCCCCACTGATAATCTTAAAACTGAAGGCGTAATCCCCATTTGTGCTTGCACTTCAGGAGTTAAACGTCGATGCGTAGATGATGAGGGATGAGTGATGAGGGATTTACTGTCACCCAAATTATTAGAGATATCTATAATTCGAAGTTTATTCATGAAAGTAAATACTTCTGCTTGATTCCCAAAAAACTCAATACCAACTGTTGTTCCGCCGCCAGTCATCTGCCTCATGGCAAGATCATGGTCGGGGTGTGACTTTAGACCTGGAAAGCGCACTGATTTAATGCGTTGGTGAGATTCTAAGAATTCGGCAATAGCTTGAGCATTTGCCACCATTCGCTCAACACGCATCTCCATGGTTTCTAAAGATTTAACAAGGACCCAAGCATTAAATGGACTCAATGATGGGCCGCTATGCCGAGTAAATGGCATTAGTTTTTCGTGAATGTACGGAAAAGATCCGAGAATTGCTCCGGCAAGGACTCGACCTTGTCCATCAATATGCTTAGTTGCAGAGTACATAACTACATCGGCACCGAGTTGAAGTGGTTTCTGTAAAACCGGTGAAGCCATGACGTTATCGACTATAACCGTTGCACCGACACGATGCGCCAATTCGCTCACCATCGCAATATCTACAATCTCCATTAAGGGATTGCTTGGCGTTTCAATAAAGACTGCTTTAGTTGGTTTGTTTAGCGCCTTGGCCCATGCAGTTGGATCATTACCCTTTACTAATTCGAAAGTTACGCCCCATTTGGGTAGGAACTCTGTTATAACGACATGGCATGAAGAAAACATTGCCGCGGAGGCAACGACATGGTCACCCTGTTCAACCAGACAGGCAAGTGAGGAAAACATCGCCGACATTCCAGAGCCCGTAGCTACGCAGTAATCAGCCCCCTCGATAGCGGCCAATCGCTGCTCGAACATGGAAACCGTTGGGTTGTGAAAGCGGCTATATAAAAAATGCTCAGTCTCATCTGCAAAAGAGTCAAAGGCCTCTTCAGCGTTTGAATATGTGAAACCACTATTTAGATACAGCGCCTCTGATGTTTCGCCAAAACCAGATCGGGCAAGTCCGGCACGAATTGCATGTGTCTGAGGATGAAGCTCCCATTGTGGTGCTTCACGATCATTGAGGGGGCGATAGCCCCAGGGAGGTTTGCTCATTGGCTAAGTGTGGCAGAGTTAGACCCATGACTAACACGGCCATTTCAGTAACAGATTTAAGTAAAAAATACGGAGAGCGAATGGCCGTATCGCACGCAACTTTTGAAGTTCCACTTGGCACAATCTGTGGATTCGTCGGTCCAAATGGTTCGGGTAAAACCACGACCATGCGCATGTTGCTTGGACTTATTACTCCAACTGGTGGCACCGGTGAGATTTTAGGTGAATCAATTAAACACCCCGCAAAGTATCTACCCCTCGTCGGAGCGATGATTGAAGGGCCTGCTTTTTATCCAGCGCTTAGCGGGAAAGAGAATTTGAACTATCTCGCAACTCTCGGAGGATTTTCAACAGATCGAGTCCAACACTTGCTCGAACAGGTCGGGCTGGGTGATCGTGCTAAATCTAAATACAAGACCTACTCATTGGGAATGAAACAGCGTTTGGGAATTGCAGCTGCTTTGTTGCCTAATCCAAAGTTATTAATGTTGGACGAGCCAACTAACGGACTGGACCCTGAGGGAATTCAAGAGGTGCGCGCACTATTGCGCTCGCTTGCAAATGATGGGACCTCAGTTTTTGTTTCATCGCACCTCCTATCCGAACTCGAACTCATTAGCGATTACTTAGTTATGTTACGAAAGGGGGAGGTAGTTTTCACTGGAAAGATGAGTGATTTAATGCTTAGTCAACAGACAGTGATAATCGCCAAAGGTTCTAGCGATGATGATTTAGTTACCTTGCTTGCAATCGCTCAAGCTTCTGGACATAAAGCAGTTATCCGCAGCGATGAAGTACATGTTCAGGGTCCAGTTAGTTGGGCGCCAGATTTTAATCGAGCGGCCTTTAATGCTGGAGTAATTCTCTCTGTGTTAACACCACAGCTTCCAAATCTGGAAGAGACATTCTTTGAAATGACGGGTGAAAAATAATGTGGAACGTAGCATTTTCTGAACTTCGTAAATTGCGTCGCCCAACACTCTTTTTCGGCACTATGGGTGCCGCAGTCTTCTTTAGCGCGCTCTTTTCATCACTATTGTTTTTACTTATTGATTCGCCTCAAGGTAATTCTGATCGTGGAAGAATGGTTGGACGCGATATTCTTTCGCTTGCAACAGGCGTCGTACAAGCATTTAGTAGTGTTGCGGGATTTTTAGGCATGATTGCTCTCTGTGTATTTGCTGCTCAAACCGCACAAGAATATACCTATGGAACACTTCGTAATTTATTAGTGCGTCAACCAGGGCGTTTGCGCATTTTGGCAGGGAAATTCATTTCTATGGGATTGTTCGCATGTGTAATGATAATTTTATCGGCAGTAGTAAGTATTGGGACCTCAGTATTCTTAGCACCCAGAGCTAAAGTCTCTACGGATCTTTGGTTTGGTAGCGATGGACGCCATGCCATTCTTACAGCCATTGTAAATATCACGATTTCAGTTATAGGTTCTGGCACAATTGGCATGATTTTAGGTCTGCTTCTCCGTTCCCCCATAAGTGCTATTTCATTGGGTGTCCTATGGCTGTTAATCGTTGAAAATCTTCTAATTGCCGCTAAGAATTCACTCCAAAACTGGTTGCCAGGCTACCAACTATCCTCAATTGCATCTGGCGGAGCACCCGTGGGCGTATCTACCGGGATTGAATATTCGCATGCACTCCTTGTCGGCGGTATGTATGTTGCTATAGGCGCTGCCATAGCGTCGTTCCTATTTGTACGTCGAGATGTATCTAACTAGAGACACCAGCACGTATTACTCACCTTTTTAAGTTTACTGATTTATTCTTAAGGTCTTCCCCCGGAGGTCTGCATTTGAAAAAAGGTAGTGCAATTTCACTTGCGCTAATCGCGACACTTACGTTGAGCGCGGCTCCAGCATTGGCAAAGACTCCCAAACCTTCACTGGCTCAGATTGAAGCGGCAAAGAAGATTGAAGCTGAAAAGAAAAAAATAGCCGATGCACAAGCAGCCAAATTGGCAGAAGCAAATCAAAACCTGCGTACATTAACCGCGAAAGCAAATGCAGCCACCGCGCTTTATGTACAGGCACAAAGAGAGTTAGCAATTGCCAAGGCAGATGCACGCGTGGCGGCAAAATATGCAGCTGAGACTGCAACCGCAGTTGAAGAAGCACATAATGTAATTGGAAAACTCGCGTCAAATGCATATATTTTGGGCGGAAGCTTGAGCGATATTCAAACATTACTGAGTGCCAATGGTCCTCAAGATCTCATGGATCAACTCAGTACGTTAAGTACATTAGGTTCTAAAAATACAGTTGCTTTAAAGCGATTTAAAGCAGCGGAAGTAATTGCGCAGGCAGCAAAGTTAGCTGCCGATGATGCAGCGGCGAAGCAACAAAGAGCAACGGATAAAGTTGCAGCAGCTAAGAAAGTTGCCGACGACGCGAAAGCTGAACAGGCGAAAGAAGTCGCTAAGCTGCAGAAAGTCCAAGATCAACTCATGAAAGAGTTGTTAAGTGCTAGAAAAGTGCGAATAACTCTAGAGCAACAGCGCCAACTTGCTCTCTTAGAAGAGGCACAAGCTAATCAAGCAACACAGACCACAGGACAGGCAAAAATTTGGCCAGATAGAGGTTTTAAGGGGCGATCAACTTTTCGAACGTCAGAGGCACAACGTCTTAAAGCCGTTGAGTATGCAAAGAAACAAGTTCTAGCGCGCAAGCCTTATGTCTGGGGCTCTGAGGGACCAAATACTTTTGACTGCTCAGGTCTTGTTTACGCCGCATATAGATTCGCTGGGCTTGCCTGGCCTAATTGGGATCGACTTAACTCAGCGCTTTATTCGGGTTATACGATGCATGTTTCGCTCAATGCGCTAGTGCCGGGGGATCTCTTGTTCTATTCGTACAAGGGCACAATTTCAACTATTCACCACATCACGATATATGCCGGAAACGGAATGATGTGGGAGGCAAATTCAAAGAATGCAGGCTTGTTGT
>CAYGHJ010000076.1:0-4851 GCA_964349605.1 uncultured Candidatus Planktophila sp. | reverse complement strand
TCAAATGGCCAAACAAAAGTAGAGAAGAGAAGTTGTGCAATTCCTTCAACGTTTCCGTCGGAATTTGCCACCTCGACTCCAACGGCAGTGCGACCGAGAGTTGCACGTGCAAGTAATGAAACCATTAGTCCACCAAAACCAAGGGCGGCCGTAATTGCAATAGGTCGCAATCCACGAATTGTTTCAGTTAGCGAATCCGATGAATCAACACCTACCAACATAAGAATAAAGAGGAAGAGCATCATTACTGCGCCGGTGTAAACAACTATCTGCACAATTCCGAGAAATGGCGCACCTTGCGCGATATAAAAAACAGCAAGGGCGATCATTACGAATGCCATTAAAATTGCTGAGTGCACCGCTTTTTTAACAAGTAACATACCAAGCGCGGCAATAAAAGTTAGGGGTGCGAGAATCCAAAAGAGCGTCGCTTCTGGAGCTGCAGTCTGACCAACTTGTAATGCTAGATCGCTCATTTGTTTACCTCCTGCGACGGATGAGCGCCAAGCACGTCGCCTTTGTAATAGTTCGAATCATCCATATCCGGATACATTGGATGGGGTGGCATCAACATTCCTGCACGCAATGGTCCAAGCAAGTCATCCTTTTCAAAGATGAGTTTTTCGCGCGAATCATCGGCAAGCTCGTACTCATTAGTCATTGTTAAGGCGCGCGTTGGACACGCTTCTATACATAATCCGCAAAAAACGCAGCGCAGATAGTTAATTTGATAAACCTTGCCATAACGCTCACCAGGTGACATGCGATGTTCCTCGGTGTTATCAGCACCTTCGACATAGATCGCATCGGCTGGGCAGGCCCAGGCGCATAGTTCACAGCCAATACATTTTTCAAGACCATCAGGATGGCGATTCAGTTGGTGACGGCCATGAAAGCGTTCTTGTGTTGGTGCTTTAACTTCAGGGTACTCAACCGTTTCAGGCTTTTTAAATATTGTAGAAAAAGTGGTCCAGAATCCCTTCATATGACCTATAAGCCCAACTGAGCCAGGTTGATCAACTTGTATGAATTCTACTTTTTTCAAATCTACATCGCTGTTTTTTAAAGGTTCGATCTCAGCCACGGTCGCCTCCATTACTGTGTTCAGAAACATTGACTGAAGAAATATTCATTGGCAGCTCTGGAATAGCAAAGCTAGGTGCTGTTGCATCATTGAACACAAGGGATTCTTTCTTCTTCTTTGCATTATCGAAGGCGATGTTGGCCACCATGACGAGAAGGACTACGAAGCTAGCGAAGGCCACAACAGTTATTCGCGATGCGCCTTGTAAGGACATGGTTCGAAGTGTTGCAACTACCAAAATCCAGGCGATTGACACTGGAATCAATACTTTCCAACCAAACTGCATGAACTGGTCGTAGCGAAGCCGCGGCAGAGTTCCACGTAGCCAAACAAATACAAAGAAGAAAACCAAAACTTTTGAGAAGAACCAGAATGCGGTAAACCAACCACCTAGCCAGTTTTCGGTAAAGCCAAGGAATGGTGGTGCGTGATATCCACCGAGAAAGAGAGTTGTTGCAAGGGCTGATACAGCGATGATGTTGACATATTCAGCTAAGAAAAAGAGTGCAAATTTGAGTGATGAGTACTCAGTATGAAAACCGCCGACAAGTTCGCCTTCTGCTTCTGCTAAATCAAATGGTGCACGATTAGTTTCACCGACCATAGATATTGCATAGATAACAAATGATGGGAACAGGACGACTGCATACCAAGTTGTGGATTGAGCGGCCACGATGTCAGATGTTGACATCGAACCTGCATAGATAAAAACAGCAACTAATGAAAGACCCATTGCTATTTCATAAGAAATTACCTGCGCACTTGAACGGAGTCCCCCGAGAAGTGGGTACGTAGAGCCCGATGACCAGCCAGCCAAAATAATTCCATAAACACCTACCGAGGCGATAGCTAAGACATAGAGAACTCCGATGGGGAGATCTGTTAGCTGCATTGCAGTTTTCTCCCCAAAGAGAGTTACCGGGCCGGTAATTGGAAATACGGCAAAAGACATAAAGCAGGTAGTAGCGCTGATAATCGGGGCGATAACGAAGACAATCTTGTCCGCGGCAGCGGGAATGATGTCCTCTTTAAGTGCAAGCTTTACGCCATCGGCCAGAGCTTGGATTAAACCAAATGGACCAACACGGTTAGGTCCGGGGCGTTGTTGCATGCGAGCGACTAAACGACGCTCTCCCCATACAGATAGCAGCGTGAGCACAACACAAAAGATAAAGACGAGTAAGGCCTTTACGGTGATTAACCAACCTGGATCTGCTCCAATTAACTGCGCTGTTGTCATAACTTCACCACCGTAACTACTGCGCCATGTCCAGCGCCTAGGTTTACAAGTAATTGAGAGCCTCGTGAATTACGTGGCGCCCAAATTGCATCGTCATGAATATCTTCAACTAGCGCAGCTAGGGTTACCGAACCGTGAGATGTTGAAATCTTTAAGAAATCTCCATCGGCAACACCCATTGCTTGTGCGCGGTTTGGTGAAATCACGGCAACGGTTTGACGGGCTGTACCAGCTAAATTCTCTTCACCTTGTTGCAGTGTGCCAAGATCTAGCAAGCGGCGCCACGAGTTAAGAATGAATTGATTCTCACTTAATGTTGGAGAAGCTGTTGAGTTCACTGGCTTCATTGATGCTCGTGCACCATCCCACGCACCGAGAGATGCAATCTCTTTGGCTGCAGCGGTTACGGTTCCGAGGTTTAATTGCGCACCCATTTCCTCGGCAATCATTGAGAGAATTCTTAGATCACTTCGATTAAGTGACCCATGAACGGCGGCGTCAAATGAACGAACTCGTCCTTCCCAATTTAGAAATGATCCACTCTTTTCAGTGATTGCAGCAACTGGAAGAACTACATTAGCCCGTGCACTCACTTCACTTGGAGCGATTTCAAGGCTGACCACAAATGCTTTATCAAGGGCTTCAAGGGCTGCAGCACTGTTACTGGAATCGAGTGGGTCGACTCCACCAATGATGAGTGCTCCAATCGAGCCTGAGTTAACTGCGGCGTAGATTTCATCGCTACTTCGACCAACAGTCGCTGGAAGTGTTGGCACGCCCCATAAAGCGGCAATATCTACTCGGGCTTGCGCATCTGCGACTGGGCGTCCACCCGGTAATAAGTTTCCAATCGCTCCGGCTTCCAACGCACCACGCTCGCCTGCACGGCGTGGAATCCAGGCGATCTTTGAACCCGATGAATCTGCCAAAGCGGCAACGGCTGTCAATACCCCTGCACTCTCGCAAGCACGTTCTCCGACGAGAATAATTGATTTAGTAGTTAATGCAAGCGAAGATAGTGCGGCAGCCTCTTGTCCTGGTGCAACCTTCACAAACTCACCTTTGAGTTTTTCAACTCCAATAGAAAGTTTGCTAGCAATGGCTGTAACTTTCAATGCGCGTTTGCGTACCTGCTTATTTAAGCGCAAGAAAACAATTGGCGACTCTTCCTCAGGTTCAAAGCCAACTAGTACAACGTGATCGGCACGATCAATATCGCGATACGTTGTCGTTGAACTAACTACGTGGGCAGCTAAAAATTCCCGCTCTTCATCTGAGGAAAGCCTTGAGCGGAAATCAATATCATTTGTACCTAATGCAATACGTGCAAACTTGCTGTATCCGTATGCATCCTCATGCGTTGTACGTCCTCCTACTAGGACTGCCGAATTATTTGCTTTCAAGCCTTTAGCTGCAGCCGCAATCACTTCTGGCCAGGATGCTTGAACAAGTACTCCCACTTCATTACGTATAAGTGGATGAGTTAAGCGATCAACTGCCGTCACATACTTAAATGCCCAACGCCCCTTATCGCAGTTCCACTCTTCGTTAACCGAAGCATCATCACCAGCTAGGCGACGAAGTGTCTTTCCACGACGAACATCAGTACGCATATCGCAGCCCGATGCACAGTGCTCGCAGGCCGATGGAGTTGAAACTAAATCAAATGGACGAGCACGGAATCGATATGAGGCACCAGTTAAAGCTCCGACTGGACAAATTTGAACTGTATTTCCAGAAAAATATGACATGAAAGGTTGCTTCTCGTAAATACCAACTTGTTGCAGTGCGCCTCGTTCATTAAGAGTAATAAATGGATCGCTGGCAATTTGTTCTGAAAAACGAGTACAGCGCGCGCATAATACGCAACGTTCACGATCGAGTAAGACTTGGGATGAAATGTTGATTGGTTTTTCAAAAGTGCGCTTGACGCCTTCAAAGCGAGTTTCAGAGCGACCAGTGCTCATAGCTTGATTTTGAAGTGGGCACTCTCCACCCTTGTCGCAGACTGGGCAGTCCAGAGGGTGGTTAATAAGCAGAAGTTCCATAACACCCTTTTGTGCTTTATCGGCAACAGCTGAAGTGAGCTGTGTTTTAACAATCATTCCTGGCTCAACCGGAATTGTGCACGATGCCTGCGGTTTAGGAAATGCTCGGCCGTTAATCTCAATATCGACTAAACACTGCCTGCATGCTCCGACCGGATCTAACAGTGGGTGATCACAGAAACGAGGAATCTGAATTCCAAGCTGCTCAGCTGCGCGAATTACTAAAGTTCCCTTCGGAACACTAACTTCAAAACCATCTATAACGACAGTGATCATGTCCACGATTTCAGTAGTATCCACTTACGCACCTGCCCCGACAAAGAGTGTTGAAGCAACTGGATCAAATGGGCACCCTTTGTTAGTGATATGTGCAATGTATTCATCACGGAAATACTTAATTGAAGAGGTAATTGGACTCGTTGCGCCGTCGCCTAGTGCACAAAATGAACGACCTAAAATGTTGTCGCAGAGATCTAAGA
>CAYGHJ010000075.1:0-4891 GCA_964349605.1 uncultured Candidatus Planktophila sp. | reverse complement strand
ATAACTAATTTTCGCAAAACCGCTGGAGAATCTTTTCCAGTTGTTGCGAGCCAGTTTTCAGTCTGATCGGTGGTTTTTTGAGACACAATCCATGTTGGATAAAGTCCAGAGACTATCTTGGCTGCGCCTTCATATGATTTTGATTCCCACACTGAGATGATTGAATCAAAATAACGGTCAACGTAGTTAGCCAATAATTCACGTTGAATCGGACGCTGGAAGCCGGCAACTAAGGCCGTCCTAACCGAAGTTTGGATATCTTCGTTTACTATTTTGTTCCAGGCATAATCCTTTGCCTCGACAGTTGGAGCGGCCGATACCGCCGTTTCATAAAAGCAGTTACCACTTGTGGTGTTGTCGCTCGCTAATTCGGCATCTAATTCAGCTTTAGTAATGGCGGCACGCTCAGACAAAGCAATAATAAAGAACCAACGAAGATCTGCATCTACGACTAGACCTGGTGCAGAGCCGTTGAGCAATCCGCGTACAGATTCAATATCCGTTGGCGTGACTGCATTTTGTGCGAATGCGCGTGCAAATAAAAGTTGCAAATCACTTCCAGCGACTGCACCCTTTGTTAGAGAATCGAGTCCATTAGCAAGTTTGATACGCATCGCATTGCGCTGGTCATCGGTGCAATAAGCCTCAACTGATGTATACATTTGAGTCAAAGTGATATTAACAACTGCATCGTCATTTTCCCCTGGCAATCCGGCAAATGCTATATCCAAGAAGTCATTCGTAGTGATTTCTCCATCACGGTGCATATCCCACACTGCCGCCCAACATAAAGCACGTGTAAGAGGGTCAGAAATCTTGCCCAAGTGAGTTTTTAGCGTAGCTAAAGAGCGAGAGTCAAAGCGGAGTTTTGCATATGAGAGATCTCGGTCATTTATTAGTAATAAGTCAGCAGTTTTTTCTCCAGCGAATTCTGGAACATTAGTCAAAGCTCCTGCGACATCGAGTTCGATTGATGTGCGCAGTTTGATGGCGTCTCCATCGATGTCATAAAGGGCCACTGCTAATCGATGTGGGCGAAGTTCTCTTGATTCTTCTGGAACAGCAGGGGCAATTTGCTTGATTGAAACAGATGCATAGCTATCTCCATTTAATTCAATCTCTGGGCGAAGGGTGTTTACTCCAGCAGTCTGCAACCATGTGGCTGCCCAAGTATCGAGTGAGCGTCCGCTTGTTGCCTCTAACTCATCAAATAAGTCTTTGAGGGTTGTGTTTGCCCATGCATGTTTGGCAAAGTATTTTTGTAAACCTGAAATAAAGTTTTCGCGTCCAACGTGCGCGACTAACTGCTGCAAAACCGATGCGCCCTTGGCGTAAGTAATTCCATCAAAGTTGGCGTTAACGGCCTCAATATCGACCATGTCGGCGACGATGGGGTGAGTAGATGAGAGTTGGTCCTGGCGATATGCCCAGTTCTTTCGCTCACTGTTAAAGCCAGCCCAGCCACCTTTAAAACGTGTGCCTTCAGCCATTGCAAGATATGCCATGTATTCGGCAAAGGATTCATTGAGCCATAAATCATCCCACCATGACATTGTGACTAAATCTCCGAACCACATATGTGCCATCTCGTGCAAAATTACGTTTGCCCGACTCATATACATTTTCTCTGGTACGCGGCTGCGAAAAACTAATAAATCTTCACGGAAAGTAACTGCACCGGCATTTTCCATCGCACCAAAATTGAAATCAACGACAGCTATCTGATCGTATTTATCAAAGGGATAAGCTAGGCCGAAAGTCTTCTCAAAGTATTCAAAGCCCTGTTTAGTGAGAAGGAAAATATCCTCAGGATCTAAATACTGAGCCATTGATTTTCGGCAGTAGATTCCGAGGGGAACCTCTTTTTGACCCTTATAGATATCGTGAACGTGAGAATACGGACCAGCAATGAGAACGGCTAGGTATGTCGGAATTCGTGGAGTTTCGGTAAATTTCCAGATTGCCTTATCTCCGATGAGTTCTTTGGACTCGACTGGATTATTTGATATCGCTTCCCAGTGTCCGGGAGTTGTAACTGTAAGCGCGAAAGTAGCTTTAAGCGATGGTTGATCAAAACATGGGAACATGTTGCGGTTATAAGCGGTCTCACCTTGTGAGTATAGATAAACCTCTCCATCAGATGGATCTAGCGAACGCTGTAACCCTTCACCAGACTTTGAATAAATGCCATCTATTTCAATGATTAAATGATTTTCCGTTTGCAAATTCTGCAAGAAGATTGATTCACCATCAAATCCAGTTGTATCGACGGGAACCCCATTAAGCGTTGCTGAAATTACACTTTGGCCGCAAGCATCGATAAAAGTTGAGTAACCAGGTGTAGTGCATGAGAACCTGACTTCTGATTTTGAGTAGAAAGTATCTGCGCCGGTAGTAACATCAAGAGTTACGTTATAACTTTCAACCTGCAAATACGATGCGCGCTCTGCCGCTTCGGCTCGAGAGATATTGACTCCTGGCATTTTGCTCCTTTTGTAGGTATCCAGCCAACCATGACACTCTTGCCCCATGGAACGCCCTTCAATTCGCAGCTACAGCATTCGGGGGACTCGAATTACGGAGGCGCAGAGGGCTGCAAAAAGTTTACTGCAAGAGATTCATGGAATTCCAGTTGAGAATAGAATCTTGGATCTGCAAGCGATATTTCCAGGGGCTCAAAAAATTATCATGGAGATTGGCTTTGGCATGGGCGAAGCCACGGCAATCATGGCCATGCAATCACCCGAAAATTCCTATATAGCTGTTGATTTACATCCACCCGGAATTGGTAAGTTGTTATCGCGAATTCAAGAGCAGGGAATAACCAATATTAAAGTCATTGAAGATGATGTACATGTTGTTCTTCCATACATGATCGGCAATGAAAGCCTCGATGGGGTGCACTTATATTTTCCAGATCCGTGGCCAAAATCCAAACATCACAAGCGCAGAATTGTCACACCCGCATTTCTCGAACTTGTTGCATCCAAATTAAAGCATGGAGGTTATTTTCACCTAGCCACAGATTGGGTGCCTTATGCCGAAGCGATGCAGATTGTTTTTAGTTCGTCAACACAATTTAGCGGGGGAGTAATCGATAAACCTGATTGGCGACCAGTAACTCGCTTTGAGGGACAAGGTATCGATAAAGATCACCGAGTTACAGACCTGCTGTATTTTCGTAATCCGTAATTTTGTCAATGCGTCGAATATGACGCTCATCATTAGAAAATGGTGTATCAATAAAGGCGTCAATAATCGCTTTGCACTCATCAATTGAATGCATTCTTCCGCCGATCCCAATTACATTCGCATTATTGTGTTCTTTAGCTAATTGAGCAGTCTCGATACTCCACGCGAGTGCCGCGCGAACGCCTTTAACCTTATTAGCTGCTATTTGCTCGCCATTGCCTGATCCACCTAAAACAATTCCGAGTGAACCTGGATCTGCAACCGTTGCAACCGCGGCAGGGATGCAAAAATCGGGGTAGTCATCTAATGCATCGTATTCATATGGGCCGTGATCCACGACGACATGGCCTTTGGACTCAAGGGATTTAATAAGCGCATCCTTTAACTCAAGCCCAGCATGATCGCTACCGATATGAATTCTCATGCACCCATCTTGCCATTAACAATGAACAGATAAAGAAAAACCCGCTACGCGATTTCTCACGTAGCGGGTTTCAACCTTAGGAGGAGGTTGTATTTCTTAGAGTTTTAAGGCTTCATTCCCATACCGCGATTGCCGCCCATGTCACCATGTCCGCGACCGCCCATTCCAGGACCACCTTTACCAGGACCCATTGCCCCACGTACTGAATCGATTTCAGCAGTGATATGTGCAGTAAGGCCTGCCTTAAGTGTTGTTGCTTGCGCAGCCGTCATTCGCCCTGCTGTAACAGCAGTATCGATTTTCTTGCTCGCTTCATCAACAAGCACAGTGATGAGTGCAGCTTTCTTTGTACCCGCGATAGCGCCAAGTGTCTCACCGGCGGCAAGGCGGCTCTTAATTGTTGCGGCGTCAATACCAATAGTTGTCGCGATTAGCGCCTCATGCGCTGCTCGCTCTGCACTTCTGGTTCCTTGATCTGCAACTCGATTTGCTTCATGTGCAACACGAGCTGCAGAGATTGCTGCCGTAATCGCATCTGATTGCGCCTGTGTAATTGTCCCCTTAGTAACTAGCCCTGCGAGAACGCTCTTTAACTCAGTTTCACGCCCACCCATCATCTGTCCTGCCATTGGATTGCCAATTGCATTAACAGAAGTCTTAGTAATTGTTGTGCGAACTGAAGCTGACTTTGACTTAGTTTGTGATGCGGATGCAACACCAACTGAGCCAATTGAAAGTGCGACTGTTGTTAGAACAACCGCCGCAATCTTCTTTTTTGATGACATTTTCATGTCTACCTTTCTTCTAACCGAACTGCCAGTGACCTCTCGTCATCGACTACTCGTAATTAACTCCCATATGCTGAAGATGTTAGTAACCAATGCTTAAAACTCCGTGTGAATATCTACGTGTTGCGACTGCACATACGGGGGATGCCCGCGCCAAATGTGCTAATTCTCACTAGGAACTCCTTATTTGCCGGCCAAATTGCGCACTCCACACTAAAACTCAGTTCATTCCCAGAAAAGAGAAATGGAACTTCCCCATGAACACTCGTAGTAAAGCCATCGCAATTTCACTTGCAATCACGATTTTCACAATGCAAGGTGCAGTAGCTGCTGCAAAAACATCCGTCACGGTCAAAAAAGCTGGACGCGCTACCACGCAAGCACCGAACACAATCCTTAGCGGAAGTGGAGTTCCGGCAAGTTCAATCGGTATCGATGGCGATTTCTATATTGATATAAAAAATGCAAATCTCTATGGTCCAAAAAC
>CAYGHJ010000074.1:0-4924 GCA_964349605.1 uncultured Candidatus Planktophila sp. | reverse complement strand
TGGGACCGATTGACAGGCATCGAGAATCACGATTGCACCGACTTTATGGGCTCGATCAATTATTTCAGAGAGTGGATTTATAGTTCCTAAAACATTCGACTGATGGGTCAAAGAAACGACCTTAGTATTTAAGGTAATAACTTCTTCAATATTCGTCAGATCTAAACGGCCATCAGCGGTGATGCCAAACCACGCTAAATCTGCACCTGTTCGAGCGCAAAGTTGTTGCCATGGAACTAGATTTGCATGGTGCTCCATCTCGGTCACAACAATTCGATCGCCGCTATTTAATGCAAACCGATTCCCAATTGGAGCATTACCCATTGCATAGGCGAGCAGGTTAAGGGATTCAGTTGCACTCTTTGTAAAGATAATCTCATCTGCGCCACCTGGAGCTGATAAGAAATCTGCAACGATTTTTCGGGAGCCCTCATATGCATCGGTAGCTTCCTCAGCAAGCTGATGCGCTCCACGATGAACAGCAGCGTTGTGTAACTTATAGAAATCACTCTCAGCCTCTATAACGCTGATAGGTTTCTGGCTTGTAGCACCGCTATCTAAATAAACCAATCTTTTACCGTCGCGAACCGTTCGCTCAAAGATTGGAAAATCTTTACGGATCTGCAAAACGGAAATTGACATAGTTTCTTACTTGCTCACATAATCTGCGTAGCCGTTGGCCTCCAACTTATCTGCAAGGTCAGCTCCACCCTCTTCAACTATATGGCCATTAGCAAAGACGTGAACGAAATCTGGCTTTATATATTTCAAGATACGTGTGTAGTGAGTGATTAATAGAACGCCAAGATTATTGCTCTCTTTAGCGCGATTGACTCCCTCTGAAACGATACGCAGAGCATCCACATCTAAACCTGAATCTGTCTCATCAAGAATTGCGATCTTTGGCCGCAAGAGTTCAAGCTGCATAATTTCATGACGTTTCTTTTCACCACCAGAGAAGCCTTCATTAACGTTTCTAGAGGCGAATGCAGGATCCATGTTCAAGGCCTCCATCGCATTCTTAACCTCTGTCACCCAAGTCCGAAGTTTTGGCGCTTCACCACGAAGGGCGGTTGCCGCCGTTCGTAGAAAATTTGAAACCGAGACGCCGGGAACTTCAACGGGATACTGCATAGCTAAGAAGAGTCCGGCTCTTGCCCGCTCATCTACCGTCATTTCCAAAACATCTGCCCCGTCAAGTCTGACGCTACCTTCTACAATCGAGTATTTAGGGTGGCCTGCAATCGAATATGCGAGCGTAGATTTTCCTGAGCCATTTGGTCCCATGATGGCATGAGTTTCACCTGATTTTATGGTGAGATCTACGCCCTTAAGAATTTCAACGGCACCATTTTCTGTATTTACTGAAACATGAAGGTTACGAATTTCTAATGTGCTCATGATAATTCTCCTAAATCTCTACCGTTACGGAATTTGCTTCGATTCTTACTGGATATGTTGCAATGGCAATATTGGCTGGAAGAGTGATTGCTTCACCTGTTCGCAGATCAAATTCGGCTCCATGTAGCCAGCATTCAATTTTGAATCCACTTACTTCTCCTTCAGACAGCGATGCCTCTGAATGCGAGCATGTGTCATCGATGGCAAAAACCAAATCACCCACACGAGTAACACATATGCTTTTGCCCGCCTTTTCAAGCTTAACTGGCTTTCCTGATTCGAGTTGATCCAACTTAAAATCTGACATTTATACCCCTGCTCTTTCAAGCTCAAGATCAATTCGATTCATAAGACGTTCTTGAATATCTTCAATACCGATTTCAACTACGATCTCATTGAAGAAGCCACGAACAACTAACCGCCGTGCATCTTCGAGTGCAATACCACGTGACATTAAATAGAAAAGTTGCTCATCATCAAAACGCCCAGTAGTGCTTGCATGTCCTGCGCCGACAATTTCGCCCGTTTCAATCTCTAAATTAGGAACTGAGTCTGCTCGTGCCCCATCACTGAGCAATAAATTACGGTTAAGTTCATATGTATCGGTTCCTTCAGCAACGGCGCGAATGAGAACATCACCAATCCATACAGTGTGTGCATCTCGACCAGAGAGAGCACCTTTAAAATTAACCCTTGATTTCGCTTTTGGAACGGCGTGATCAACATGCATGCGGTGTTCAAAGAATTGCCCCGCAGTTGCAAAATACACACCAAGAAGTTCGGCAGAACCACCGGGTGCAATGAACTCAACCGTTGGCAAAATACGGACTACATCTCCGCCTACAGTTACGGTTATTGATTTAAAAACGGCATCTTTATCGATAATGGCGTGGTGGCGAGCGGCATAGACACTCTTAGGTTCAAATTCCTGAAGTGTGATGAATGTCAGAGAAGATCCAGGAGCTAAGAAAATCTCTAAATCTTCGGCCAAGACGGTATCGCCAGAGTTTTCCACAACGACCGTGGCAACGGCGTGAGCACCGAGAGAAATTCGCACTCGAGAGTGTTCAGCGCTATCGAGTGCACCTGTTGATCGGCCCAAAAGAATTGGGGCCACGAGTTCGGTATTTGCAGAGATAGAAAGGTGGGCTACTTCCAGAGAATTCCCCCGGATACGTTCAATAATGATGTCATCACTTGGAGCAAGTGGGGAAAGTTCTTGGCGTAGAAAACTCACCCCATTAGGTAATGCATCTTTTAGGATCAGTGAAGATCGCGGACTAATCTCGGCAGTACCATCATGGAGTCCACGCAAACGTTTGAGTGGCGTAAAACGCCAGGCCTCTTCACGCCCAGTTGGTGTTAGGTAATTAGTAGTTAAAATCGACATTAACCAACGGCGCCTTCCATTTGAAGCTCTATAAGTCGGTTGAGCTCAAGTGCGTACTCCATTGGAAGCTCTCGTGCAATAGGCTCGATAAAGCCTCGAACGATCATGGCCATAGCTTCATCTTCGGTTAAACCGCGAGACATTAGATAGAAAAGTTGATCATCGCTGATTTTTGAAACCGTTGCCTCATGACCCATAGATACATCGTCTTCGCGAATATCGACATAGGGATACGTATCAGATCTGGAAATCGTATCTACTAATAATGCATCACACTTAACCGTGCTCTTAGAGTGATGAGCGCCCTCTTGCACTTGTACAAGTCCGCGATAGGAAGTCCGCCCACCGTTGCGTGCAACAGATTTTGAAATAACTGAAGATGACGTATAAGGCGCGGCATGAACCATTTTTGCACCTGAATCTTGGTGTTGACCCTCGCCCGCAAAAGCCAAAGAGAGAGTCTCGCCTTTCGCGTGTGCTCCCATTAAAAAGATTGCAGGGTATTTCATTGTCACTTTCGAGCCGATATTTCCATCGACCCATTCCATAGTGGCACCCTCTGCACACGTCGCGCGCTTAGTTACTAAGTTATAGACGTTGTTCGACCAATTCTGAATTGTTGTGTATCGAACACGTGCTCCTTTTTTAACGATAATTTCGACAACTGCAGAGTGTAAAGAATCGGATTTGTAAATCGGAGCGGTACATCCCTCAACGTAGTGAATATATGAATCCTCATCAGCGATAATCAATGTGCGCTCGAATTGACCCATATTTTCAGTGTTAATTCGAAAATATGCCTGCAAAGGAATATCGACATGGACTCCCTTTGGCACATAGATAAAGGATCCTCCCGACCACACTGAAGTGTTAAGCGCTGCAAATTTATTATCGCCGACTGGAATTACAGTTGCGAAATACTCCTTAAATAACTCTGGATGTTCTTTTAGCGCCGTGTCGGTATCCAAGAAAATTACTCCTTGGGCCGCTAAATCTTCGCGTATTGAGTGATAGACAACTTCAGACTCATATTGCGCAGCTACTCCAGAGACTAAACGTTGTTTCTCGGCCTCTGGAATACCTAATCGATCGTATGTGTTTTTAATCTCTTCAGGAAGGTCATCCCATGTCGCCGCCTGTTTTTCGGTAGAGCGTACGAAGTATTTGATGGTATCGAAGAAGATTCCCGAAAGATCTGAGCCCCAATTTGGCATTGGTTTTTTTTCAAAGAGCGACAGGCCTTTTAATCGAAGGTCGAGCATCCACTGCGGTTCAGATTTCTTCTCAGAAATATCTCGAACAACATCCTCATTAATTCCGCGGCGTGCATTTGTACCAACTTCACTCTTATCTGACCAACCGTATTCATAGTTTCCGAGGCCTTCGAGTTCTGGATGTGCGATCGTCATGCACGTACCTTTCTGTTGTTGATGCCTGCTTGTGGAGTAGGAATAAAAGTTGTGCACACACCGTCGCCATGAGCTATGGTCGCTAAACGCTGCACATGTGTTCCAAGTAAACGCGAGAGAGCTTCTGTCTCGGCCTCACACAGTTGAGGAAACTCCGCCGCAACATGGGCTATCGGACAGTGATGTTGACAAAGTTCTTCACCCATAGGGCGAACTTCAACACTCGCCGCATATCCCTGTTCAGTTAAAAACCGAGCAAGCTCTACGCTCTTGTTACCCTTCTTAGTTAGAACGAGCGCGGCTTTTCGTTCAATCTCATCGGCACGACTATTAGCAAAACCGGCAACTAAGTGCTCCCCCATTTGAGCCGACATAAATTTAAGGGCCGAAACTGCGAGGTCATCATATGAATGTTCAAATTTCTCTCGCCCAGAATCTGACATAAGGAAAACTTTTGAGGGGCGGCCGCGACCACGTACGACAGCGGGATGAGGTTGACGCGCCTCTAAAATGCCATCTGCTACTAAGAGATCTAAGTGGCGTCGAATGCCGGCGGGAGTGAGTCCCAATCGAAGGGCAAGTATCGGAGCACTCGATGGTCCATTCTCAAGAATCGAGCGGGCAACGAGTTCACGGGTGCGTGGATCATCGGATTTTCCAACTGTTTGGGTGCTCGATAATTTCACAACACTATTGTGTCTTAATTCGACACCTTTGGCCACTT
>CAYGHJ010000073.1:0-5069 GCA_964349605.1 uncultured Candidatus Planktophila sp. | reverse complement strand
CGAAACCTAAAACCATCCGTTCCACCATGGACTGCTGGCTTAACAAATCTCTCGTGAAGGATTCCACCGTTTTTCTTAATTACTTTCTGCGAAATTAAGTTATCAACGTCAGTAGTAAGTTCAACGAAAGGCATCCCCAACTTAACTGCTTCAGGAAGTATCTCCTTGAGCGCTGCCGATGCATATCCTTTGTTTTGTTTCCATGAGAAAACTTCATATCCAATGTGCCCTAAACAGGTAGGGGGTAGATCTGTCGATCCTGTTTGCCAGCGAAAGTTGATACTCCCGGAGACTTCTCCATCCCACATCCAGCGGGTAATTCCTGGCAAACGAGGAACGAGAGAACCATCAGGAAGTTTCACATCTCCACCTAGAGCATGCGGGTCTTCCTGTTTGGCTAAAAAAGCTTCTGGATTTTCCTCTATCTCTGAAAGATCGCGTTGCGCTTCCTTAATATCTGAGATCGTACCTAAGGAAATCGCTTGAATTAATGCATTCTTAAAACTATTCAGATAAATCATTTCGGGGCGGACAATTTCCATGGGGCAATTCCATCACAAATGAGATTACTCTCGCGAATAATTTACTGGCTTCCCCAAATAGGCTTTGATCTAAGCGCGGATCACAGCCCTGGCTTGTTGTACTTGTTGAGTAGTAATCTTTGTCGATGGAGCCTCGTATTTCGATAATCACTTTGGGTGTAGCAGATCTTGAGCGTTCCTACCGCTTCTATAAAGATGGTCTTGGGCTGCCGACTACTGCGTCACCAGATAGCGGCATAATTTTCTTTCAGACACAAGGCGTTACTCTCGCGCTCTATCCATATCAAGATCTCGCTGATGACATAAGCCCCGAGTGGAACGAACCGCGTTCGAAGTTTTCTGGGATCACATTGGCACACAATGTTAGGGAACGTGCAGAGGTTGACGAAGTGTTGGCAACGGCAGTGGCGGCTGGTGCCAACATTGTTAAGCCCGCTGCTGATACTTTTTGGGGTGGCTACTCCGGATACTTCACGGATCCAGATGGTTACTTATGGGAAGTTGCATGGGGAGCATTTGATTTCAACGAGGATGGATCGCTACGTATCACGTGATAGTTGTTGAAAGACTTTCTTACCTTAATGGGATGTAATAACGATTAGTTGGATTACTCGTCAGCACCACGCCTGTAGTCACTCCTACTCCAAGCCAGAAAGCTTCAATTCATCGCGTTATTTAGCGTTACTATCAAAGTTGAGAACTCGCCAAATGTCGTTCTCTTTCACCAGATTGACAATCACTTCGTAGGTCTTCCCATCAGTGCCCTTGATTTCGTATGTAATTTGCGATGTTGCCGCTGAGCCAGTTTCACCATTGATTGTCTTACCAGTAACTTTTTCGGTGGAATCGAGAATAGGTCCAACTCTACTCACAACCGACTGCAATTGATTAAGTGAAATTGTTGTCTTCGCTTCACTCGAAAATAACTCATATGCTAAACCAGCATCACCTGCTTGGACACTGTTAAGGAAGAGATCGCTTACGGCCAATGGAGCCTTTGTTGCAGAATTCACAAAAAATGTGGAAACCACAAGCAATCCTGCAATCGCTAATACAACTATACCTATGATCTTCTTTGCACTTCGCTTCTTTTTCTTCTTCCCGCCCCCATTATCGCTCACGGATTGGATTGGCTCTTCACTGTTTTCGGTCACAACAATCCCCCTTAGTTATTAAGTTTTAGAAGTTCAGAAAGCTTGAATTGTGTCAAGAAACATAAACAACTCTTTCTAGACGTGCCCTCGGTTCTCTCCTCATTACTTAAATTTGGTTTAGTAATCCCCTGGGCTTCTTAATTCGAAGTTTTGCAAAAAATACTATTCTGAATTTCTAGTCATTGTAAGCGATAAAATGGAACAGTTCTAAGAGCGCTAGCACTCCTCCGGTCCAGTTAAAGTTCAATTAGAAAAGTATCGGCCGTAGAAATAAAGTCGCTCGTCGCGAGACGAAGTCAGCGACAGCAATCGGGTGCGCTAAAAGTCTTGGAGAGATTGGCATGTTATCGAGTCATTAGATGGATCACTGCGTATCACCTGATTGTCGATGAGAGTTTCTCGCACACTGCACCTCTAGAAACTTGTGGTTATTTGACTTAGCTTTAGCGCCATTTCAATAATCCTCTACGTCCCACCTACCAGAAGAGTTTTACCAGTTGTAGTTTTCAATTCTCAACTATTCACGTGGCAATCACTAGGAATAAGAGAGCGTCCACTCTTGACAGGATTTTTCTGTCGGCGTAGCGTAAAAAACGTGCGACGGATTCTGTCGACAATAGTTTTCGCTCTGGCAATATCGACAGCCAGCGGAGTTATAAGTGCGGTTCCAATGAGTTCTGCAAATGCTTATCAAGTCGTAGCGTTGGAAGTACCGGCGCAATTACCACAGGCCACCCAGGGTAAAGCCTTTTCGTATTCATTCTCCAGTGGCGCCACGGGTGGTACTGGCCCTCCATATATCTGGAAAATTGTCGGCAGTTTGCCATTGGGCATTCATTTGAATTCATCCACTGGAAAATTCAGTGGAGTTGTTTCAAAATCCGCGAAAATTAAAACTTATGCATTGAAAATCTGTGCAACGGGAGCAAAACGCCCTGTGACCGGTACTGCGCCAGGAAATACTGCTTGTGTAACAACAAAACTTCGGGTGCTTGGAGCGCAATCAACACCGAAACCAACACTTACACCAACCTCAACATTGCGCGTGACAACAATCGAATTACCGGCGGCAATCTCCGGACAGGAATATCGAGCAACGATAGTTGCGACAGGTGGACGGGGTGCAAGTTTTTGTAATCTTCGACCTGGTTCATCCCTTCCTGTTGGTTATGCGATAGTTCCAAATACATGCATTATTACTGGTCGCGGCGCCATATTGGGCTCAGGTATTACGCGCACTATCTCTGCCCCATTTACCATAACTGTTACCGATTCTGCCGTTCCACCAGCATCAGTCAATGTCACTTTCACTATTACTACTTATGTGCCTGAACCCGTTATTACGATGATTCCTGCCATTTGTGCTGCATTAGTACTGTGCAATGTTCAGGTAGCAACTGCCACCTCAGGAACGCCTCCCTATCATTTTGTGTCAACCCAATTTGCTGGAGGTCTTCCACCTTTAGGAATGAGTGTTGATATTAATGGAAGGCTAATTGGCATTGCGAGTGCGCAAGGAATATTTACTTTTGGAGTATGTGCAGTTGATTCTGTTGCACGAGAGTCATGCCAAACTACTACGGTAACTGTAACTCCGCCACCAAATTTTAGAATTACGATTACTAAGAATGGTGATGGGCAGGGCACGGTTAGTGCTAATTCCGGAACCATCAATTGCGGCGCTACGTGTCAAGGCGACTATGTTGTTGGTACGCGGGTGACTTTAACCGCTAATACAGCAGTCGGTTCGGTTTTTTCCAATTGGTCAGGTGCCTGCACGGGAGTTGGTACATGCACTTTAACTCTCAATGCAGATTCTGCAGTGACCGCTACTTTCACGGCATCTGCAACTGGAACGTACAGTGGAGATATTGATTGGCCTAATATTCAGCCGGCAGGAATTAGTGGTAACTGTGGAGCTCAGAAGATTTTCCGATCCATTTCCCTGCAAGAGAGCCAAGGAGGCAAAATTACTGGAAACATCAATAACGGTGTTTCTGTTAATGGAACCAGAGTCGGCAGTGCAATCACAGTGACATTACCAAATACCGCTGGCGGTCTGCGTGGCCCATATACATGGCAGTGGAACGGAGCTACCTTATCTGGAACGCTTCCTGCAATCTGCTATGACACTTCTACGGGTGCAGTGTTGAGTGAATCCTCCTATACCTTCAATTTGCTGAAGAAATAGTTAGAGATCACATTGTTTTATTCTCAATCGCAGTTGACGTTAATTTAGTAAGAGAGGACTCATTAAGGTGGCGATTTTCTTAACAGTGATATTGCCATGTGTGACTATAAAACTTCTTAATAACTTAGCCCACTATTTCCAGTGTCATCCAAAGTGATCTGAGATTGCTGCAACTACCTCGTCTGAGTGAGTCATCGTTGGCACATGGCCGGCTCCACTTATCTCAATTAGGCGTGATTGTGAGATAGCTTGGTTTAGTTTTCGGCTGGTTTCGATTGGAACAATCAAATCCTCTGTGCCATGGATGATCAAGGTCGGCTGTCTTATCTGACTCACATCGATAACTGGTACATCTGCCTCCTGCCACATCTCGATGAGTCGAACAGCTTGTTCTGGCTCGGCGCGCATGAGCAAGTTGAATCCCCAGCGGCGCACATGGTCCCAACCTGGATCTGGCAGGCATTTATAAATAAATGCTTTAACGGCCTCTGGATAATTCTCTTTACACGCTGCGGCCAAAGAGTTGCTTCCAATAGGCAAACGCTGCGTTGAGGCGGAATCAATTAGGACCAGACCGCTAAAACGATCTGGGTACTGAACGGCAGCGATTTGGGCGATTGCACCACCTGACGACTCCCCGGCAAGCACGCAGGAGGAGATTTCTAGTTGATCGAGTACTCCCACGAGGTCATCGACCATGGATTGGACTGAGATTGAGGCGGGGGCAACGGGGGATTCACCTGATCCACGATGATCAAATGCGATGGCTCGCCAGCCTTTGGTACTGAGCATTGTTAAAGGCTCTTCCCAGAGCTCCCAACTGCCCGTCCACCCACCAACCGCCAGAATGGTTTTGGACCCTGAACCCATAAGAACGATGTGTAAACGCTGGCCATTTACGGTAAGAAACATGCTCATATCATCGCAAAAAACACTTTTTTAACAAGTGTTGGTCCATAGTTTTGGCGCAGCAATTTTACAAAGCCCACGGCGTGTCGCGGCCCATATTGGGGCTGGCCCTTCCAAGTAGGAGTAAAAGGGCCGTTTTGACTCTTTGAGCGCGGTTGGGTTAATCTTCAGCCCTGCTCTTTCATAGGGCTTTGTTGCTTGTGCGTGTAAAAAGTTGGAAAACTATTTGCATCAACCATGCGAAACGGGTGCAACACACCCGACCGCGTGGGT
>CAYGHJ010000072.1:0-5128 GCA_964349605.1 uncultured Candidatus Planktophila sp. | reverse complement strand
TACTTATGGATGGCGAGCACATCTCCTGTTCTACCGGCTCAGCATGTAGTGCCGGAGTACATGAGGCAAGTCATGTTTTACTTGCGATGGGCCATAGTGAAGCTTCAGCGCAGTCATCGCTTCGCTTCTCTTTTGGCGCAACGAGTACTGAGCAGGAGTGTGACTTTGTTGTCTCAGTACTTCCCGATGTAATTGCCCGTGGAAGGGCGGCACACTCACTATGAGGTTAATTGCAGCGATGAGCGGCGGCGTTGATTCGGCAGTTGCCGCAGCGCGAGCCGTTGAGGCAGGCCACGAAGTAATAGGCGTGCACTTAGCGCTATCGGCTAACCCACAAAAATATCGCTCGGGTGCCCGAGGCTGTTGCACTATCGAGGACTCACATGATGCGCGCCGTGCCGCCGATGTCATCGGAATCCCTTTCTATATTTGGGATATGGCCGAAGAGTTTCATGACGGTGTCGTTGAAGACTTCTTAGCTGAATATGCCGCTGGCCGCACGCCTAATCCATGTCTACGGTGCAATGAAAAAATTAAGTTCGCAGCGGTTTTAGATCGTGCCCGTGCAATGGGTTTTGATGGAGTTGTCACTGGCCACTATGCCCGTACGCAGATGAGTGAGAGTGGAAAAACGCTGCATCGCGCAGTTGATCACTCGAAGGATCAGTCGTATGTCTTATCGGTTTTAACGGTCGAGCAGATATCTGGTGCAGTTTTTCCACTGGGGGATACGACAAAAGTTGATATCCGCAAAGAGGCGCAAGTTCGCGGTTTAGCTGTAGCCCAAAAACCCGATAGTCACGACATCTGTTTTGTTCCATCTGGCGATAACGCTGGGTGGTTACGTGATCGATTAGGAAGTGAAACCGGTCCAATCCTCGACCAGAGCGGCACTAAAATCGGCGAACACAAGGGCGCATACACATACACAATCGGCCAGCGCAAAGGATTAGGCCTAACGATTCCTACCCCTGATGGCTCACCACGTTTTGTCGTAAAGATAGAACCCACCACTAATACGGTTGTCGTTGGCACGCGAGAGGATTTAGCGATTACGGTTATGCGTGGAGAGCGGCCAGTCTGGTGCGGACCAGCGGTCGATAATCAAGAGCAGACCGGTTTCGTTCAAATTCGTGCGCATGGGGCAGCGCTACCGTGCAGATATTTTGTTGAGAATGAATTACTTGTAGCGGTTTTGGAATCACCGCTACTTGGACTTGCTACCGGCCAGGCGATGGTGATTTACGATGGTGACCGCGTAGTGGGTTCGGCGACAATCTGTGAGACCGAATAATGAGTAGCCAAGCACGTCACAAAATCTCCGATCTGACTAATCAAATAAGAGAGCATCAATTTAAATATCACGTATTAGATGCACCAACGATTTCCGACGCCGCATTTGATGAACTACTTCTTAAACTTAGAGCTCTAGAGGCCGAAAATCCCGAGTTATGCGAACCCGATTCACCATCCCTTGGGATCGGCGGTGGATTTTCAACGACTTTTGCCCAGCACGACCATATCGAAAAGATGATGAGCCTTGATAATGTTTTTGATCTTGCCGAACTAGAGGCCTGGTTTGATCGCGTTGAAAAAGAGACAGAGCACCCTACATATTTGTGCGAGCTCAAAATAGATGGCCTAGCAATAAATTTGACTTATGAAAACGGTCAATTAATTCGTGGTTTAACGCGTGGGAACGGAACCACAGGTGAAGATGTAACCCTCAATGTTAAGACAATTAAGAACCTGCCTCATAACTTAACAGGCACGAAAATTCCCTCATTGATTGAAATACGGGGAGAAGTATTTTTTCCACTGGCCGCCTTCAACGAACTCAATGATGGTCTTGAAGAGTTAGGTAAACCACTATTTGCAAATCCACGTAACGCCGCCGCAGGATCACTGCGACAAAAGGATCCTCGGGTCACGGCCTCGCGCCCACTATCCCTCATAGTCCATGGAGTTGGTGCGAGAGAGGGAATTGCATTTACATCTCAAAGTCAGGCATATGCGGCTTTAAAGAAACTTGGTTTACCAACGAGCAATCGTTTCTCAGTCTGTGCGACCCGAACCGAAGTTGAAAAATATATTGAGTATTACGGACTTCACCGCCACGATGTCGAACATGAGATCGATGGCGTTGTCATTAAAGTAGATTCAATGGCTGAGCAGTCTCAATTAGGCTTTACATCGCGAGCGCCAAAATGGGCGATTGCATTTAAATATCCACCTGAAGAGGTCACTACTCGATTACTCGATATAAGGGTGAGCATTGGGCGTACGGGACGGGTAACACCATTTGCTTTTATGGAGCCCGTTAAAGTCGCCGGCTCAACCGTTACCAACGCTACTTTGCACAACGCTTCTGAGATTGCACGAAAAGGAGTTTTAATCGGCGATGTTGTCGTAATTCGCAAAGCCGGTGATGTGATTCCTGAAGTTTTAACCCCAGTAGTTGAGCGACGCACAGGTAGCGAAGTTGCATTTGTGATGCCAACGAACTGTCCAGAGTGCGGATCGGTACTGCGTGCGATGTCGGAAGGCGATGTAGACATTCGCTGCCCTAATGCACAAAGTTGTCCTGCCCAGTTACGTGAGCGTCTTTATTACATCGGCTCACGTGCTGCCTTAGATATCGATGTTTTAGGTTATGAAGCAGCCACCGCTTTGCTTGAAGCTCGAATAATTACCGATGAATCCGATCTCTTTGATGTAACAAGAGAGAAGTTAGCTACCTCTGATTTCTTTACTAAAAAAGATGGCGAGCTGGGATTAAATGTTGAGAAACTTCTATCCGCACTTGAAAAATCAAAAAGCGCACCTTTGTGGCGAATTATAGTTGCACTCTCAATTCGACACGTAGGACCCACTGCTGCACAGGCACTTGCAACCCATTGCGGCTCAATTGAAAAAATCTCCACATCAACTGCGGCTGAACTTGCCGAAATCGATGGCGTCGGCACAACCATTGCCGAATCCATCATCGAGTGGTTTGCAGTTGATTGGCACCAAGAGATTATTCGAAAGTGGGCCGCAGCTGGAGTGCGTGTTAAAACCGAGGCGTTTACGCAATATCGGCAAACTCTTGCGGGCTTAACTTTTGTAGTAACCGGGGGATTGGAGAGTTATACCCGAGATTCAATCGCCGAAACGATCACGGCCCATGGTGGCAAAGCGGCTTCAGCGGTTTCAAAAAAGACCGACTATCTCTTAGTAGGTATCGAGCCTGGTTCTAAGTTAGCTAAGGCCCAAGAACTAGGTGTTCCCATCATTGATGAGATGAAATTTAAAGAATTGCTCGCGGGCTCGTAGTAGGATTTGTGGCATGAATAACCTCGCCGCTGAAGCTCTTCGCGAATTACCAATGCCAACTATTGCTTATGGCGTTGTAACTTTCGCAGTTCTCACACTCTTTCTTTATTTAGCTTTGCGCTTAGACCGGGATTAATTTGTCCCGAGTAGGAATTTATGGCGGGACTTTCGATCCGATTCACAATGGTCATTTAAAAGTAATTAGCCAACTTATCGAAAAGAAGATCGTTGATCGCTTAATTCTTGTGCCCGCTGGTCAGCCATTACTCCGAGAAAATAGCCCGATTGCATCTGGTGCGGCCCGTCGAACGATGTGCCAACTTGCAATCTCAACGCTGCCTAAAAATATTTCGGCACACGTTGAAGTCAACCCAATCGAAATCCTTCGCGAAGGTCCTAGCTATGCAATAGATACGGTGGAGGCGGTCCGAACTGCATATCCTGATGATGAGATTTTTCTCATTATGGGCTCCGATGCTTATTCAAAGATCGATCAGTGGCATAGGGCCGATGAGCTTCACAAACTAGCCTCAATAATCTGCATAAATCGACCTGGATTTACCCCTCATGGCATCGATATCGCTGCCTTGGATGTATCGGCAACCGCGGTTCGTGCGGGTCTCAGTGCAGAGGTGCCGGAAATCGTAGCCACATTTATAAGCGAGAATAGGCTCTATGACAATTAGCGCACGCACCCTCGAAATCACTCAAGCAGCCGCCGCTGCTGTAATCGAAAAAATGGGTACTGATCTCATTGCAATCGATTTATCAGATCAATTAGTTTTAAGCGAAGTTTTTCTTATCGCTACGGGACAAAATGTTGCGCAGGTCGATGCTATTGCCGATGAAGTTGAAAGAAAATTAACTTCAATCGGAGAAAAACCTGCCCGCCGCGAAAAGGGTCCTGAGTGGATTCTTCTCGATTACTCTGATTTGGTTGTGCACATTCAAAGCACCGAACTTCGAAAGTACTACATGCTCGATCGATTGTGGAATGACTGTCCGACGATTGAGTTAGATGCCGTGAAAGCTGCCGCTGCAAATGACCGGTAATCGCGTCGTTTTATGGCGTCATGGCCAAACCGATTGGAATATGGCCAATCGCTTTCAGGGGCACTCCGACATCGAATTAAATGATGTTGGTCGCTATCAAGCCAAACATGCTGCTGAGATTTTGGCAGGCATGAACCCAACTGCCATTATTTCAAGTGATTTAAGCCGTGCCCACGAAACTGCAATGGCATTAGCAAAATTAACGGGACTGCCAATTACTACCGATGAAAATCTGCGTGAGACAAACGGTGGACTGTGGGAAGGCAAAACCGGAAAAGAGAATCGGGCCGAGGACTTTCAAAACTTCATCCGTTGGATAGATGGCGACGATAATCCTGCAGGCACAACAGGGGAGAAGCGCAGTGAAGTCGCCTTGCGCGCCGTTGGTGTAATTATGCAAGAACTCAAAGGAAAGAGCGATCAGTTATTAGTTGTTGCAACACATGGTGGCACTGCCCGTTGCGTATTAGGCCACTTACTGCAACTTCCCCTAACGCACTGGGGTGTTATCGGTGGTCTTTCAAATGCATCCTGGTCAGTTCTTGAACGCAATCCTCGTCAATGGAATTTAGTTGAACATAACGCTGGTTCTATTCCAGAGCCTGTCTACGGAGAAGAAAGCGGCGCTCCACCAGTTCAATGATGGCGAAATAAATACGGTAAGGTTTGGCACTTCTCAATAAATTGGGGCTGTGGCGCAGCTGGTAGCGCACCTGCATGGCATGCAGGGGGTCAGGGGTTCAAATCCCCTCAGCTCCAC
>CAYGHJ010000071.1:0-5179 GCA_964349605.1 uncultured Candidatus Planktophila sp. | reverse complement strand
TCAATGATGTCTACCTTGAGATCGGCAGCAATGAGGTCGTTGGTCTCATTGGTCCCAATGGCGCTGGCAAGACCACTTTATTTAATGCACTGTGCGGACTCGTGGTTCCAGATGAGGGAAGATTTTTTTTACAGGGCGAGCGTCGAAATTTTCCACGCCCAGATGAGTTAGTTGATCTTGGTATCGCGCGTACGCTTCAAGGAGTCGGTTTATTCGGGGATTTAAGCGTTATAGAAAATGTCATGATCGGTGCACAACACTTAGCACAAACCGGTTTAGTTTCTGCTGCGCTCGCCAGAAATGTAAAAGATGAGAATCGAATTCGTGAAAGGGCGCGAATCGCTCTCGAGCGCGTCTACGCAGGTGGCCTTGCCGCTCGTCGTGCCGACACCTTGTCCTATCCCGATACTAAACGTGTTGCGATTGCTCGAGCTTTAGTGAGTGAACCGCGAATTTTAATGTTGGACGAGCCTGCCGGAGGATTAGGGGTACAAGATATTGAGTGGATGAATACACTCATTCGAAATTTAAGCACACAGATGTCGGTGCTATTGGTTGAGCATCACATGGATGTAATCATGTCAGTCTGCAGCAAACTATATGTACTCAACTTTGGAGAAGTTATCGCAAGCGGCAGCGCTGAAACTGTCCGACGAGATCCAGCGGTAATAGCAGCATATTTAGGAACGGTGCATAAATGACACTCAATGTTTCTCATTTAAGCGTTCACTATGGTGCCATACGTGCAATTAACTCACTCTCTTTGGCGATACCAACTGGAGCACTGGCCGCGGTGATTGGCTCTAATGGGGCTGGAAAGACGAGTTTATTAAGGGCAATCTCGGGCTTGAATAAAGCCTCGCATGGAAAAATTAGCTGGATGGGCGAGTCAATTCTTGGAGATAAACCCGAGATGCTAGTAAGAAAAGGAATCTCACATGTTTCCGAAGGCAAATCTGTAATCCCAGAGTTAACCGTCAAAGAGAATCTTGAGCTGGGTGCAATTTGGCGACGCGATAAGAAAGAAATGGTTGAAACTCTTGGCCAAGTAGTTTCAATATTTCCGCGCCTTGGTGAGAGATTGGCGCAAAGAGCGGACACACTTTCAGGTGGCGAACGCCAGATGCTAGCTATTGGACGATCTTTGATGTCAAAACCAAAATTACTTCTTCTCGATGAGCCTTCGCTCGGATTAGCCCCACTTGTAGTTGAGCAGATTTTTCAAACAATTCGTGATTTAACCACATCAATGCGTTTAACCGTTGTGTTAGTTGAACAAAATGCAATGGGTGCTCTCAGAATTGCAGATCTAGGAATCGTTCTAAATCTTGGAAAAGTGGTCGCAGTTGATCATGCACAGGCGCTCATTGATGATCCAGCAGTGCGCGCTGCTTATTTGGGGTATTAACTATGCAATTACTTAACACGATATTAATTGGTATTACCGCTGGCTCTATTTACTCACTAATGGCGATTGCATTTGTATTAGTCTGGCGAAGCACACGAGTCATAAATTTTGCTCAAGCTGGCATGGCCTTACTGTCAACATATTTTGGATATGAAGCAGTAACCCGAATTGGATCATTCTGGCTCGCTTTACCGATTGCGATGCTTGGCGGAGCCATATTTTCTGCACTTGTAGAAGTAATTTTAATGCGCGTTTTAGTTAAACACTCATCCAGTGGCCCGATCGCAGCTGTGGCACCAATTATTGCAACCCTTGGATTATTGGGTTTAATTCGCTCTGTAATTGCGATGATTTGGGGTGGTCAAGATTTACGAATTCCTCCACCTGTCTCAAATAATGGTTTTACGGTAAATGGTGAAGTTATAGTTTTTTCCCCACTAAAACTGCTTATTTTAATAACAACCTTTATTTTAATGGTCTTACTTACCATTCTCTTTCAACGAACTAATTTAGGTTTATCTCTTCGTGCTTCGGCATATGCGCCTGAAATTGCGCGTTTATCTGGAATTCGAGTAGATCTAATAAGAACTTTAGGTTGGGCGTTGGCAGGTGCGGCAGGTGCGGTTGCAGGAGTTTTTCAGACCGTCAATGGAAATGGAAATTTCTCACCTGACTCAATTGAGTTTTCACTGCTTCTAGTTTCGGGTTTTATTGCCGCAGTTATCGGCGGCCTAGATAGTCTGCTTGGCGCGGTTATCGGCGGACTTTTTTTAGGAGTTGTCATCTCCTTTGTACTGATCTATCTCAGTGGTGGGCTTTTCTTTATCGCACCTTTCGTGGTTCTTTTATTAGTTCTCTTTATACGCCCTCAGGGAATAATTGGAGAAAAGGTGGGGCGCCGTGCATAAGTTAAAACCCCGCGCGCATTTTACTTTATTTCTTTTCTTTGGATTTCTCCTATTCTTGGCTGGTAATCGCGTAGATGAACTGCGCGTGTACCAAGGTGCATCGATTGCAGTTTTCGTTATAGCTATATCTTCTCTCATTTTACTCACTGGTTATTCAGGTCAAGTCTCGCTGGGTCACGGCGCTCTCATGGCAATTGGTGCATATAGTGCAACGCTTGCGCGCAATGAATTTCAAATTCCAATCATTTTAACTTTTTTTGTTGCAGTTTTAGCCACTGCCGTTGGGGGTGCACTTCTTGGCGCTGCAGCGGCGAGATTATCTGGCCCGTATTTAGCTGGCACGACGCTTGCCCTGGCAATAGGTCTGCCCTCACTCGCCAATCAATTCTCCATTCTCGGCGGAGAGCAAGGTCTTCTCTTTGATGTTGGATTTCCACCCCTTGGATTAGGTGAAGATTTCACACAATACAAGTGGTTTTTTTGGATCGCAGCTTTGGCAGCGCTTATTTCAACATGGTTACTCAGTAATATTTTGAGCTCTCGGTATGGTCGAAATTGGCGCGCAGGCCGCAGCAATGAGGTCGCTGCCCAGATCTGCGGCATCAATACTGGCAGAAGCAAGATTCTGGCCTTCACCATAAGCGCCGGGATTGCTGGGTTGGCTGGCGCGCTGTTATCCATGACAATTGGAACCGTTTCACCCAGCGCCTTTCCTCTCGCTCTCTCTTTTGCCCTCCTGACGGGGGCGGTTCTATCTGGCGTAAGTACCCTCTCAGGGGTCATGATTGGGGCAGTGGTATTGGTGGCAATCCCAGAGATTGCCGATGTGGTGGCACACCGCATCGGAAGCTCTGAGAACATCACCACAAATTTGCCAGGCTTTATAGTTAGTGCGCTCTTGATTGTGACTGTTCTATTTGTACCCAATGGACCAGTTGAACAACATCGAGCGCGCGCAGCTAAAAAAGCGGCGAAGAAAAGGTTGTAAAGCTCTACCTAAACCCTCGATGGAAGGAAACATATGAAAGCAATGAATCGCCGGAAACTGATCTCAGTTTCTGCGGTGCTTGCCGTAGCGAGCTTGACTGCAACTGCAGTCCCGGCAAACGCGGCAGAAGTTGGCGTGAGCTCATCCGAGATCAAACTCGGTATGACTTTACCAATGACTGGGGCGGCATCTCTTGGTTACAACAAGATCCCAGGAGCCGCAAAGGCTTACTTCGATTATCTCAATGCAAATGGTGGGGTTAATGGTCGCAAGATATCCCTCATCGTAAAAGATGATCGCTATGTACCTACCGAAGCAGTTGCAAAGACCAACGAACTTATCCTAAAAGATAAAGTCATGGCGCTTCTTGCACCTCTTGGAACTGCGAATGTAAAGGCTGTCGCATCCTCAGTTAACCCTTCTAGGCGCGGAATACCTGTTCTCTTTGTTAATACAGGATTTAGCGGATTTGCCGATGTGAAGAAGTACCCAACTACGTATGCAATTTTACCTTCATATATTATGGAGGCCAAGATTATGGGTGAGTACATTAAGGAAAATTTTGCTGGAAAGAAAATCGGCCTCCTGTATCAAGATGATGACTTCGGAAGCGATGCGCTCGCAGGTTTTAAAACTGCCGGTATCAACTTTGCAGTAAAAGTTCCATATGCATCAGGCTCACAAGGCGCTGCAGCTGCTGCGGGTTGGATTACAAAGTTCAAGGCCGCTGAAGCCGACGTAGTGATTCTCTTTGGAGTATCGAGTGCAACCTCTGCAATGCTCGGTACGGCGGCTGTGTTGAAATATGCACCACAGTGGATGCTTGGTTCAGTCGGTGGCGATGCTACAACTATCAAGTTAACAGGAGTCCCAGCTGGCGTTCTATATAACGCCATTGGTTTTTCACCGGTGCCAGCTACCACTGATTTAAATGATGAGTACATCAAACTCTTCTCAGATATTTATGCCAAAGCCGTTCCAGGATCAGTCTTTGATCTCAACGTTTTACTTGGTATGAACACCGCCTTCATGACTGCTCAAGCACTTAAGGCTGCTGGACAAAATCCAACGCGTAAGTCATTGATGGCAGTTCTAAATACTAAGGGCGCTACTTTAGCTAACTCTGCGCTTACTCCAGTTGGATACTCAGCTAAGAGTCACGTAGGACTAACTGGCTACTGGGTTGGCAAGTATTCTCCAACGGGAGACTTACTTCCACTTGGTGGAACATATGTCACCTACACAACCGATTCAGGTGCAGGCGCAGTTGTTAAATCAACATACAAGCGCCCAGCAATGCCAGCGAAGGGATTACCAAACTAATGAGAAAACAACGTTTAGTTGCACTATTTAGTGCAACCGCACTTGTAACTGGAATCATTGTTTCGATTCCCTCAGTTGCAAACGCTGCACCTGCATGCGATGGTAAATCACCCATCCAATCATGTGTGGGCGTGACATCAGATGGTGCTCCATACTCAATGATGGTTCCAGCAAATTTCAATGGAACGGTCGCTTTGTACTCGCATGGATATCGTTACAACATAGATATTCCAGTTGGAATTCCCCTCATTGGTGGATACAAAGTTACTAATACACCAGAGCCTGTTCCGGGTGGAAATGCTGCAGTTGCACAGTACTTATTTAGTCAAGGAGTTGCAGTCGTAGGTTCTGGCTTTGCCCGACAAGGGTGGAATCCAGATTCAGCGATAGCTACAAACGTTGAGTTAATTGGTGTGTTCAAAGCGCAGTTCCCAAAGACTACAAAGGTTGTCGCGTGGGGTTCATCCCTTGGTGGAGTTATCACTCAGGGACTTGCAGAGAAGTATCCAAATCTCATCTCTGCAGCTGCACCAATGTGCATGGCCGACAATA
>CAYGHJ010000070.1:0-5219 GCA_964349605.1 uncultured Candidatus Planktophila sp. | reverse complement strand
GAAGTTTTAATTCCTTGATCATTACGGAATCTACGCACATCAGTAATAATCTCTTGCAGTTCGCCAACTAACTTTTCAGCACTTTTATCAATGTGCTCTGCCTGAGCTTGTGGCCACTGCGCGATTACTAGAGACTCTCCCCCAGTTAAAGCGGTCCACATTGTTTCAGTTATAAATGGCATAACCGGATGCATAAGGCGAAATAGTTGATCAAGTACAAAACCAAGTACTCGCTTTGTTGCTTCGGCTTCTCCAGATGAGAAGCTCTCTTTTGAAAGCTCTAGGTACCAATCACATACATCATCCCAAGCAAAGTGATACATAAGCTCGCAGGCGCGAGCAAATTCGTACCGTTCGAAGAGTACATCAACTTCTGAAATCGTTTCAGATAGGCGGCTTAGAATCCATTTATCAATGGCATTGAGGGATGCGATTTCTGGTAAATCGCCGGCGACATTGGCTCCGTTCATCATGGCAAAGCGCGTTGCATTCCAAAGTTTGGTCGCGAAGTTACGAGACCCACCGACCCAATCTTCGGCTAGAGCTTGATCCTTACCTGGGTTAGCACCACGGGCAAGGGTAAAACGAAGTGCATCGGTACCGTACTTATCCATAAACTCAATTGGGTCAACGGTGTTACCTTTTGATTTAGACATTTTCTTACCGAATTGATCCCGTACTAAACCATGCAGAGCAATTGTATGAAACGGTGCTACGCCATCCATTGTAAATAGACTAAACATCATCATGCGGGCAACCCAAAAGAACAAGATGTCATATCCAGTAACTAAGACCGAAGTTGGGTAAAACTTCTTTAAGTCATCACTTTGCCCTGGCCAACCTAAAGTTGAAAATGGCCACAGAGCGGATGAAAACCACGTATCTAAAACATCTGGGTCCTGTGTGAATCCACCTGGTGCATTCTCTCCTGGGCCAACTACAGCTACTTCCCCACTGGGGCCATACCAAACTGGAATGCGATGTCCCCACCATAGTTGGCGCGAGATACACCAGTCATGCATGTTGTCAATCCAATCAAAATAACGTGGTTCTAACTCTTCGGGTTCAATTTTTACCCGACCATCGCGCACTGCATCCCCAGCCGCCTTTGCCAGGGGTCCAACTTTTACGAACCACTGTTTTGATAATCGTGGCTCGATGGTTGTTTCACACCGCGAGCAATGTCCAACGGCGTGAACATATGGACGTTTTTCATCCATGATGCGACCCTCGGCGCGAAGAGCTTCAACAACAGCTCTGCGTGCATCGAAACGATCCATGCCATCAAAGCGTGTGCCGGATCCATCCATGACGCCGTGCTCATTCATAATGACAACGAAAGGAACGTTATGGCGCACCGCCATTTCAAAGTCATTTGGGTCATGAGCTGCAGTTACCTTAACTGCGCCGGTTCCAAAATCCATTTCTACTAATTCATCGGCAATAATTGGAATGTATCGATTTGCAAGAGGAAGCAAAACGAGTTTGCCAATTAAATGTTTGTATCGCGCATCATCGGGGTGCACCGCAACTGCGCCATCTCCCAACATCGTTTCGGCCCGTGTTGTTGCAACAGTGATTTGAACGTCACCCTCACCATAACGGACTTGCACGAACTCTCCTGCATCATCATGGTGGTCTACTTCTATATCTGACAATGCGGTTAAGCAATCTGGGCACCAGTTAATGATTCGTTCGGCACGATAAATAAGTCCTTGATCATAAAGTTTCTTAAAAATTGTTAGTACTGCGGTGGATAGTCCAGCATCCATCGTAAAAGCTTCTCGTGACCAATCGACACTATCTCCTAGACGGCGCATCTGATCTAAAATCGCTCCACCCGATTCGGCTTTCCACTCCCAAACTTTTTTAACAAAGGCTTCGCGGCCTAAATCATGGCGCGTTAATCCTTGAGCGGCTAACTGTTTTTCAACAACGTTTTGAGTCGCAATACCCGCGTGATCCATTCCAGGAAGCCACAACGCTTCAAAGCCCTTCATGCGCTTCATGCGAATCAATACATCCATCAACGTGTGCTCTAAAGCATGACCAAGATGCAACGAGCCCGTGACATTCGGTGGTGGGATAACAATTGTGAACGCAGGCTTGGCCGAGGCTGAATTTGCCGTGAAGTACCCAGCAGCTACCCACTTTTCATAAAGCTGTGCCTCAATATCGGCGGGTGAAAAGTTGGAAGCAAGGTCGTCGGACATAGGGAGCAGTCTAGATTATGCGCTCTTCTCCTCTTGACCCTTTTGCCCTCTCGAACGCTTTGGAATATCGCCCGTATGCATAATGAACTCTGGTTGTGCGCCGGATTCAATGCAATCTTTGGTCACTAAGACCTTTGCGATATCGCTTCGGCTAGGAACGTCATACATCACCGAAAGTAGCACCGCTTCCATAATCGCACGCAAACCACGGGCACCAGTTCCGCGTATGAGCGCTAGATCTGCAATTGAATCTAAGGCTTCAATTGAAAATTCAAGTTCAACGTTATCTAAATCAAAGAGGCGCTGATACTGCTTAACAAGGGCGTTTTTAGGTTCGGTAAGAATCTTCATCAAGGCGGGCTTGTCTAAATTCTCAACACTAGTTAAAACTGGAAGGCGGCCAATGAATTCGGGGATCATGCCAAATTTCAATAAATCCTCTGGCATAACATCGGCGAAAATATCCCTACGATTCTTTTGCGCAGCATCCTGCAAGGTCGCATGAAATCCAACGCCTGCCTTACCGCTTCGTGATTCGATAATCTTTTCAAGTCCAGAGAAAGCCCCACCAACGATAAAGAGAACATTCGTAGTATCAATCTGAATAAACTCCTGATGAGGATGTTTGCGACCACCTTGTGGCGGAACCGAAGCGATTGTTCCTTCAAGTATTTTTAGTAAAGCCTGTTGAACACCTTCTCCTGAAACATCCCGAGTGATGGAGGGGTTCTCTGATTTTCTAGCAACTTTATCGATTTCATCAATATAAATAATTCCTGTTTCAGCTTTCTTGACATCGTAATCTGCGGCCTGAAGAAGTTTAAGTAAAATATTCTCTACATCTTCGCCAACATATCCTGCCTCAGTTAGTGCAGTTGCATCAGCTATTGCAAAAGGTACATTGAGCATGCGCGCAAGTGTCTGTGCCATTAAAGTCTTACCGCAGCCCGTTGGTCCTAGAAGTAAAATATTAGATTTTGCTAATTCGATTGAATCATCATGATGCCCGCCTTGTACACGCTTGTAATGGTTATACACGGCAACCGAAAGCGATTTTTTGGCTCGATCTTGCCCAATGACATACTGATCGAGAAATTCAAAAATCTCTTGTGGTTTTGGAAGTTCAGCTAAGCCAAGGGATGTGGCCTCAGAGAGCTCTTCAACGATAATTTCATTGCAGAGTTCGATGCACTCGTCGCAGATATAAACGCCAGGACCGGCAATAAGTTTTTTAACCTGCTTCTGAGTCTTCCCACAGAAGGAGCATTTGAGCAGATCGCTAGTTTCACCGATTCTTGTCATGGGCAAAGTTTAGATTCTTAACGTATTTTTAGCCCTGGTATTTCAGCCTGTAACTGTTCGCCGTGAGAATAATTAGTTGCGTTTTTCCGGCATTTTCATATCTTTGACTCCAGGCACTGTGAGAACTAATAGACAAACAATCACATGGAAGACCGATGCACCAATTAACAACTCTCGCTCACCAAAGAGAGTAACTGCCGGGCCCACGAGTACCATACCGAGCGGCATCAATCCCACAGAACCCATGTGGTCGATACTAAATACACGTCCCTGTAATTCACGTGGGACTTCGCGTTGAATCGCCGATGCCCAAAATGCCTCCCAAGGACCCACTGAAAAACCTGCAAGTAAGTAAGCAACCACGACAAATGTTTCGGAAATTGGAAATGCAATTGATAGTGGTGCGATTACCAAAAGAATCCACACTAGAACTGAAAACTGCCCCTGGTGCTTAATCTTTAACTTCACACAGGCGATTGCAGAGATTATCCCACCGACCGAAAATGCTGCAGCCGACAGAGCAAAAACAGTATTAGTGCCGAACTCTCGCCGAGTGACTACCGGTAGTAAAACAGTTTCAGCGGCTAGCACAACCATTAATTGAATAGATGCCATCGCGATCATCGCACCAATCCAAGGAATGTCGAGAACGGTGCGTAAACCTTCACGCATTTCAACCATGAACTTTTCTTGAGGCTTTCTATCCGAGTTCATATCTTCTTTAATCTTTGCTAAGAAAATAGTCCCGATGGCAAATGCAATCGCGGTAAAAGCAAATGTAAGTCGACCACCGATGAGAAATACAGATGCACCACCTATGCCAGGGCCAATAATCGATGCCGATTTCACCATAATCCCGCGCGCAACGTTTCCTGCCGGAAGTTTCTCATCGGGTAGCAGTGAAGGCATGATCGCACCAGCCGATGCCGCGCCAAATGCATCGCCAACTCCCATTAAGAAAACAGCCAAAGCTAACAAAAAATGTGGGAGATTCGGCGCTGAAACAAAGACCATTGCAAAAACGATTACAGCTCGAGATAGGTCGGCGACAATCATTACCTGTTTACGTGGCAGGCGATCTGACCAAACTCCGGCAAAAGGTGCGAATAAAACTCCCGATAAGAGTCGAGCTCCGAGAATTAACCCAAGAGAGGTAGCAGTACCGCCCGCATCTAAAACTGTAACTGCCAGCGCGATCGGAAAGGCCGATGCGCCAAGAACAAAGATTGTCGTTGAAAACCAAAAGAGACGGTACCCCTTGTAGGACCAAAGGGAGCCCGCCTCAAATAGCTTCATACCTGCAGATTACTGGACTGGCTTAGCCTTACGAGAGGCCAATACTTGATCGATGATTCCGTATTCCACTGCTTCGACCGCAGTCAAAATCTTGTCGCGCTCAATATCTTTTTCAATCTCAGCTGCAGATTTAACAACATGGCGCGCGAGAAGTTCTTCCTGTAAACGCGCGATTCGTGCAATCTCTTTAGCCTGAATCTCCACATCAGATGCCTGTCCGCCGCCCTCAGATGAAGGCTGGTGAATCAAGATACGCGAGTGCTCGAGCGCATAACGCTTACCTTTTGCGCCACCCGCAAGGATTACTGCTGCAGCAGACGCGGCCTGACCTAAGCAGATTGTGCTGATATCAGGACGAACAAACTGCATCGTGTCATAAATTGCAGTCAGCGCCGTGAAAGATCCACC
>CAYGHJ010000069.1:0-5270 GCA_964349605.1 uncultured Candidatus Planktophila sp. | reverse complement strand
TTTAATTACAGTCTCCATGTCTGCGGCGTGCTGGGCCATTCCAAAAGGCCCATCTAGCGAGTTTGAATCACCACGTCCACGAAGATCAACTGCATATGGTGCTTTTCCTCTAGCAATTAAAGCATCGGCAAAAACTTGGAAGGCGCGATTTGATGATGTCACCCCGTGAATCAAGAGGACAGGCTCTCCTGCTCCATCCCCATATCGAAAAACTGCGAGAGATCCTCCTGCTACCGGAACGAGAGTTCGTTGAGTTGGAAGGGACATGGGTGTAATTCTGCCTTTTTTTCCTTAAAAATGTTATGAAACCGTGTCTAATTCGGTCACCGATAGTAAGTCTTGCAGAGATAGATTTACCCTAAGCAAGCCAACCCTCGATATGGCTGGCATTATAAACAAGGAGATCACACTATGCGTAAGCGCTCACTAGCACGTTTGGGAGCAGCCGTACTCTCTCTAGCTGTCATCATGCCAAACATGGCGCCAGCACAGGCTGCGAATGAAATCAAAATTGGTGTAATCACCTCGTCATCAGGACCGCTTGGTTCATATGGTCTTGCATATAACGATGGTCTTGAATGGGGTCTGAACTATTACACCGGCGGCAAGATGTCAATCAACGGTGTAAAGCTCGTTGTAACAACTAAAGATGATGCCGCAGATCCTGCATCTGCAACAGCATCATTCAAAGACATGGTCGGTAACGGAACTAAAATAATCGTCGGTACTGCATCATCAGGAGTTGCATTAACTCTTGGACCACTAGCTGCACAAAACAAAATCTTGTACATCTCTGGTCCAGCTAAGAACGACTTAGTCACTTCAGCTGCTAACAAGTATGTCTTCCGTTCAGGTAACTCATCAAGTCAGGATTTAGCTCCACTTGCTGGCGTAAAACCAATCAAAGGTAAGAAAGTAATTCTCTTCGTTGAAGATAATGCTTTCGGTCTTGGAAACATTGCAGCTGCACGGGCATTGATGGGACCAAAGGGTGCGATCTTTGAAGAGATCAAAGTTCCAACATCCACATCTGACTTCACACCTTTTGCGAAGAAAGCAGTCGATGCCGAGGGCACTTATATCTTTATCGCTTGGTCAAATGCACTTACAGCAGGCGCAATGTTGACCTCCCTTAAGGTTCAAGGCGCTTTCGCAAAGTCACGACCAATCACAGGTCTTGCAGGAGCAGCAACCTACAATATCTACGGAACTCTCTTTGATGGCGCGAATGCAATCATGACAAATAGCTACTTCGCAGGTGCCTCGAAATCACAGGCAAACAGCGCAATGGCTTCATGGTTTACCACCAATAAGAAGACTCAGGATCTCTTCACATCAACTGGGGCAGATGCCGCCAAGATGATTGTCCGGGCACTTACTGGCAACACATCTCAGAATGTAGATAAAATGATTTCAAACCTTGAGGGATACTCATGGGTCGGAGTCAAGGGCTTGATGACTATCAATGCCTCTACCCACCTTCTTATTCAACCAATGTTCCTTGTTGGTCTGACTAAGACGGCAACTGGTTATGTTCCTGTATTACAAAAGACAATCTCAGGAGTGGGTAAGTAACACACCACATATAGATTAAAGGGCCCCAGTGTAGAAATACGCTGGGGTTCTTTATATATTTAGCTCATTATTTTAAGGAGTTGGCAATTGATTTCTGCACTCAGCGCCACCGATCTCTCTCTTGACATCGGTGGTGCAAAAATTCTCGATGGCATTTCACTCTCTGTTTATCAAAATGAAACGCTAGGAATTATTGGCCCAAACGGGGCTGGCAAGACATCTTTCTTTAATCTATTGAGCGGAATTCGTAAACCATCGCGTGGGCAGATATTTATTGGCGACCAAAATGTCACAGACTTGGCACCACACGAGCGAGCTAAAGCTGGAATTGCGCGTACTTTTCAGACTTCCAGTGTATTTGTGAATTTAACCTGTTTAGAAAATGTACGTATCGCTGCACAATCAGCCCACGGTAAGTCAATGAACTTAACTAAAAACGCATATAAATTTACCGAAGTCGTTGCACAAGCCCATGAGTGTTTAGAAAAAGTAGGTCTAAGCAATTACGCGGCGCAAAGAGCTGGGGCGCTCTCTCATGGTGATAAGCGCCGTTTAGAAATCGCCATCGTTTTGGCATCGAAATCCGACATCGTCCTACTCGATGAGCCTATGGCTGGCATGAGTGTTGAGAATGTCCCAGAGCTAGTAGAAATTATCCGATCACTTGCCACGATTCATAAGAAAACAGTATTAATTGTGGAACACCATATGGAGGTTATTTTAGGTCTAGCCGATCGCATTGCGGTTTTAAACTATGGCGAACTACTGGTCTGTGACACCCCGCAGAATGTTATTAATAATCCAATCGTGCAGTCGGCATATATTGGAGAAGCACTATGAACGCCCTTGTTGTTAGAGATTTGCATGTAAAAATCAACGAGTCACACATTTTGCATGGAGTGCATTTCGATGTTCCCTCTCACAAAGTGACCGCTCTACTTGGACGAAATGGTGTGGGTAAATCAACCACGCTTAAAGGGATACTCGGACTCTATCCCGGTACTGGCTCAGTTCAGTTAAATGGCCAGGAGCTCATTGGAATGCCAACGTACAAAATTGCGCAATCAGGTGTTGCCTACGTTCCCGAAGATCGCGAGATTTTTTCTACACTTTCAGTACGTGAAAATCTAGCTTTAGCCTCTCGTTCTAAGACAAATAGTTCAGCTTTTGAAAATATTTACCAACTTTTTCCGGAACTAAACACCCGTGCGACTCAATTAGCAGGTTCCCTCTCTGGTGGTCAGCAGCAGATGGTCGCGATCGCACGCGCGATGCTAAATACAAACGAGATTCTTTTGATCGATGAACCAACTAAAGGACTGGCTCCAAAGCTGGTAACCGAGGTTGCCGACGCTCTGGCAAAAGTCGCCGAAGCGACAACAATGCTGTTGGTTGAGCAAAATTTGGCCTTAGTTAAGCGCATCGCCCATCATGTAGTAGTCATGGATCAAGGCAGAGTGATTTTTCAAGGTGGACCTGAAAACTTAGATGACCCTTCGTGGGTACACCAGATGTTGGGCGTGAGTGGGGGTCATAAGTAAATGGATACTTTCATATTGATCGGCATCACGGGCATCGGTTTAGGCGCACTTTATTTTTTGATTGCCTCCGGACTCTCTCTCATCTACGGCCTCATGGGTGTTCTTAACTTTGCTCATGGAAGTTTTCTTTCCGTCGGCGCATTCGTAGGTTTTTGGGTAGCAAGCAAAACGGGCTTTGAAACTTCTATGCCCGAATTTATTCTGGCAATGATTGTGGGCGGTTTAGCGGCAGGCTTATTTGCGCTCCTCATTGAACAGTTACTGATTACGCGTTTATATGACCGTCACATCGATCAAGCCCTAGTGACGGTTGGTGTAGCGCTAGTTGTCGGTGCAGTGCTTGGAGGTTGGTTCGGTAATGATCTTCGAATGTTCCCGACTCCGATGTGGTTTTTAACGGCTATTGATATTGGCGGAGCAAAGATTCCTGCAGACCGGATTGTGTATATCGCCACGGCAATCTTGCTATTAATAGGTAATTGGGCACTACTAAAGTACACACGTATTGGGTTAATCATCCGTGCTGGAGTTGAGAATAGAAATATGGTCAACGCGCTTGGAATTAATGTGCGTCGTGCATTTAGCACCGTATTTTTCTTAGGAGGCTTTGCTGCAGGTGTTGGAGGCGTTTTAGTTTCTGTCTACTCCAACGGAGTTTCACCATTAATCGCTGGAACATACTTGATCTATGGCTTTATTGTCGTAGTCATCGGCGGCATGGGCTCAGTTCCGGGCAGTTTCTTAGCCGCCATGATGATTGGTGTTATTCGCCAGTTCGCCAATTACTATGCAACTGGACTTGGGGATTTCGTGGTCGTTATCTTGCTCGCCGTTGTCTTATTGATTAGACCACAAGGCCTACTTGGAAAGGTGCGTGCATAATGTTGCGCTGGAAATATTCACGCCCACTTCTTGTGCTATTCATTTCGCTTTTAGTGTTAGCGCCTTTATTGGGTTCAAATCCACTGAGCCGACCAGGACTCCAACAAACGATGGCCGTTGCATTTATTTGGGGTGGTTTAGCACTTACATACGACCTCCTCTTTGGTTTCACTGGCCTTCTATCCTTTGGTCATGCCCTTTATTTCGCCACAGGCGTTTACGTAAGTTGCATACTGATCAATTATGAGGTCGTTGTATGGTGGCTTGCAGGGCTTATTTCAATCGCCGTAAGCGCACTCCTTGCACTCTTGGTAGGTGCGGCATCACTTCGAACTTCAGGCATTACTTTTGCAATGGTTACTCTGGCATTTGGTGAAGCTGGCCACGTTATAATTCAGCGAAACTTTTTTAGCTTAACCGGCGGAGAAAATGGAATCGCGCTTAATGCAGATTTAATTCCAGGGTTTTGGATAAGCGTTGCTAACACCAAATTTATTTATTGGGCGGCATTGGCCGCTCTTATCTTCACATATGTTGTGATCTGGTGGGTTACCGAAAGCTCTGCAGGTCGTGTCTTTGCCGCACTTCGAGATAACGAGCTCCGCGTTCAAGTATTAGGTCTAAACACTCAGCGCTTTAAGCTCTTAGCCTTTGTAATTAGTGCAGCCCTTGCAGCACTCCTTGGTAATGTCATGCTTATAGCTGCAGGAAGCGCGGCTCCGCGTTTTGCAGATGCTGGAGTCACAATCTCTCTTCTATTAATGGTTGTCCTAGGTGGAGCCGTGACGCGTTGGGGCGCTGTAATCGGAGGAATTTTCTATTCGGTGGCAACCACGCGTATGCAGGATTTAACCCAACAGGACTCATTTAAAACTATTCCAAAATGGATAGGTGGTCCGATCGCTGAACCTGCCTTTATATTAGGTCTCCTCTTTATCTTTGTCGTAATGTTCGCGCCGGGTGGATTATCCGGGGCTTACTATCGATTGCGGTTAAGGGCAATTACTAAAAAATCTCAATGATCACGCAGCTCTGGCAACCTCATGATACGAGCGGCATGGCTATCACTCGGCTTCAATCAGATCTTGGCTTATGTTCTTATGCCGAATTACACACCTGGAGCATTGAGAATCCAGGTCTATTTTGGTCAAGGGCTTGGGATGATTGCGGAATTATTGGTGAAAAAGGCGGGCAATTTTATACTCCTGGTAAAGATTTTATCTCTGCGCGCTTTTTTAGTGATGCAACTTTAAATGTAGCCGAAAACTTATT
>CAYGHJ010000068.1:0-5371 GCA_964349605.1 uncultured Candidatus Planktophila sp. | reverse complement strand
GTGATGATTGGAATAATCATGATTGCTAGAACTACACCAGCGACAAATGGGGATCGAGTAAAAACGGCAACTTGAACATCGAAGACTGGGATAAAACCGAGATATTTATGGAGTAATTTTGCCCAGTATTCAACGCTGGGCATCAACACCAAGAAGCCCCAAATTCCAAAAAGGATGGAAGGAAAAGCCGCCATCAAGTCGATAACCGTCACTAAAATCTTCTTTAACCAACTAGGTGCATAAAAGTTCAGAAAAAGGGCTGAATAGATCGAGACCGGTAGAGCTATCGTGACGGCAATGAGTGAGCAAAGAATAGTTCCAACGAGCATCGCAGCTAAGCCAAAGTGACTCTCAACTATATTTCCAGCTTCATCGGTTGAAATCGACCAATCTGAGTTCGTTATAAAACCGAATCCCTCTTTTTGCAAAACTTCAAATCCACGATAGCTGAGAAAAATGGTTATTAAGCCAAGAAGCAATAACGATGAAATACCACCCGCGGTTACTACACCGCGAAAGACTTTGTCAGATCGCCTGGGTTCAGTTGTTATAACGCGCGGCGCTGGTATTTCAAGGTCTAGAGTCGACATTTATGATGCATATTTCCCAGTCACAAGAAAATACACACGCCTAGATATCGAAACCGCATGATCTGCATAGCGTTCGTAATAACGACCCAAAAGTGTGAGATCAATTGCCGTTTCAACTCCATATTTCCAATTTGGCTCCATAAGACCACTTATTAGTTGACGATGTAGATCGTCCATCTCATCATCGTCTTGTTCAACCTGCAGAGCCATCTCTGTATCTCTTGTAGCGACCACAACACCAGTCTTAGTGGTGATAGCGACTGCCACCCTGCCCATATCTGTGACTGTCTGAATTAATTCTGATGGAATTGCGTTACCTGGATGGCGCAACCTTGCCAACTTTGCAACGTGATGAGCCATGTCGCCCATGCGTTCGAGATCCGAACCCATGCGAAGTGCAGTCACTAATGCACGTAAATCCGACGCAACGGGTTGTTGCCTGGCAATAATGTCAATAATTCGTGAATCGATTTCATGTTGGTAGTTATCAATTTTATCGTCATTTGCAATTACTTCTTCGGCTAGTTTCAATTCGGAGTTCAATATTGCCGAAGTTGCCTTTGACATTGCAATTGATACCATTTCGGTAAGATCTACAAGTGATTGGGAAACATTGTCGAGTTCGTCTTGGAAAACCGATCTAATAAGTGCCATGGAGCAAAACCTAGGTGGAGATGGTGAATAGCGGGCCACGCTTTGGTGAACGGAAGGTAAACTAGCGTTTTTAGCCGATAGAGTTGCGGCATGAAGTTCTTGCGCAGGGACTCAGCTGATTTTGACCCGCGCGCCTTGCCAGAGATGCTCCTGGAAACCCTTAATCTCCTTGACGGAGACTCAATGATTTTAGCCCCCGGCGAAATTCCAATCTTTATGACCCCAGGTATAGAACATCTTGGGGTACTCAAGGATGAACGGATTCAGAGTTCTGAACTCCTGGCCACTATCCGTGTAGTACGCCGCACTCATAGCCAACAAGTAGGAAAGATTGATTTCCCCCGAGGTCCAATTGGTGAGGGTAAGCACGAGTTGACTGTAAAAGTTTTACCTTTAACTAAAAATGATTTGGTTTTGGTATTAGTAAGTGACGAAAGTGAAGCACAGCGCGTACATGATATTCGACGTGACTTTGTTGCAAATATCTCTCATGAGTTAAAGACGCCGATCGGTGCCCTATCGCTATTGAGTGAAGCGGTCTTAGGTGCAAAAGATGACCCCGATGCAGTTGTTAAATTCGCTACTCGAATGCAATCAGAGGCAAAACGTTTAACAGATCTGGTTCAAGAGATCATCAATTTATCGCGCGTGCAGGACTCTGATCCATTGCAACTTGCCCAAGAAGTTGGTGTGGAGTTTTTGATTCGCGAGGCAATAGATCAATGTCAAATCTCTGCTGATAATCGAAGTATAACCGTCACATATTCAGAGTCTACACCGGCAATTGTTCTTGGAGACCGCGATCAATTATTGATGGCCGTTCATAATCTCATTGAGAATGCAATTAATTACTCTCCTGAAGGTACAAAAGTTTCAATTAGTACAAATATTGAAATTGGAATTATTAATATTTCAATTACCGATCAAGGAATTGGTATTTCTGAATCTGAGCAAGAGCGAATCTTCGAACGTTTTTACCGAGTTGATCCAGCGCGCTCACGGCAAACTGGTGGAACTGGATTAGGACTATCCATTGTTAAACATGTGGCTTCGAAACATGGTGGAGAAGTATCACTGTGGAGCGTTGAAAATGTCGGAAGTACTTTTTCGCTTCGATTACCAATCTATGATTCGCAATCAGAGGGTGCATAATGACAAAAATACTCATAGTTGAAGATGAAAGCTCTTTTTCTGAGGCGTTGGCCTTCCTTCTTGGTAAAGAGGGCTTTGAAGTTAGTGTTGCAGAGGACGGGCGTGCCGCACTCAATACATTTGCCAAAGAAGGTGCCGATCTCATTCTCCTTGACCTTATGATTCCTGAAATCTCTGGAGTTGATGTTTGTCGTACGATTCGTACAACATCACAAGTGCCAATTATTATGTTGACGGCCAAAGATGCTGAAATAGATAAGGTCGTTGGTCTTGAGCTTGGCGCAGATGATTATGTAACTAAGCCATACTCATCGCGCGAGTTAATAGCGCGTATCAAGGCCGTGCTTCGTCGAGGGATTTCAGATGCTGATCTAAATGGTGATCTTGAAGTAATTACAGTTGGAGCGATTAAGTTGGACACCGCTCGTCACCAGGCATTTAGTAATGGCCTACCTATTGCACTTCCGTTAAAGGAGTTTGAGCTTCTTGAGTTCCTGATGCGTAACTCTGGACGCGTATTAACACGTTCACAGTTAATTGATCGTGTGTGGGGTGGAGATTACTTTGGAGATACAAAAACGCTCGACGTACATATAAAGCGCTTGCGTTCAAAGTTAGAAAAAGATCCTGCCAATCCAGTCTTAATTCAAACTATTCGTGGACTTGGTTACAAGTTAGAGAGTTAACTTTGAGCGCCAGCACTCCCTGACCATTATCTCCTCGTAAATGAGTGCTGTTTGCGGCGTATTTCCTTTGCCGTGAACTTAAGATGAAAACATGACATCGCTAGAGGATATTCGTTCAATGGTAACCAATCCAAAATATACCTACCGTCAACGTGTTGCAGGTCTTGCAAACTTAGCTGAGAATCTCTTAGATCCGCCTGCCGTTAGAAAACAGTGCAGTGATGCACTTAATAATCGAATCATCTGCGATATGTATGAGGGTAGCGCACCATACAGGCCGCGTTATTTATTACCCGACTACAAAAAGGTACTAATGAACGGATCCGTATTTTTAGAATTACCACCGGCAAAGGATTTAGATGATGCCTTGGCCTTTCTACTTATTATGTACTCAGCCACACCCTCTATTACAGGTTACCCTGTCTATTTTGGCGATTTGGACACATTGTTGCTGCCATATGTTGAAGGCGTTGTTGAAGAGGATTTATATTCAAAATTGAAGCGCTTCTGGATCAGTCTTGATCGTATGTTCCCAGATGCATTTGCGCATACGAATTTGAGCCCAGTCTATAACCGAGTTTCAAAGATGATTTTTAAGTTAGAACGCGAATTACTTCAGGTTGTTCCAAATATTTCACTCAAAGTCGATCCCATACTGACAAGTGATGAATATATTTTAGATGCAGTTAAAACTGTTTTTGCATGCGGTAAGCCACATTTCATCAATGACGTGATGATGCAATCGGACTTAGGTCCTGATTATGCAGCAGTTAGTTGTTATAACTCGCTCAAGATCGGGGGTGGCTCACACACTCTCGTTCGAATTAATCTGAAAGCCACGGTAGATGCAACTGAAGGCGGAATCGAAGAGTTCTTCCAAACGGCGCTTCCGTATTACCTAGATTTGACGGCCGAATTAATGGAGTCAAGAATTCTCTATCTCGTTGAGGAGTCACATTTCTTTGAATCTAGCTGGTTAGTCGATGAAGGCCTCCTTGATTTAGATAAATTCTCCGCAATGTTTGGAATCTTCGGCTTAGCTGAAGCAGTTAATACTTTAATGGCGCGTGATGGCAAGGAGGGTACGTATGGACATAGTCCACTCGCCGATGACTTGAGCTACCGAATTACATCCTTTATCTCAGCCTGGGTCGCTGAGCGCAAAATGCCCTACTGCAAGGGCAATAATGGTTACGCCTTCTTGCATTCTCAGTCTGGTATTGATTTAGATATTGGTGTTACGGCAGGAACACGCATCCCTATCGGCACTGAGCCTGCCCTGATTTCCCACTTAAAAACCGTTGCCCGTCATCACCATTTGTTTCCGTCGGGAATCAGCGATGTCCTATCCTTTGACGAAACGGCCGTGAAAAATCCGCAGGCTGTGGTCGATGTTATTCGTGGGGCATTCAAGAGCGGGATGCGTGATTTTACATTCAATTTAGATAGCAACGACTTCATACGCATAACAGGCTATTTAGTACGCAAATCAGATCTTGCGAAAATGCCTAGTGCGCGCCATTCAAGTACGTATTTAGGCGCTGGTTCGGTTGCAGATTCACATGTTGATCAACGCATAGTAAAAAGGGTAACGAGTGCTGAAAGCTCTCCAAGCGCAAGTAGCTAGCATTATTCCCTTTTCCTGGGTCGATGGCCCTGGAAATCGATTTGTTCTTTTTTTACAGGGTTGTAACTTCAACTGTCTTGCCTGCCATAACCCACAAACAATTCCACTTCATACCCCTCGGGTACGCACTTTGGATGTGCCAGAAGTTCTAGGTGAAATTCGAGCCACAATGCCATATATCTCGGGGGTGACGGTTTCAGGTGGTGAGGCAACCGTGCAATATGAGTTTGTTCTTGAACTCTTTAAAGCGATTAAGAGGTTACCTGAGTTTGCCCACCTTACAACTTTTATTGACAGCAATGGCAATGCACCAGAATCTATTTGGAACTCACTGGCACCTTTTACCGATGGAGTCATGCTTGATCTAAAAGCACTCGATGACACATCGCACATCGCGCTAACTGGAAGTTCAAATGTGGTTGTTTTGGAGTCGATTAAATTCCTTGATTCAATCAATAAATTATTCGAGGTGCGACTACTGCTTGTTCCAGGTCAGAATGATTCAGATGATGAGTTAGTAAAGACAGTTGTATGGCTCAAAGGTGTCAATCCTGAAATGAAAATCAAAATTAACGCTTTTAAAACCCACGGAGTCAGAGCAACGGCCCGCGATTGGCCCGAAGTAAGTGAAGAGGATCTAACTCGATATCACTCACACTTGG
>CAYGHJ010000067.1:0-5545 GCA_964349605.1 uncultured Candidatus Planktophila sp. | reverse complement strand
GCAACGCGCTCTTGCGTCATGCGCGCGAAGCAATCAATGCAAGCCCTGAAATTGCACGGAATCTACTTTCGCGCGGCGATGGAACTGTTGCGGGGTTGACCGGTGCTGCAATTACTGATGCGGCCCGTGATGGTGATCCAGTTGCACTGGCGGCCTTTACTACAACTGGTCAGTGGCTTGGCGCTGGTATCGCGTCGTTATCTGTTATTTTGGATCCAGCCTGCGTTGTTATTGGTGGGGGAGTCATCGAGGCAGGTGAAATCCTTCTGAAACCAACTCGAGAGGCCCTTGAGCGGACAATGCCATTTGCTGGAAAGCATCCCTATCCTGCGCTCATTGCCGCGCAATTGGGCAATAAAGCTGGTCTTGTCGGCGTTGCCGACTTAGCCCGGCTTTAAACATCAAAGGGGTAAGTAAGTTTAATCTGCCTTCTTATCTCATCCATTGAGTTCATTACTGAGATAGTTTCATGATGCGGCATCAGAGGTGATTCCAGGAGACCGTTACGGACAACGCGGGCCATTTCAATTGCCTGCTCACGAAGTCCATGTCCGCTATAAGAGTTGGGATATTGCGTAGTTGTACCATCGAATAGCACTACCCGCATACTTGAAGGATTATAAAATGTGCGATCAATTTCAAGACGCCCTAACAATCCACTTACAACGGCGCGGCATGGAGTTTGCGCGATCATAGTTGTATTAATAATCGCCTGTGCGCCATCGTTATAGTCGAATATTGCACTCGTTTGTGCATCCACACCGCGATCGGTCATTACTGCACGCGCCGTGATGCGCGCAGGTGTTCCTAAAACTAAATGAGCAAATGAAATTGGATAGATTCCAAGATCTAAAAGCGCTCCACCTCCTAAATTTGGATCAACTAAGCGGTCGATTCCTTGATCGGCTAATCGTTGGCCATGATCGGCCTCTACCGTTTGTATCTGACCAAGAACTTCGCTGCTAAGAATTGTGCGCACCATTGCAATGTGAGGTAAATATCTCGTCCACATTGCCTCAAGAAGTGCCACACCATTTGTTCTTGAAGCATCGATCATTGTTTGTGCTTGTTTGGCCGACATAGCAAAGGGTTTTTCACATAAGACGGCCTTCCCTGCATTCATTGCTAGCAGTGAATGTTCCTCGTGCATTGGGTGCGGTGTTGCAACATAAATTGCGTCGATATTTTTATCAGCAACTAAATCGCCGTAAGTTCCATAGGCTGTTGCTCCGGTGATTGTGCTCGCAAATCTCTGCGCATTATCAATAGAACGTGAACCAACTGCAACAACTCTATGTCCTTCTGCCCGTGATAGATCTTCTACAAATGCTTGTGCAATTCCACCCGTACCTAAGATTCCCCAACTAAAACTATTCATAGTGCTACTCCATCATCTTCGTGGTAACCACGTTTTAACCAGCGCGTGACTGCGCGTTTTGCTGAAAGAAAGAATGTGCGTGGTGATTGTGGTGGGGGGTTCGGTGCGATGAATCGATCAGTGCGATCTATCTGGTCTAATTCATCTAGATATGTAGAAGTACTGGATTCATCGAGAGAGAGGCCAGAAACCATCGACTCGAACTCGCTTCGGATGAGCTCTTCTTCATCGAATCCATCATCTTTGGGGTTCATGGGTGGATTGCTCACCCTCAGATAGTGTCATACGGCGCAATAGCGGCTAAATTAGGTGGGTGCTCAACAACCTCCCGTATGGTCTTTTGCGTGCTTTCCTCACACCATTTTTGATGAGTGCCTTTCGCCCCAAAGTTAAGGGCCTGCGAAATGTTCCCGCTAAAGGCCCGGTTATCATCGCCTCAAACCACCTCTCCTTTAGCGATTCGATCTTTATGCCGCTAGTGGTTCCACGTAAAGTGACTTTTTTAGCAAAGAGCGAGTACTTCACATCTCCCGGTCCAAAGGGCTTAATGAAGAAGCTAACTTTCATCGCACTTGGTCAAGTTCCCGTTGATAGATCAGGGGGTCGTCGGAGCGAGGCCGCTCTCATTACTGGCTTGAAGGTCTTGGCCGAAGGTGACTGTTTGGGAATTTACCCGGAGGGAACTAGATCTCCTGATGGTCGACTCTACAAAGGTCGAACTGGAATCGCTCGCCTTGCAATTGAATCTGGTGCGCCGGTTATTCCCGTTGCAATGTCTAATACGGACAAGATTCAGCCAACCGGCAAAGTAATTCCAAATTTGCATCGAGTAGGAATGATCTTTGGCGAGCCAATGTATTTCGATGGGGATTCAACTGATTTACAGTACCTGCGCGTTGTGACCGATCAGATTATGAATAAAATTCAAGAGATGTCGGGTCAAGAGTACATAGATATTTATGCTCCGAAAAAAAGCAATCCCGATGAGATAAACGTTGCCGGCGAGGAGGATTAGAGATTATCTAAAGCGTTACGTGCGGCTAGATAAATACATGTTGTGCACTCGGAGCCAGGATCTGGAAGCTCTGCCTCTAAGAGATTAATAAAATCTTCGATAACGCTTAAGAAATGGGCACTATCACGTTCGACTGCGACATACTTTTGGTCAACGCCAAAAGCAAATGAACTTCGGTCATCACCAATTGCACTCACCGGCTTCCAAATTAACAGACCCTGTGATGCAACAATCTGCCCTTTACCTGCAGCTGGATTTTCCAGAGCATATGAATATGCCTCTAATTGAGGTGAGTAAAAAGCCCCGCTATCTCTCTGGCTATCAGATACTTTGCAGTCAATAAGGCCGAGAGTGCCATCAGTATTTGTTGCTACTAAATCGTACTTGCCTAGGATGCGCCAGCGAGTTTCACTCTCATTAATGCGCAATGGCTTACTTTTAACGAACTCTCCCCATTTAGTAATGCTCCCTGGGCGCAGAGTTGAATCAATTGTTGGCATATCGGCGTTATGAAACTTGTCTTCCTGTAGCCATGAGAGCGTACTAACTAGGGGCATCTGAAGAGGCGCGCTTAATTTGTACCAGTATTTAATCCATAAACACCGCTTGCAGGTTGATAATCCAAAGGTTAAATCAGAGGGGGAGATATATTCACGGGCTGGTTTGATGGGTTTTTTCATGCTCGTATTCTCTATCTAAGGGCTGACAATGGCTGAGATTAGAACGGCAACACCTAAGATAATCATGATTGAACCACCGCCTGCGCGGAGCTTTTCTAAGCGCTTGGCATCAGTTGCCAACCATTGGCGCGCAGTGCCGGCAAGTAATCCCCAAGTACCGTCAGAAATAAAGGCTAAAATTGAAAAGACTGCACCGAGAAAAATAAGTTGAGCGGTAACGCTGCCACGCTCTCTATCGATGAACTGGGGCAGAACGGCTGCATAAAAAACCATCGCTTTAGGATTAAGGGAGCCGACCCAGAAACCATCTCTGATGGAACGAGCAACGGTCGGTGCACTATCCCCTTGATTTTTCATATCGGCGGCGTGCAGCTCTCGATGTCTAATCGCATCAACACCTAGATAGATTAAATAGAGACCACCACCCCATTGGATTCCGGCGTAGGCAATGTCAGATCGCTGCAAAACGGGTCCAAGACCAATCGCGACAAAGACCGAGAGAATAAAAGAGCCAGTTACATTTCCGGCAACGGTAAAAACCGCTACTTTGCGCCCCCAGGAAATTGCACGCGCGATTACAAATAAGACACTTGGTCCTGGAGCCAGAATGATTACCATCGCGGCCACGATGTATTCAGTTAGCCGCGATGGAATCACCATTCAAGTAGTTTAGCTAAAGAAGGTTGGTTAGTCGGTACCTCGAGACGATGAGATTGAGTGCAATACTCGATAACCCACAATTGCAACAAGAGTTGCATTGATGATGCCATTGAATGTGTAGTCCCCACGAGTCCATGACATATCTGAGATACCGATAATGAGCGCTGATGCGGCAACTATCAAATTCGTAGAGTTGGCGAAATCGACTTTACCTTCAATCCAAATACGTGCGCCGAGTACACCAATCATTCCGAATAAGGCCACTCCCACGCCGCCAAGTGCTCCGACTGGGGTTGCGCTCAGGACTGCGCCAAACTTAGGTGAGAGGGAAAGTCCAATAGCACCTACACCGGCAATCCAATATGCAGCTGTTGAATAAACTCGGGTAGCGGCCATGACACCAATATTTTCAGCATATGTTGTTGTTCCAGACCCACCGCCGAAACCTGCAAGTGAGGTAGCGATTCCATCGGCCATCAATGCCGTTCCCATTTGATCATCTAAATTCTTACCCGTCATTGCAGAAACTGCCTTAACGTGACCGACGTTCTCAGCAATCAAGACGAGCACAACAGGTAAGAATAGAACTATCGCCTTGCCGTCAAATGTGGGTGATGTAAATGTAGGAAGTGCAAACCACTTCGCTGCAGAGATACCATCCGTATTAACATCCCCAAGTGCGTAGGCATAACCGTAACCAATGACGAGTCCAGCGAAAATACTGATACGACTTAAAAAGCCTCGAGAGGCTGCAGCGATAAGAGCAATCGATGCAAGAGTAATAAGAGCAACAGTAGGTCCGGCAGCGAAATTATTTTTAGCAGCTCCTGCCAGATTTAAGCCGATCACCATAACGATTGTTCCAGTAACTACTGGTGGCAACATCCAATTTATCCAACCGATTCCAGCTTTGCGGACAATGAGACCGACCGCCGCCAAAATTAAACCAGTAACTACAACACCACCAAGGGCTGCAGACATTCCACCCCCGGATTTTGCCGCGGCGATAGGGGCTAGAAATGCAAAAGATGATCCAAGGTAACTTGGTACTTTATTATTGGTCAGAGCTAAGAAGATAAGTGTTCCTACACCAGAGAAAAAGAGTGTGGTAGTAGGGGGAAAGCCTGTAATGATAGGAACGAGGAAGGTAGCACCGAACATCGCAGCGATATGCTGGAGTCCAATGCCAAAAGTGCGAGGCCAAGAAAGGCGCTCATCGGTAGAGACGACTTCACCCGGTGAGATTGATTTACCATCCCCATGAAGTTTCCAGGTAAACAGAGACATATATCCTCCAGCTCCTAATGGCTCTTCGGCGTTGAAGAGCGCTAAAACTCAGAGTACGGCGGGTATGAGGGCTACTGAGGCGTACGCCACACCCGAACCTGGGCTAGAGTCAAAGAGCCACGCTCATCAAGAGTTGCAGCGGGCCGAGTATCGCAATATATTACCTCTTGATATATCGATTCGATATATAAAACGGTAGCAAATATTGAGGGGTTGAATCAATGCGCTCACGCAGTGACTCCCTTGAGTTCGCGCTCTTAGGTCTTCTCTCTCAGGGTCCTCTGCATGGCTATGAGCTACGAAAGCGTATGGGAACGATATTTGGCCCCTTTCGAGCGCTCTCATTCTCAGTTCTCTACCCACAGCTTCGAAGGATGATGGAGGCTGGAGTAATCGAGGAGAGCCTTGTTGAAACAACGTCGAGGCGCTCGCGAATCGTCTATGCCATTACAGATAAAGGGGCTACAAGGTTTTCTGATTTAACTGAAACCGTCAGCCCAGATACATGGGAGGACGAGGGCTTCG
>CAYGHJ010000066.1:0-5565 GCA_964349605.1 uncultured Candidatus Planktophila sp. | reverse complement strand
GAATCCAGTGAGGGTTAGGTATGAAACGACAATCTAAAACTAAATCAGAGTCAACAGGGATGCCATATTTATATCCAAATGAGAGAACATTGACTCGAACTCCCTGTATTTTCCCTCCCCCAAAAATCTCACCAATGCGTTTTTCTAATTGATGAACATTCAAATCTGATGTATCGATTGTTACGTCGCACTGAGCTCTCAAATCATCTAACTTTTCGCGCTCTCTGGCAATGCCATCAACGATTCGATCATTACCCTGGAGTGGATGGGGTCTGCGTGTGGCTTCAAAGCGTTGTACCAAAGCTTGATCTGTGGCATCCAAGAAGAGCAAGCGGTAAATAAAACCGTTCTTTTTGAGTTCTTCTAGCGCTTGTTTTAATTCGTCAAAAAAACGTCCCCCGCGCACATCCACAACGACGGCGTACTCCTTGCCATCTAGCCCGGTGCCTTTGCTTACTAGCGCCGGCAACAAGGATGGTGGCAAATTATCAACTACGTACCACCCCAAATCCTCAAATGCATGAGCAACAGTCGAGCGGCCAGCACCTGACATGCCGGTCAAAATTAAAATCTCTTTGCTATTCATGGGTTAATCCTCTTACCTCTGTCAAGCACCGCTTGCCCATTGATGATTTCGCCAGTTGAGGTATCTACTTTTTGCGATGTTATGGAATTCAAATGCTCCTCAATTATCGAGGCAGTCTTATCTCCTATGCCGGGAGTTGCCGCAATCTCCTCTCGGCTGGCCTTTCGAATCGCCGCAACAGAGCCAAAGCGTTCAAGTAATGCGCCACGGCGTACTTGTCCCAGTTGCGGGATCTCATCCAAAATTGACTCCAACATAATCTTTGAACGTCTCGAACGGTGAAAAGTAATGGCAAATCGATGCGCTTCATCCCGAATTCGCTGTAAGAGATAGAGACCCTCACTCGCTCTCGGCAAGATAACCGGGTCCCCAGATCCTGGAATCCATACCTCTTCAAGACGCTTAGCCAATCCACAAAGAGCAATATCGGTTATGCCCAATTCCCGTAGAGCCCTTGCCGCTGCATTTACCTGGGGTGCGCCTCCATCGACAACAATGAGTTGCGGTGGATATGAAAATTTACTGAGCTTTCCTCCCAGTTCGACGGTTTCGGCGGCATCTATATTCCGATCATCAATTAACCGCTTAAGCCTTCGGGTGATTACCTGATGCATTGCACGAACATCATCAAAGCCCTCATCGGTATTGATGATAAAACGTCGATATTCGCTCTTTTTAGCCAGTCCATCCTCAAAGACCACCATTGATGCAACCACGGATGTTCCAGAAATATTTGATATGTCGAAACACTCAATACGCAATGGTGTTCGCTCTAGATCTAACGCCTCCTCTATTTCGATGAGGGCCTTGCCGCTAATTGCAACGTCGGTTGAGCGCTTACTTAAAAATTGGATGAGTGAGTATTGGGCATTGCGCTTTACTGTGGCTAAGAGATCAAATTTCTCACCTCGCTGAGGAACCTTTAAGGCAACTGGTCCGCCGCGAATATTTGAAAGCCACGCCTCTAAGGCTGGTGCATCAAGTGGACGTTCATTTATTAAGATCTCAGCTGGAACATCCGAGGCTGAACTCTGACTATAAATTGAGTAAAAGAGTGCACCCATTTCATCGTCACCTTCAAGAGATTTACTTTGATCAACTATCCAAGAGCGCGAACCCCTGATGGAGCCATTACGAACAATAAATATCGATCCGGCGGCATGGGCGCCATCATGATGAATCGCAACAATATCAGCGGTTAAATTTTCTGGAAGAGCGGCATCGCTGGACTCCTGAGCGCGCTCAATTGCCGAAATCGAATCGCGAATTTTGCTAGCTCGCTCGAACTCTTCTCGTGAAGAGGCTAACTCCATTTCAGTTCGTAGCGTAGGAACAATATCGGCGCTCCCCTTACTCATAAAAGCAACAAGTCGATCGGAGAGTTCTTTGTGCTCCTCCTTACTCACCCAATTAACACATGGGGCCGAACACTTTCCGATATCGCCGAGTAAGCACTGCCGTTTACTACGTTGAGCACGTTGGAAGTTTCCAGTTGTACACGAGCGAATTGGAAAAACCTTTAAAATTACATCGAAGGTGTTTCTCAATGCCCACGTATGTGCAAACGGACCGAAATAGGTAATCCCAGGACGTTTAGATTTACGAGTAATAAAAATTCGTGGGAATTCCTCATTACTCGTCACTGCTAAATACGGATATGACTTATCATCCCGGAATTGAACGTTGTACTGTGGGGCATACTGTTTAATCCATGAAAATTCGAGTGCAAGTGCCTCTACTTCCGTATCAACGATTGTCCAATCAACTCGCACGGCCTGGTGGACCATTCGATTGGTTTTTTCCTGAAGGTTTCCTTGAAAATAATTACTCAAGCGATTCTTTAGGTTGATGGCCTTTCCAACATAAATCACTGCATCGCTCGAATCATAGAAGCGATAAACCCCAGGCAGTTTTGGAATATCACGTGGTCTATATGATGCCGGATCTGCCATTGCGCTACTTTTTACCCGCTATTTTTCGATTAGTGGCAAGCATGGGAGCTAAGTATTGGCCCGTATAGCTTGCGCTCACTTGTGCTACTTCCTCTGGAGTTCCCTCTGCTACTACCAATCCCCCTCGGAATCCGCCCTCAGGTCCCATGTCTATAACCCAATCTGAGCACTTAATGACATCCAGATTATGCTCAATCACAATGACCGTATTTCCAGTATCAACAAGACGATTGAGAACGATAAGAAGCTTGCTTACATCTTCAAAGTGAAGCCCCGTCGTCGGTTCGTCTAAAACATATATTGTGCGGCCAGTTGAACGGCGCTGTAATTCGGTTGCAAGTTTGACGCGCTGAGCCTCTCCACCTGAAAGTGTTGGTGCGGATTGACCTAAACGCACATAACCCAAGCCAACATCATTGAGTGTCTTTAGGAAACGCGCAATATTTGGAACAGATTCAAAAAAGTTATGAGCCTCTTCAATAGACATATTTAGAACATCGGCGATTGTCTTGCCCTTGTAGTGAACCTCTAAGGTTTCGCGGTTATAGCGCGCACCATGGCATACCTCGCAAGGAACATAGACGTCGGGCAAAAAATTCATTTCAATTGTTATCGTGCCGTCACCCGAACAGTTCTCGCATCGGCCCCCCTTGACGTTAAAGGAAAAACGCCCCTGTTGATAACCACGAATTTTAGCTTCAGTGGTTTCAGAGAATAGGGCTCGAACTTTGTCAAAGAGACCGGTGTATGTTGCTGGATTCGATCGAGGGGTTCGACCAATCGGAGATTGGTCAACGTGAACAACCTTATCGAGAAGTTCGATTCCAGTAACACTTCTATGACGACCTGGAACTAAACGCGCACCATTGAGTTTATTTGCAAGAGTTGTATATAAAATATCATTTACTAATGTTGATTTACCAGATCCGCTAACACCGGTGACTGAGACAAATACGCTGAGTGGAATCTGCACATCGATGTTTTGCAAATTATTCTCTTTTGCACCTTTCACAGTCAACATGCGCTTAGGATCGATTGGCCGACGCACTTCTGGAATTGAGATCGACTTTCGTCCTGATAAATATGCACCGGTGATTGATTCTTTAGATGCAATCAACTCTTCATAGCTACCAGATACGACTACATGACCCCCATGCTCACCAGCCCCTGGACCGATATCTACAATCCAGTCGGCGGTGCGAATAGTCTCTTCATCATGTTCGACGACGATTAAAGTATTTCCTAGATCTCGCAGGTGCGTGAGCGTTTCAATTAAGCGGCGGTTATCGCGCTGGTGCAGACCAATACTGGGTTCATCTAGGACATAGAGAACGCCAACAAGCCCACTGCCAATCTGAGTTGCTAAACGAATTCGCTGTGCTTCCCCGCCAGAAAGTGTGGCAGCGGCGCGTGCAAGGGATAGATAGTCCAGACCAACATCGAGGAGAAAGCCCAAGCGGGCGTGGACTTCTTTCATTACACGCTCTGCAATTTGAGCCTCGCGCTTAGTTAGTTTTATGTTTCTTAGAAACTCGGCGCACTCGGAAATTGAAAGTTCAGTTATCTCAGAGATGTTCTTATTGCCTATGGTTACGGCTAGTACTTCAGGTTTTAATCGCGCGCCTGAACACACATGGCAGGGAATCTGGCGCATATACGCCTCGTACTTGTCGCGACTGTAATCGCTATCGGTCTCACTATGTCGGCGGTGAATAAATGGAACGACACCTTCAAAACCGGTCGTGTAGTTCTTGGTACCGTAGCGACCCTTGTACTTCATTTTAATTTCATACTCATAGCCATTGATAATGGCCTCCCTAGCCTTTACGGAAATCTTCTTCCAAGGGATATCCAACGAGAAAGGCATATCTTTTGCCAGAGCTTGAAGCAATCGCAAGAAATAATCCGATGACTGCCCACCTGACCACGGTGCAATTGCACCATCAATTATAGAAATTGAGTCGTCCGGAATTATGAGATCTTCATCTACCTCTAACTTTGTACCGATACCAGAGCATTCTGGGCAGGCACCAAAGGGCGAGTTGAAGGAAAACGATCGGGGCTCTAACTCTTCAAAGGATAAGTTGCACCCATGGCAGGCTAAATGCTCACTGAAGGTGCGCTCTTTATCTTCCAACTTCGAATCCACAAAATCCAGAATTACTATGCCCGATGCCAACCGCAGAGCCGTTTCAATTGAATCCGTAAGCCGTGTCTTGCTTTCAACTTTGGCAGTTAAACGATCCACAACTATTTCGATAGTGTGCTTTTCCTGTTTTTTTAACTTTGGAACATCGGTCAGCGCTACGACCGTGCCATCGACACGGGCACGTGAATAGCCTTGTGTGATTAATTCGGCGAAGAGATCAACAAACTCGCCTTTACGTGCACGAACAACCGGTGCTAAAACTTGAAATTTTGTTGTTGGTGGCATCGCGAGGATTTGATCGACAATCTGCTGCGGTGATTGGCGAGAAACTGTCTTGCCGCAGTTAGGACAGTGCGGGCGTCCCGCGCGAGCAAAGAGAAGACGCAGATAGTCATAGACCTCGGTAATTGTGCCAACGGTTGAGCGGGGATTTCGATTTGTGGATTTTTGGTCGATAGATACGGCCGGTGATAGCCCCTCGATAAAATCAACATCAGGCTTGTCCATCTGACCTAAGAATTGGCGGGCATAGGCTGAAAGAGATTCAACATAGCGGCGCTGACCTTCAGCAAAAATCGTGTCAAAGGCCAGCGATGATTTACCTGAACCAGATAAACCAGTAAAAACAATCAAGGCATTGCGTGGGAGCTCAATTGAAACATCCTTAAGATTATGTTCGCGCGCTCCACGAACAACTAGTTTCTCAATACTCACTAGACCCCTGCCTCTTCCATCGAGCGAAGCTCACGCTTCAAAATCTTAATCTCATCACGCAGACGCGCAGCCACTTCGAACTGAAGTTCGGCGGCAGCATTCTTCATCTGATCAGTGAGGGAGCCTATCAACGCCATTAGATCTTGTCGCGGAAGGGAGATAGA
>CAYGHJ010000065.1:0-5629 GCA_964349605.1 uncultured Candidatus Planktophila sp. | reverse complement strand
CGGTGATTTCACGTCGATTACAAGATGGCGATAGCGATGGATCGGTTCGTCGAGCTTTAGGGAATTTTCCAGATCACGATTTTGCCGCCGATGTTTTTCGACGCTACTTTATTGAGGGCGGTAAAGAAAAAAATACTCCATACTTGCTTGTACCAAAACTCTCACTTCACCCGACCGATTTTTCTTCAAAGTTTTTAGTTTTATCTAACTTTGTCGAAGTTTGGCTTGCAAAAGAGGGACATAGCGGATTAATAGGAATCAATTTTCTTGAAAAGCTGCAACTAGCCACACCCGCCTCAATTTATGGCGCTATTTTGGCTGGTGTTGATTACGTTCTCATGGGTGCAGGCATCCCGAGTGAGATACCTCGGGTTATCCGTGAACTCTCAAACCACGAGAAGACGACAATCTCAATCGCGGTTGAAAATGCCAGCACAAAATACTTTTTGTCATTTGATCCTTCCATCATCGTCGATGCAAAGACAATCGACATTGTGAAACCAAAATTCCTCGCAATTATTTCCTCTCATGCCTTAGCGGCATACCTCAACCGCGATATTGAAGTGCGCCCCGATGGATTTGTAGTTGAAGGAGTAACCGCCGGAGGGCACAACGCTCCTCCGCGTGGGAACACGCCAATCGGCATCGATGGTCAAAGCCAGTTCACAGTCAAAGATGATGCCGACATTGAAAAAGTCCGTGCAACCGGCCTTCCATTTTGGTTAGCGGGAGGGTATGCGACGCCAGAAAAACTCAGATTTGCGATTTCACAAGGCGCAGTGGGCATTCAAGTGGGATCAATCTTTGCTCTCTCTCATGAATCTGGAATCACCAAAGAACTTCGTCAACAAGTATTAACTCAACTAGCCAACAAGAGATTAAATGTAATTACCGATCCGCTTGGCTCTCCTACATCATTTCCATTTAAATACGCCGAGCTTGATGCGACAATTTCAGAGAGCAGAGAATTTGACTCCAGGGTAAAACTTTGCGATTTAGGGTACCTGCGCACTGTGGTGGAGCGACCAAATAATAGAATCGTCTATCGATGTTCAGGTGAGCCCAAGAAAACCTTTGTTTCTAAAGGTGGCGTTGATGGTGCGACGGTCGGTAAGAAGTGCCTTTGTAACGCACTAATGTCAAACATTGGGATGCCGCAGGTTAGAGCAACTGGGTATCGAGAAGCTGCACTTATAACACTAGGCTCCGATATAACTGGCGAAGAGGAGTTGTTGGCCATGTATCCAGATGGTTGGAGTGCGGCTCAAGCAATGGAGTATTTAATTAGTTCGTGAGTCCTTCGATAAATGTGAGTGAGTTGGCGAAAATCAACTCTTGATCGTAATCAAGCGTTGCCACGTGGTAACTATTTACTAAATCAATTCGAGATTTATTTGTTGAACCCAAACCGGCCATAATGATTTCAGTGTTTGAAACCGGTAGAGTGTGGTCTTCTATACTGTAAAAAAGCTGAACTGGCACGGTTATTTTATTTAGATTCTCTCTGGCTATCTTTAACATTAAAAGAAGTTGATAAATTCCTCGAGTCGGTAAAGCGTCATATCCATGTTCGGTAGTTCCAGGTCGTTTGATGTCGTTGCCGACGCTCGTCCGAAATTTCTGAAAGCGCGAAAGTGCGTAGGCCAACTGCGGAGAAACGCGCGGCACATGAATCATAGGATTAACCAGAATAATTCCACTCAATCGATGATTGTTCTCTTGGGCAACATAGAGCGATGTTCCACCGCCCATTGATAATCCCGCGATAAAGACTTGATCGCAGATTTTAAATAACTCTTCTAACTCGCTCTGCACTTTCTTTGGCCACTCTTGCCACTTCACTTCGTTTAAATCCTCGGGCTTAGTACCGTGTCCTGGCAGTAATGGAACCCGAACGGTGTAACCCTTTGAGAGCAAAAACTCGGCCCACGGGCGCATTGATGGAGGCGCACCCGTGAAACCATGTACAAGCAGAACTCCAATGCGAGCATTTTTATCAAAGCCAGTAGCAGCCCAATCTTGCATCCATCCTGGAGGGGCGGTTTCAACGGCCATAGGCATAAGGCTACGCAACCACCTATTACCAAGCAACATCAACCAAGTGAATGTCAGTCAATTCATTTACTCTTTGTATTGTGAACTCCGGCAATGAAACGGCATGGCAGCCGAGTATTGGTGACTTAGGGCGGCCATTATCTGAAACGGTTTTTGTGGTCGTAGATCTTGAAACTTCCGGCGGCTCCCCCTTTGCCGGAGCTGGAATAACTGAGATGGGGGCGGTGAAGGTTTGTGGGGGCCAAGTAATTGGCGAATTTCAAAGTTTAGTAAATCCCGGAACGCCGATTCCTGATTACATCACCGAGCTGACTGGAATTTCTTTTGCAATGATTCAAGGAGCTCCCTCGATCGAAAATATTTTGCCAACGTTTTTCGAGTTTCTGGGACCGCCGCAAACAAATATTCTTGTTGCGCACAATGCCAGTTTTGATATTGGTTTTTTAAAGGCCGCTGCCACACAACATAGTTATCGATGGCCTCGATTTAAGGTCTTCGATACCGTCGCATTGGCTCGCGCAATTTTAAATAAAGATGACGTGCCGGACTGCAAACTTTCAACTTTGTCGGCGTTTTTCAGTGCGGAAACTTCTCCTAATCACCGCGCACTCGATGATGCACGTGCAACTGTTGAGGTTTTACACGGGATATTCGAACGATTTGGTTCACTCGATATAAGAACCGTTGAGGATGTTATGGCATTTACTAATCGGATATCACGAAGAGAGTTGCGCTAGCCGGCAAGATTATCTAGCTTTTCGGAGCCGATAAGCCTTGGCTGAGTTCAACCCATTTTGCCAATAGTTCGCGCGCGGCCCCAGAATCAACTGCCGAGATGGCTCTTTCGACTCCCTTAGCAATTCGATCATGGAGATTTAATTCGAATTCACCATCGTAGGCGGCAATCGCAGCGGCGGCATTTAATACGACGGCATCACGGGGTGCACCTGTTTGCCCCGCAAAAATTGCGGTGGTGATACGTGCATTTTCTGCCGCATCTCCCCCAACTAACGCAGAAATTGGGGCACGTGCAATTGAAAAATCTAAAGGATCGATTAGGTCGCTCGAGATTTCGCCGTTGCCAATAGTTAAAACAGATGTAGTAGTAGCCAATGTAATCTCATCTAAGCCATCATCTCCGCGAAACACAAAACCATCAACTCCGCGATCGCCAAGCACCTGTGCCATGACTAAATGCATTCGATCATTTGCGACACCGATAGCCGCCGCCTGTGGTTTAGCTGGGTTAGCAAGAGGACCCAAAATATTGAAAACAGTGGGTACGCCCAACTCCTTGCGTGCCGGGGCGGCAAAGCGCATTGCGGGGTGGAAGACGGGAGCAAAGCAAAAGCCGATACCGAGTGCGGCAAAAGTTTTTTCAACACTGGCACCATCTAAAGTTATTGAAACTCCTAACGCTTCAAGTAAATCCCCTGCCCCAGATTTTGAAGATGCGGCACGGTTGCCATGTTTAATTACTTTTGCACCTGCAGCGGCGGCGATAATGGCTGCGGTAGTAGAGATATTTATCGTATGAGCGCCATCTCCACCAGTTCCAACGGTGTCGACTGCGCGCTCTGAAATCGTAATCGGGGCACAGTGCTGGTACATCTGTGCAACAAGTGCGCCAACCTCATCTGCCGTCTCCCCCTTAGCCTTAAGTGCTAGGAGAAAATCTTTTATCTGCTCGGTTTCAGCACGGCCCTCTAGAATCTCTTGCATGCACCAAGCGACATCCTCTATCTCAAGATCTAAACCTAAAACAAGGGTTGCTAGATTTTTACTCCATGAGTGTTCACGCATGGGAGTTAACTAAGCAACGACGGATGAACGTGCGCGAAGTATTTTCGCCGCGCTCTGTGCCATATTAAATGGATCAATTGGATGCACCACTGAGGCTTCGGCTAGGGACCAAGCCGCCAGCCATGAGTCTTGAACTCGTCCAACGATAAGCAAAACTGGAGGGCAGTTGAAAACCTCATCTTTTAGTTGCCGGGCGATTCCCATTCCGCCTTCAGGGGTTGATTCTCCATCCAGAATGAAAAGATCAATGTGGGCCCTTGAATCTACAAATGCGCGAAGTGCCGGGCCAGTAGCAAACTCATGAATAACATGGTCAGGTAAATCCGCGGCCACAGTGCGACCCAACGCCGCAATGATGGTTTGGCGAACCGAGGAGTCATCAGAGTAGAGAACGATCTGGCTCTTCTGAATCTTCTGGCTCATGGCCAGGATTCTAACTGCAGATAGAGATCTGGCCAAAGCCCAAACCGCATTGTCTAGTAGTGACCTGTTTCATGGGCTAATGCGGGCAAACTCTGGCCAGATAGGCCTTTGATGCAGGACAGAGAGCGTGTTTTAGGCAATAATCGCCCCATGTCTAGCGCAGCCGTAACGGCCCATCACAAAATTACACGCCCCAACGCTGTTGCAGTGGGAACGATCGTTTGGCTCTCCAGCGAGCTAATGTTCTTTGCCGCTTTATTTGCGATCTACTTCACCACTCGTGGAGTCCAGGGTCCAACAATTTGGAGCGAATCCAGCCATTTCTTGAATATTCCATTTGCCGCAATAAATACAACTGTCTTAGTTCTCTCTTCAGTTACCTGTCAGTTTGGCGTCTTTGCTGCAGAGCGTTTCCAAAATCATAAAACTGGAAAGATGTATCAAATCAATAAATGGGGAATGCGCGAATGGTTTGCACTCACATTTATCATGGGCGCTTTTTTCGTTGCAGGTCAGATTTATGAGTACGCCGCATTAGTAGAAGAGGGATTAACGCTCTCATCTACGGCATATGGATCAGTATTTTACGTTGCAACAGGTTTTCACGGTCTACACGTAACAGGTGGATTAATTGCATTTTTAATCGTGATCATCCGAGTATCAAAGGCGCGACGTTTTACCAGCGCCCAAGCAACAACGGCAATCGTAGTTTCGTATTACTGGCACTTCGTCGACGTAGTGTGGATCGCACTGTTCTCTGCTATCTACCTCATTAAGTAAAGGAGTTAATTAAACGTGAAGCACCTTTCCAAATACCGTCGTCATAAGGCGGCAGCTCCCTTGCTTCTCGTCATTGCATTGTTAGGTATCGGTACAACTTTTAACGTTGCCAGCGCAACCATCAAATCTGCCACTAATACTTTTGATCGCTCTGCCGTAATTGAAGAGGGAAAACAGCTTTTCCTTAAAGGTTGCTCTTCCTGTCATGGATTAAATGCCGAAGGCAACGCAATCGCACCATCGTTAATTGGTGTTGGCGCAGCTTCTGTAGATTTCCAAGTTGGCACGGGTCGTATGCCGATGGCCGATATGAGCACCCAGGCCGTTAGAAAAGCTCCAGTTTACACCGAGGAGCAAACTGCGGCTCTAGCAGCCTACGTTGCATCCCTTGCCCCTGGACCCATGATTCCAACGGATGCACAGTTAAATTATGAGCGCGATGGAAGCACCGCAGAAGGTGGCGAGTTGTTTAGAAACAACTGCGCAATGTGCCACAACTTTGCAGGACAAGGGGGTGCGCTGACCCAAGGTAAATACGCACCTACCTTGATGGGTGTTGAAGCAAAAC
>CAYGHJ010000064.1:0-5917 GCA_964349605.1 uncultured Candidatus Planktophila sp. | reverse complement strand
GGAATCATAGGCATGTAGATGGCTACTCGATCGCCAGCACAGATTCCAAGTTCAATAAGCGCGTTGGCAGTCTTTTTTACCTCGATAAGTAATTGAGAGTATGTAATAGTTTTTGAATCACCAGGTTCGCCTTCAAAGTAAAAAGCGACGCGCTCACCTCGACCCTGCGCAACATGACGGTCAAGTGCGTTTACCGAAGCATTGAGTTTTCCACCTAAGAACCACTTGGCATATGGTGAGTTCCACTCCAGTACTGTGTCCCATTTCCTGTCCCATTCAAGAGCGCAAGCTTGATCGTTCCAGAAAGCCAGTCGATCCATATTTGCGTATGCATACTCGCCGTGTTGAGCATTTGCCTGCATGACAAACTCTGGGCTCGGCAGAAAGTGCCGATTCTCGCTTAGTAGATTTTCAAGTGATTCGTAATCCTGGCTCATAGCGTGTGAGGGTACCTGCTCGGCCAGGTTATCAACAGAGTTTTCGCAGTGCTCTATCTCATCTGCGTAGGCCTAGAAAGATGCGGGCTCCAACGAAAGGAGATTTATGAGTATTACAGCCTTTATCCTGATTTTCCTCAAACTCTTAAGCAACCCAGCTCTGGTTGCCGCTTTTGCTAAGTTTCTGAGCAATGTGCTGAAGTCCATGATGTAGCCGCTGAACCCAGAGCCCCCGAGCTTGATTTCGGGGGCTTTTTCGCGCCGCTTTTGTAGGAATTGGCTTGGAAGTGAGAGGATTGGTCGTAAGCCTCTAGTTGGTTCAACGAAGCGCTCCTAGAGTTTTACACCAGAGCCAATAGGAGCAAAAATGCCAATTGCAACGCCAGAAATCTATATCGATATGTTGGATCGCGCTAAAAAAGGCGCCTTTGCATATCCAGCCATCAATGTTTCATCTTCACAGACGATCATTGCAGCTATTCGTGGTTTTGCTGAGGCCGAATCTGATGGAATCATTCAGTTTTCTTGGGGTGGGGCTGAGTACGCATCAGGCTCAACAGTAAAAAAGATGGTCGATGGCGCAGTCGCATTGGCTGAATATGCACACGTTGTTGCTAAAAATTACAACGTCAATATCGGAATTCACACCGATCACTGTCCAGCTGAAAAGTTAGATGGTTTTATGCGTCCGCTTTTGGAATTTGGCGCACAGCGCCTTACATCCGGCAAAGCTCCTTTATTCAACTCCCATATGTGGGATGGCTCTGCGGTTTCAATGAGCGAAAATATGAAAGTTGCAAAAGAGATGTTGGCGATGTCGATCGCTGCTCGCACAGTACTTGAAATTGAAATCGGTGTTGTAGGTGGAGAAGAAGATGGTATTGAAGCAAAACATGATGCAAAGCTGTACTCAACTCCAGAAGATGCACTATTAACAATCGAAACACTTGGTAGCGAAGCACGTTATCTAGTGGCCGCCACATTTGGAAACGTTCATGGCGTATACAAGCCAGGCAATGTTGTTTTGCAACCAAAGATATTAGCAACTTTGCAAGCTGCAATAGCTAAAAAACTCGGTCTTCCTGATGGAAGTAAGCCAATGGACCTTGTTTTCCACGGCGGTTCAGGCTCACTTCTCTCGGAAATCCGCGAGGCATTGGATTACGGCGTTATCAAAATGAATATTGATACCGATACTCAGTATGCATTTACACGTCCAGTCGTGGATCATATGCTGAAGAATTACGAGGGCGTCCTCAAAATCGATGGTGAGGTAGGAAACAAAAAGCTTTATGACCCACGGGCCTGGGGCAAGGCGGCAGAGGCTGGAATGGCCGCGCGCGTTGTTCGTGGATGCGAAGATCTTCGTTCAACTGGTACATCATCACTCAAGTAATTTCTAACTAACCGGAAAGGCTTTACCAATGCCTGCACTTGTTTTGCTCGGCGCTCAATGGGGCGATGAAGGTAAAGGTAAAGCCACCGACCTACTTGGCGACCGCGTTGATTATGTTGTGCGCTACCAAGGCGGAAATAATGCCGGACACACTGTTGTTATTGGTGATCAGAAGTACGCTCTCCATTTACTACCTTCTGGAATTCTCTCTCCAAATGTAGTACCAGTAATTGGTAATGGTGTTGTAATCGATCCAGGAGTCTTGCTTGAAGAGATTAAAGGACTTACAGAACGCGGTATTGATTGCAGTAAATTAGTAATTTCAACGAATGCACATTTAATTACGCCATATCATCGCACGATAGATAAAGTTTCAGAACGATTCTTGGGAAAATCAAAGATTGGAACCACAGGTCGCGGAATCGGCCCAGCATATGCTGACAAGATAAATCGCATCGGAATCCGTGTTCAAGACTTATTCGACCCTTCAATTCTTCGCCAGAAAATTGAGAGCGCTTTGCGCGACAAGAATCAAGTGTTAATTAAAGTCTTCAACCGTAAAAATATTGAAGTCGATGAGGTGCTTGAAGAGTATTTGGCTTACGCCGAAATTCTTCGCCCATATGTTGCAGATACGGTATTGCTTTTGGATCAAGCATTAAAAGCTGGAAAGCGTGTACTTCTGGAAGGATCACAGGGAACTTTGCTCGATGTTGATCACGGAACATATCCCTTTGTAACTTCCAGTAATCCAACTGCAGGCGGTGCCTGCACGGGTAGTGGGATCGGGCCAACAAAAATTGAAAAGGTAATAGGAATTGTAAAGGCTTACACAACCCGTGTTGGAAGTGGCCCATTTCCAACAGAGCTCTTTGATGAGGATGGAGAAGCTTTACGTCGCATTGGCGGTGAAATCGGCGTTACTACCGGACGCGCACGCCGATGTGGTTGGTATGACGCACCGATTGCGCGTTATGCAGTCCGTGTAAATGGCTTAACCGACTTCTTCTTAACTAAGCTTGATGTATTGACGGGTTGGGAAAAGATTCCGGTGTGTGTCGCTTATGAAATTGATGGAAAGCGCGTAGAAGAACTTCCAGCATCACAGAGCGATTTTCATCACGCAAAACCAATTTACGAATACCTGCAAGGGTGGAGTGAGGATATTTCAAAGTGCAGAGCTCTTAGCGATCTACCTAAAGCAGCCCAGGAATATGTGGCATTTTTAGAGAAGATATCTGGTGCTCCAATCAGTGCAATCGGTGTTGGCCCTGGTCGCAATGAAACGATTGTTGTAAAGGATTTCATCTAACGATGAAAATCCTCCTAGTCGGAAGCGGCGGTCGCGAACACGCGCTAGGGCTAGGTTTGCAAGCTGATCCTGCTTGTACTGAACTTCATGTTGCTCCTGGAAACCCAGGTATAGCTGAATTTGCGCAGTGTCATCCAATTGATATTTCTAATAACGCTGAAATTGTTGCCCTGGCACAGGAAATTGGCGCAGATTTGGTTGTTATTGGACCTGAACTTCCATTAGTAAATGGTGTTGCAGATGATTTACGAAGATTGAAGATTGCGGTATTTGGTCCTTCTAAGGCTGCTGCCCAACTGGAAGGATCCAAGACTTTTGCAAAAGAAGTAATGTCCGATGCCGGTGTTCTAACTGCGCAGAGTTTTACCTGCTCTAATAAAGCTGAATACGAGAAGGCACTAGATACTTTCGGTGCACCATATGTAGTCAAAGACGATGGATTAGCCGGTGGAAAAGGAGTTGTAGTCACCCACAATCGTCAAGAGGCGTTAGCCCATGCAATTTCGTGTAAACGTGTCGTTATCGAAGAGTTCTTGAACGGACCAGAGGTTTCACTCTTTGGAATTAGCGATGGTGTTTCAATATTGGCCATGCAACCGGCACAAGATTTCAAACGCTCCGGCGATAATGACACTGGGCAAAATACGGGAGGAATGGGTGCTTATTCTCCCTTGCCATGGGCGCCTTCAGACATAATCGAGGATACATATAGACAAGTTCTTGCTCCCATGATTGCTGAGATGAACGCACGGGGGACGCCGTTCGTTGGATTGCTTTACGCAGGCCTTGCATTAACCAATCGAGGTACTCGAGTTATTGAATTTAACGTTCGCTTTGGAGACCCTGAAACTCAAGTTTTAATCCCTTTGCTTAAAACACCGCTGGCAATGCTCTTATATAAAGCTGCAACCGTTGGTCTTGCCGATACCGTTTTAGAGTGGCGTGATGAATCGGCAGTAGCTGTAGTTTTAGCGGCCGAGGGATATCCAACTGCCCCACTCAGTGGAGGCAGGATTTCACCTTTCCCGGTAATCGATAATGTACAGATATTTCATGCAGGAACTTCCCTTAATGAACAAGGTTTAATCTCATCTGGCGGTCGAGTCCTAACCGTGACCGGAGTTGGATCTGATCTAACCGAGGCGAGAGATCGCGCCTATCGAGCAATTAGTCAGATCTCATTGCCCGGCTCTTTTTATCGCAACGACATAGCCCTTAATGCCGCAGTGGCAGAAAAGGGCAATTAAATGGCCGATAATTCACCCGTGAGCCTCATTGCAGATAGATATGCATCCGCAGCGATGCGAAAGATATTTGCACCGCAGGAGAAAATTATTCTTGAACGTCGGCTGTGGCTTTCAGTTATGCGAAATCAAGCCGTACTTGGTCATCCGATTGCTGACTCCGTCATTGATGACTATAAAAAAGTAATTTTTACTGTAGATCTTGCATCAATTGATGCTCGTGAAAGAGCAACTCGTCATGACGTTAAAGCCCGCATCGAAGAGTTCAACGCGCTCGCAGGCCACGAAGCGATTCATGCAGGAATGACGAGCCGTGACTTAACCGAAAACATTGAAGCAGTTCAAATCCGAAACGGATTAGAAATAGTCCATGGGAAAGTAGTGACACTACTTGCACGTTTAGCAGAGCGAGCAACAGAGTTTTCTGATCAACCTATTGCTGGGCGTTCGCATAATGTTCCAGCGCAAGTCACGACACTTGGAAAACGCTTTGCAACTGCGGCTGAAGAGCTTTTATTTGCATATGAGCGTTTAACCGCATTACAGAACCGCTATCCAATGCGCGGCATAAAAGGTCCAGTTGGTACCGCGCAAGACTCAATTGATTTACTCGGCTCTTTTGAAGCGCATGCAAGCATGGAAATAGCGATTGCTAAGGAGTTGGGTTTCAGTAGAGTTTTAGATTCTGCCGGGCAGATATATCCACGTTCATTTGATTATGATGTAGTGACAACGCTTGTTCAATTGGCATCTGCACCTTCTTCGCTTGCGACATCAATTCGTTTAATGGCTGGCGCGGAGCTCGTAACCGAGGGTTTCAAAGCGGGTCAAGTTGGCAGTAGTGCAATGCCGCACAAAATGAATACACGTTCTTGCGAACGTATAAATGGATTAGCCGTTGTTCTTCGCGGTTATGCATCAATGGTGAGTGAACTTGCAGGTGACCAGTGGAATGAAGGCGATGTTTCGTGCAGTGTCGTTCGCCGCGTGGCTCTGCCAGATGCCTTTTATGCCATCGACGGGGTACTTGAAACAATGTTGACGGTACTCGATGAGTTTGGAGCATTTCCAGCGGTAATAGAGGCTGAATTAGAGCGATATTTGCCATTTCTAGCGACAACGAAGTTTTTAATGGCAGCCGTCAAAGCCGGCATTGGTCGCGAGGTTGCCCACGAAATTATAAAGAAGCATGCAGTAAGAGCAGCGCTCGGAATGCGGGAAGGCAAAGCCAACACACTCCTTGACGATTTAGCTAAAGATCCAAGTTTTCCATTAGATCGCAACGCACTAGATACATTAGTAAGTACACCACTTGAATTTACCGGCGATGCTCGCCAACAAGTTGCTCGAGTTGTTAACCGCATCGACGCGATTACATCCGCGCACCCTGCAGCAGTGCAGTACAAGCCTGGCTCTATTCGGTGAGCGGTTTTGGTATAGCTGGTCCACCGCCAGCACCTTTGATACCTGGGTGGACTCATCTGCGTACCGGAAAAGTTCGCGACTTGTACACCAATGACAAAGACGA
>CAYGHJ010000063.1:0-5945 GCA_964349605.1 uncultured Candidatus Planktophila sp. | reverse complement strand
GATGTTTCAACTGGCGGCAATGTTCACAACGCACCCATTAAGGCGACGCCTGGATTCCAGGTTCCATTTGCCGCGGCGATACGAACCGAGGTTAACATTATGACGACGGCCGTTGGTTTGATTACCGAGCCTGAGCAGGCTCAGTACATTATCGAAACCGGCGAGGCCGATGCAGTCTTTTTAGCTCGAGCGATGATTCGCAATCCTAGGTGGGCACTTAATGCGGCCGAAAAACTTGGAGTAAAGATTGCGTGGCCACATCAATTTGAGCGTGGCCGAAGCCTTTAGAGTTCTGGTCCAAGTAGCTCTGAAAGTAAAGCCTCAACTCGGATTTTTATCTCATCTCGAATAATGCGAACTGCTTCAATTCCCTGCCCCGCGGGATCTTCAAGTACCCAATCCTCATACCGCTTTCCAGGATAGAACGGACATGCATCTCCGCATCCCATTGTTACAACTGCATCAGCGGCTTGAACCGCATCGGCTGTCAATATTTTTGGCACGTTGTTAGCAATATCGATTCCACACTCAGCCATTGCCTCGATTGCAACTGGATTAATCGATTCCTTTGGTGCTGAGCCGGCAGAGAGAACTTCGATGCTACCCTGACCCAATTCACGCATAAATCCAGCAGCCATCTGTGAACGACCTGCATTGTGGACGCACACGAAAAGTACTGTTGGCCGTACATCGGTCATCTTTAGTACCGCTTTCTTAACCAGAGTGAGATGTAAACAAGTGCAACAAGGACAGGAACTTCGATAAGCGGTCCAATTACTCCTACTAAAGCCTGCCCTGAAGTAATTCCCCAAACACCAATACTTACAGCAATTGCTAACTCAAAATTATTTCCAGCGGCAGTAAAAGCGAGAGTGGTTGCTTTCTCGTACCCCATTCCGATCCATTTACCGAATGCATAAGAAAATCCCCACATAGTGAAGAAGTAAATTAAAAGTGGAAGCGCAACTTGTGCAACGATGCTTGGGGAGTCAACAATTGCCTGACCCTGAAGCGCAAACATAATAATAATTGTGAAAAGTAAGCCATATAAAGCAAATGGAGTAATCTTTGGAACAAATTTGGTGTTGTACCAGTTCAGACCTTTGCGTCTGATACCCCACTTTCGAGTCGTATATCCTGCAAGCAATGGGACGCCTAAGAAGATCAGTACTGCTTTACTGATATCAGTGGTAGAGAATTTAACTTCAAGAGAGTCAAACCCGAGTAAGTCAGGCAAAACCCTCAGATAGAAAGTGCCCAGAACCGCATATGCAAGAATTTGAAAAATAGAGTTAATTGCGACTAAGAGCGCGGCAGCCTCACGATCTCCGCATGCAAGATCATTCCAAATTAGCACCATCGCGATACAACGTGCTAATCCGATTACAATTAACCCAGTACGAAGCTCAGGCTGGTCCGTTAGAAATAGCCAAGCAAGAGCAAACATCAAGGCTGGACCAATAAGCCAGTTAAGAACTAGAGATGAAATTAGTAATTTCTTATCTCCTCGGAGCTGACCCAGCTCCTCATATTGGACCTTTGCTAAAACTGGATACATCATTGAGAAGAGACCGAGTGCAATTGGTAAGGAGGTCCCTTCAATTTGGAAGGTTGAAATTGCATCATTCAAACTGGGGAAAAGTTCTCCGAGCCCTAGCCCGATTGCCATAGACCCTAAAATCCATAGGGGAAGAAAACGATCTATAGTCGACAACTTAACTTTTTCCATCATTGGAAAACCATAACTAGTCAAGATGAACGGTATACAAACACCGCTCAAACATTTGGAACCTAAGAAACTGCAATGATATCGACGACGAATATGAGAGTTTCATTCGGCCCGATTGGTCCAGAACCGTTTGGACCGTAGCCAAGATCGGCAGGGATGACAAGGAGTCGCCGTCCACCAACTTTTGCACCAGGCAAGCCCTGTTGCCAACCCGCGATAACTCCTGAGAGTGGGAATGTCGCTGGCTGACCACTAGTCCATGAGGACTCAATATTTGCGCCATTTGACCAAGACATCAATGTGTAATGGACGGTTAGCGTTGAAGTTGCAACAACTTCGGTACCTGTACCAACAATGATGTCGGATGTCTGCAAGGTTGCTGGCGGCGTTCCAGTTGGTGCTGAAATAGTAGGTGCTTCTCCTGCATTTGCCGTTACCGTTGGAAGTCCTGGTGTTGCATTCTCAGTCGACGTTTCTGCCACTTTATCTCCGCATGCTGTTAGTAATGAAATTGACAGCGCAATAATCGCTGTGATTGCTAGCCTCTTCTGGATTTTCATTCGATTCCTTTACTCGAGCTCTCCGATTAATTTAAACTCACCATCGCCCAACTGGCCTTGTGCACGGTACATTTCCAACTTGGCGCGAGTATCGGCAATATCTAAATTGCGCATGGTGAGTTGCCCAATGCGATCTTTAGGCCCAAAAGCCGCGTTTTCTGTGCGCTCCATCGACAATTTATCTGGGTGATAACTTAGAGCCGGTCCAGTCGTATTAATAATCGAGTAATCATCCCCGCGTCGAATGCGCAAGGTCACTGAGCCAGTAATGGCAGATGCAACCCACCGTTGAAGAGATTCGCGGAGCATTAGAGCTTGTGGGTCTAGCCAACGACCCTCGTACAACAGGCGACCGAGACGGCGACCTTCAGCATGGTAATTAGCAATCGTGTCCTCATTGTGAATTGCGCTAATTAAACGCTCATATGCGATGAACAAAAGCGCCATTCCTGGAGCTTCATAAATGCCACGACTCTTTGCTTCAATAATTCGATTCTCAATTTGATCGGCCATTCCAATTCCATGACGGCCACCAACTGCATTTGCCTCTTGCATGAGTGAAACAACATCTGTGAATTCTTTGCCATTTATTGCTACGGGGCGACCTTGAACAAAGTTAATGCTTACATCTTCACTATCTATTTTTACTGATGGATCCCAGAACCGTAGACCCATAATCGGCTGAACTAATTCAATGGAAGTGTCTAGGTTTTCCAAGCTCTTAGCTTCGTGCGTAGCACCCAATATATTTGCATCGGTTGAATAAGCCTTCTCGGTGCTGTCTCGATATGGCAGTCCATGTGCAACTAACCATTCCGACATCTCTTTGCGACCGCCGAGTTCATTGACGAAATCTGCATCTAGCCATGGTTTATAAATTCTTAAATTTGGATTTGCTAAGAGTCCATAGCGATAAAAACGTTCTATATCATTGCCCTTGTATGTCGAACCATCGCCCCAGATTTCAACCGAATCCCCGTGCATAGCGCGAACTAACATTGTTCCAGTCACTGCTCGACCCAGAGGTGTTGTGTTGAAATACTGCTTAAGACCACTTCTGATGTGGAATGCACCGCACGCTATTGCAGCTAAGCCCTCTTCAACGAGTGCGCTCTTGCAATCGACAAGTCGGGCAATATGAGCGCCATACTCTTTAGCGCGGTCTGGGACTGAGTCGATATCGGGCTCGTCATATTGACCAAGGTCGGCGGTATAAGTACAGGGAATCGCCCCTTTTGCCCGCATCCACGCTACGGCCACCGAAGTATCAAGACCTCCAGAAAAGGCAATGCCAACTCTTTCGCCAACTGGAAGTGAGGCAAGGACTTTGGACATGCGGGCAGTCTAACCGATGAAGAGAGAAGGAATCTTTCCCTCTAAGACGGGAGTAACTCCCCATTGATTGCACATCTCTCGGTATCTCTGCCTATCAATAGCATCAGGAGCGGCTCCGGTCTTTAGCGCCCTAATCATCAGGTTGCGAGGAGTGTGTTCTCCTCCAATGAACTCAATGACCTCGACTCGATATCCAGCAATCCGCAAAATCTGTGCCCGTAGAGAATCCGTTAATAAATCGCCTAAACGCTCTTTCATCAATCCAAACTTGGTGAGTGCCGTCCAAGGCTCAGGAGTTATATGCATTTGAGTCTGAATATCGTGGTGACAACATGGAGCGATAAGCATAAGTTTCGCGTCGCTATTGACTGCCCACCCGATTGCATCATCGGTTGCCGTATCACAGGCGTGAAGTGCGATGGCTACATCGGGGTCCTCGGCAGTTGTCGCTGCAATCTCTTCTGCTCGGAAACTGATCGTTGAAGTTATACCTAGTTTTTCTGCAATCGCATTATTGCGATCACGCGATGCTGTGCGAACATCAACTCCAGTAATCTTCACTGGGATCCCGATGGAACAAAGATATTGATGAACCGCAAAGGTTAAATAGGCATGTCCACATCCTAGATCTACGATCGTTAATGGATGCGTTTTGGTTGGTTGATGAATGTGGCCAGCGCCGATTGCTGCATGAAGTGTTGGAACCAACAGACGCAAAAACTCTTCAACCTGAAGGTATTTATCCTGCTTGGTCGGTTTAATTACTCCCTTATGGTCGGCTATGCCTATCTCTAATAAAAATGGGTCAGCTGGATCTAATAAACGAGCTTTCTTCTTATCGTGGCTCAAATCTTGAGTTAATTCCATTTTTTCATAGTGAACGAGAGCATCCCCACTTTTAGTAACACGAATCGACATAGAGCCTGACGTGTGTTCGACCAAAATATTTGCATAACCACTTTCCAGAAGTTTACGAATCGCCTCTTTTTCAACGCTAAGGTTTTTGACGGTATTGGCCCGCCCATCGCTATAACTCATTTGCAGTGCTACTGATCCCTTTATCTCAACGGGACGAATATCGATACGATCAAAATCTGTGACCATATTTCGCCGGCGGCCCGATAGGACTACACGAACAAGCGTGTTTGTGTTGAGGATTTGTACACAGGCATCATTTATCGCATCTACTAATGAAATTGCCATTGCTTATTTAGGCGAAATAACCGCTGTACCCTTTTCATGGTGGTGAATTGTCAGAACATGGCTTGGGAGTGCTTTAACAAATGCTTCGGCAAGCTCGCGCTCGGCTGGACGGTTAACGTCATCCATAATAATTACAGCCTTAGGCGATAGCCGTGTTAATAACTCTGTTAAGGCCGGTCTGCGTGCATCTAGGTTGTTGGATCCAGGAGGACCATCGATAAAGAGTAAGTCGATGTTCTTTATGTCACTTAACTTTGAGGTGTCGTACCAATCAACGCCTGAGGCGTGGGGAGTTAATGGGGCAACTCTTACTTCAACGCCTCGAACACCGTGCTCTTTCAGCATGCTCCTAGTTTTAGTTGCAAACTCATCAGAGTTGTCGATACTTATTAACTTTTTAGCACCTGCCTTAGCAATAACTAAAGTTGATACACCCGATCCGAGTTCAACTACTAAGCGTGGTTTATGAGTGCGAATAATATCCACCATGGTTAGCAGAAGGTCAGGAGAGGCGACCCAGCCACGAGTGGGTGGAATCGGGGCAGTAAATTTTAAGAGCGATATCAGTTGCTCGAAGGCCTCTAATTGGTAATAGGAGTGCGAGTTTTGTTTCTTCTGCGTATTTAAAGTGTTGATGATTTTAGAGGTTGATATGCTTACCTTTGTATGTAATGCGCGCAACATTCGCACACAATAGAAAATTCCTGCAATGCACAGCAAAAGGAGAAGTGCCTGAATGTATTCCATCGCCTTATTCTAAGTGCGCGGAAGTTGAACTTCAATTGCCAAACCACCAAGTACACTCTTCTTTAAAGCAAGCGTCCCACCATGACGCTCTATCACCGCACTCATAATGGACATTCCAAGTCCGCTCCCACCGCTTTCGCGTGACCTGGATCGATCAAATCGCTTTAAGCCCTGAATTCTCTCTCCATAAGATGACTCAGGTAGTCCGGCGCCACCATCTTCGACGACCAACCTTATTTCTTTTCCAGTTTTAAGTGTAATTCGAACTGGCGCACTGGCCTCGGTGTGAATTCTAATATTTGTGAGCGCATTAGCAATAAATCTTTGCAAATATTTCTCTGATCCTTGCACGGTTACTCCAGCTTCAAGAT
>CAYGHJ010000062.1:0-6010 GCA_964349605.1 uncultured Candidatus Planktophila sp. | reverse complement strand
TCGTGTGCCTTTTTGTGAGCTGTTGCAATATCGCTGGCCGTTGCAATTCCACATGGATTTGCATGTTTAATTATTGCAACACATGGATCATTGTGATCAAGAGCGGCGCGCCAAGCAGCATCGGCGTCGGTGTAGTTATTAAATGACATCTCTTTGCCGTGCAATTGGACGGCGCCAACAATTCCAGCAACTCCATCCGAATATATCGCGGCCTTTTGATGGGGATTTTCCCCATATCGAAGCGAGTTTTCGCGATGGTAAATGCGCCCGAACCAATCAGGCAGTTCTTCACTGTGCCCAAGCCAGTTAGCGATTGCTAAGTCATATTCGGCCGTTGTCCTAAAAGCGTTAAGTGCTAACGCCCGGCGCTCGGCTAATGTAAATCCACCGGCTTCAACTGCATTAATCAAGGCGTCGTACTGGGATGTTTGACTAATTACTGCAAGTGAGCCGTGATTTTTTGCAGCACCACGCAACATCGATGGTCCCCCAATATCTATCTGTTCGATACATTCAGCAAAACCGGCCCCTGATGCAATTGTTTCTGCAAAGGGATAGAGATTGATGATGACTAAATCAAATGGATCAATATTTAATTCAGCAATCGCCGCCATGTGGTCGGGGTTATTTTGATTGGCCAAGATTCCGGAGTGCACACGAGGATGTAGAGTTTTTACTCGGCCGCCCATGATTTCCGGGAAACCTGTGTAAGCGCTAACCTCAGTAACTGGCACTCCCCCTGCAGCTAGCGCTGCAGCAGTTGAACCTGTAGAAAGAATTTCGATTCCAGCATCACTCAACACTTTCCCTATCTCCAGAAGACGTCTCTTGTCATAGACACTTACTAGAGCGCGGCGTATAGGTTTTAGCTCAGACATGTTTCTCCAGTTTTGGAAGGATTAAGGCGATGGTCGTAACTATGAGAGTTCGTTCAATTTTCTTTATTCTCTCATGAAGAGTTCTTTCATCGTCATGTGGAAGTACAGGAACCTGCATTTGTGTAATTATCGGACCAGTGTCGACTCCTGCATCAACCCAGTGAACAGTTGAACCAGTGGTTAGCACGCCAGCGGCCAATGCATCGCGCACTGCATGAGCCCCTGGAAAATCGGGCAGCAGGGAGGGATGAATATTTATAGTAGGAAAACGATTTACAAAATCTGGCGGCAATACCCGCATGAAACCCGCACTGACAACTAAATCTGGTTCAAATGCCGCCGTTTTTTCAATAATTTCAATGTTCCACAGCTCCCGTGAATTACCAACCGGAATGCACTCACTCGGAATTCCAACAGTTTTCGCTCTCTCTAAAACTTGAGAGGTAATTTGATCACTTAGTACTGCCACAACTTCAATATCTAGCTCGTTGGCATCAATTATTGCTTGAGCAATAGAGCCAGTTCCTGACGCCAAAATTATTAGCCTGCAAGCCACTATCGCCTCCCAATTCGCGGAATATAGAGTGCGAGTAAAGCTCCAATAATTAACTCTCCACTGAGTGCAAGAGTAAACTTCCATGGCGACACACCCATTGCCGACATGGCCTCAGTAATCAGGGCACCGCTTCCGGCATATGCAATGAGCGCTGTAAAAACCACTGAAATACAGAGTGATTGAATCAGAATTCTGGAGCTTAACGACATCGTCCAACTTACAAGTAGCGCGCCTGATAAGACAATGACCAAAATTCCAAATAGTGCAAAACGAGATGTGCTGGATGGAAGTGCGCCTAATAATGGGAAAGCTGGAATTGAATTGAGGTGATAACTGAGCGGTGAAATTATGGAGCCAGTACCAATTGCAAAGCCAGCTCCTGTAAAGTAACTAAGTGTGGCGATTACTGCATTTGGGAGATAGAGAATATTAAGAAGTAAAAGTAATAACCCTCCTACTATTCCAGGTTCAAGAACCACAGTTAAGCTCTTGACTGTCGAGAGATTAATAAAAATTAATACTCCAAATACAATTGATGAGATACCTAATAAGAGTGAGAGTATTCGAGTGCTATAGAGAATTGCCTGTCCAAAAACCAATCGATGACCTACGCTTGCCGCACTAATCAAAGTTAGTGGCAACAAGAAAACCGGTGCCAGATACCACATTGGTTTAACTCCCGGAGTCGAACTAAAGAATGCAAAGAGAGTTCCGATCCCGCTGTAAAGAATGGCAAAAAGCATTCGAGCTGCAGTGAAAATTGATGGATTTTCATCTAATCGTTCAAAGAGTCGTGCCACGCCATTTCGAACTACTAAAACGGGAATTACTAAAGCTCCGAGTGGCAAATAGGATAGAAATCCAGCGGCATTTGCTGGAGGCAAGGCAAGTGTGAAGGGAATTTGATGAGCGCCCAGCCAAATCCATATCGCTGCGCGTAGTGGATCTTCCGTGTTTCCAGTGGCGCTACCCTCTGTAGCCCATGCCAGTAAGGTGATAAAAGAGATTGGGAGTAGAACCAAAGCAACACTACGCAGCACTTGGGTCAACGTCGACCCAAGTACACGTGCGAACATTTTCTTTAGCGCCCCAAGATTTCGCGCAACAACTGGGCGGTCTCACTTGGAGTCTGGCCGACTTTTACGCCGGCAGCTTCAAGTGCATCTTTCTTTCCCTGTGCAGTTCCAGAAGAGCCCGAGACAATTGCACCTGCATGTCCCATTGTTTTGCCTTCGGGGGCGGTAAATCCTGCAACATATCCGACCACGGGCTTAGTTACATACTCTGCAATAAATGCCGCTGCCCGCTCTTCAGCATCGCCACCGATTTCACCAATCATGACAATCGCTTTTGTATCCGGGTCATCTTGAAATGCTCGAAGAGCATCGATGTGAGTTGTTCCAATAACGGGATCTCCACCAATTCCAATGGCGGTACTAAAACCAATATCACGAAGTTCGTACATCATTTGGTAAGTGAGAGTTCCAGATTTTGAAACTAAGCCGATTGGACCCGAACCTGTAATGTTGGCCGGAATAATTCCAACATTAGATTTGCCGGGACTAATTAATCCAGGACAGTTAGGGCCAATAATGCGCGTGGTTCCCTTGCTTACTGAATAGGCATAAAAACTTGCTGAATCATGAACGGGGATGCCCTCTGTAATAACAACTACTAGAGGCATGGCTGAATCAATTGCATCAATGACCGCGGCTTTAGCAAACTTTGGTGGAACAAAAACAACAGAAGTATTAGCCCCTGTCGCACTCATCGCCTGGGCAACAGTGTTAAATACTGGAAGTTGGTGGCCATCAATATCAACGATTTGTCCACCTTTGCCGGGAGTAACTCCTCCAACGACCTTGGTTCCAGATGCCAACATACGACGAGTGTGTTTAGTCCCCTCAGAGCCTGTCATGCCTTGAACGATTACAACCGAGTTTTCATCGAGAAAAATTGCCATTTATAACGCCGCCAACTCTGCAGCACGGTTTGCTGCTCCATCCATTGTGTCGACTTGTTCGATTAATGGGTGTCCCGCTTTGGCTAAAATTGCACGCCCCTCTATAACATTGTTGCCATCTAAACGAACAACGATGGGTTTAGTGGCTTTAGGACCTAGAAGCTCTAGCGCCTGCACAATTCCAGTTGCTACGGCGTCACATGAAGTTATTCCACCAAAGACATTTACGAAAACACTCTTAACATCGATATCGCTGAGAATAATCGAGAGCCCGTCGGCCATAATCTGGGCCGAAGCTCCTCCGCCAATATCTAGGAAGTTGGCCGGTAAAACCCCACCATGCTTTTTCCCAGCATATGCAACAACGTCGAGCGTACTCATTACAAGTCCAGCGCCATTGCCAATAATTCCAACTTGTCCATCTAGTTTCACATAATTCAAATCTTTCGCCTTGGCGGCCGCTTCAAGTTCGTTTGTTGCCTCGTGATCGACCAGAGCCGCATGATCACTCTGACGGAACTCAGCGTTATCATCTAAAGTGATTTTCCCGTCAAGTGCAATAATTTTGCCATCTTTAGTCTTCACAAGTGGATTAACTTCGACCAAAGTTGCATCTTCAGATTGAAAAACATCCCATAGTTTCAATAAAACTTCGGCAACTTGGTCTGCTACATCAAGTGGAAATTTAGCTGCACCAACAATCTCTTTTGCCTTTGCTGCACTTATTCCATCGACAGCCGAAACTGGAATCTTGGCTAATTTTTCAGGAGCCGTATGAGCCACCTCTTCGATGTCCATTCCGCCAGAGACTGAGGCCATAACTAGAAACGTTCGATTTGAGCGATCTAGGAGAATTGCTAAGTAATATTCAGATTCAATGGGCGCCGCAGCTGCAATCATGACGGTGCGAACTATGTGGCCCTTAATATCCATTCCGAGAATTGCACCCGCTTTTTCCCGCGCATCGGCGGCATCTTCTGCGAGCTTCACGCCTCCAGCCTTTCCGCGCCCGCCGGTTTTTACTTGCGCCTTGACGACTACCTTTCCACCGATATTTTTTGCTGCTGCTTCGGCCTCATCAGGCGTTGTTGCTATAGCTGCAGCTAAAACTGGGACGCCATGCTTTTCAAATAATCCACGGGCCTGATATTCAAATAGATCCACGAGTACTCCACATCATGATTAGGGGGTAATCCTAGAGCTTCTCAACAGGTGCATAGCGCAGCAGCAATCGCTTCTCGCCATACTGTCCAAATTTTATTGTGGCCTCTGCCTTATCTGCCTCACCTGCCACCGAAATAACGGTGCCCAAACCAAATGTGTCATGTGACACACGTTCTCCGACGCTCAGTTCAATTGAAGAGATTTTCTTGCCGGTGGCCCGAGCCGGCGGCGATGTTGCGGGTCGAGATCGCTTTATCAAAGATGGAGAAAGTGAAGTTGAACTCTCATTGCGCCATTCGATTACATTTTCCGGGATTTCATCTAAAAAGCGCGATGGAGGATTGTAATTTGGCGCTCCCCATGTCGAACGATACTGCGCACGTGAAATATAAAGCCGTTCGCGTGCGCGAGTTAAGCCTACGTAAGCAAGGCGTCGCTCTTCCTCAACCTCATCCTTTTCTCCAAGAGTCCGAGAGTGCGGAAAGACTCCATCTTCCATTCCAGTTAAAAATACTGTCGGAAATTCAAGTCCCTTGGCAGTATGTAAGGTCATCATAGTTACAACTCCACCATGGTCATCGCCTTCAGGAATCTCGTCTGCATCGGCAACTAAGGAAACTTTCTCCAAGAAGCCAGCCAAGGAAATCTCTTCATCATCATTTAGTTCTTCAAATTCACGCTCCTCGTACTCCATTGAAACTGCCACTAACTCCTTTAGATTCTCAACACGGACCTCATCTTGAGGGTCGGTGCTATCAGCCAACTCCTTCAATAGACCTGATTGTTCGAGTGTTGCCTCAACTATTACCGATGGTCGCGTCTTAGCTTCAACTAAAACGTTGAGGGCGCTTATCATTGACGTAAACTCCTGAATCGATTGCGCTGCACGAGCAGGTAACCCGATTGCCTCAGAACTTCTGAGCAAACCTGCCCAAAAAGATATTCCCTGCACTCTTGCAAATTGATCCACGTAATCCAGAGATGTATCACCGATTCCGCGCTTGGGTAAATTAATAATTCTGCGGAGAGAAATCTCATCCTCTAAGTTAGCTAACACTCTCAGATAGGCCAACAAATCCTTAACTTCGCGACGTTCATAGAACCGTAATCCACCGACGACTTTATATGGCAACCCCTCACGCATAAATACTTCTTCAAAGACTCGGGACTGTGCATTCGTGCGATAAAAAATTGCGGTATCCCCAGGTCGTGATTTTTCATCTCGTTGAAGCGTCCGAATTTCATCGGCAACAAATCTCGCTTCGTCGTGTTCATTTTCTGCAACATAGCCGGTAAGGAGTGCTCCTGAACCTGAATCTGTCCAGAGGTTTTTCTCCTTGCGACTCTGGTTCTTAGTTATAACGGCATTTGCAGCGTTTAAAATGTTTTGTGTTGATCTATAGTTTTGCTCAAGTAAAACCGTTGTCGCATTTGGATAATCGAGCTCGA
>CAYGHJ010000061.1:0-6230 GCA_964349605.1 uncultured Candidatus Planktophila sp. | reverse complement strand
CCTTGCTAAAGAGCGAAGAGTTCCATCGTAATAATATGGCCAGGCAGAAAGTGCCGCCAAACGTTTATGTGCATCGGCGGCTTCTTGCTCAGTTGCATCACTGCCGTAATCCTTTATCATGACGTTGTAAATTTGCGCCATATCGCCTTCGAAGTTTTTGACCGAGATTTGATTGACAAAGATCGCATCCTCTAAATCATGAACAGAATAAGCGCAATCATCCGACCAATCCATAATCTGTGCCTCAATGCATTTTTTATCCGCTGGAGCTCCGGTGCGCATCCATTCAAAAATCTCTAGATCTTCGTCATACACTCCAAACTTGCGTGAATTTTGTGAACGTGGCCATGGATATTTTGTTGCTCCATCTAGTGAGGCCCGAGTTAAATTAAGCCCGACACTGTTTCCATCGCTATCAACAGTCTTGGCTTCAAGGCGCACTAACAACCTAAAGCTCTGTGCATTGCCTTCAAACCCACCAAAATCTTTAGCAACTTCGGCAAGTGCTTCTTCACCATTATGGCCAAATGGAGGATGACCTAAATCGTGAGCTAGACACGCTGTGTCCTGTAAGTCAGGATCAGCTCCAAGTGATTCACCTAATTCGCGACCAATTTGAGCGCACTCAAGTGAGTGGGATAAACGAGTGCGCTGGAAATCATTTTCCCATGGCACAGCAACTTGGGTCTTGGCCGCTAACCTGCGCAAAGACGCCGAGTGAATAACACGCGCACGATCTCGCATAAACTCGGTGCGTCCTGGACGTTTTGCGGGCTCGTCTAAAAAGCGTTCCTTATCCTCTGCCTGATATGTCACGGCATAACCTTAGTGAGGATATCAACGCCCGGTAAGTGATCGCTCACTTGAATGCCTCGACGCCCAACGCTTATGTAGACCAAATACGCTACAGCTTCACGAATTAAATACTTGTAGCCCGATCGTGAAATTGTGTTCGGGCCAGTTTGTACTGGCGAGCAGGTGCTAATAATCCCTTGATCATTGGCCATTGTCATCGCGCGTTGGCAGTGAAATGGATCGGTCACGATAATGACATCGCTAACCATTTCTTTTTTCATAAGTGTTGCATAGGCCTTAGTACTGACTAAAGTGTCACGTCCTTCTTCGATAGCCGTAATCTTTGAAGCCGAAATGCCATGGTCACGAAGCCATGCTTTACCCGATGCAGCCTCTGTAGTCCGATCTCCTGGGGCACCGGCGCCAACGGTAATCATTTTTGGTGCAAGACCTAAATCAAAGATTCGCTTAGCTTCAATTAAACGAGCCTCTAATGCATCTCCTGGCTTTCCATTGAGTTGGGCAGTTCCTAGAACAACAATGACATCGGCGCTACGTACAATTGGATTGTTTGCTGCTCGCCAAACTTTTGAAACAGCATATCCAGGCGCGATTAAGGCGATAATAATAATGAGAGTCAGCATGCGGCCAATCCAGCGAAATATAAACATCTATCCCCCCGAAAACGCATCTTCAAGCTCGACATGTACAAGTTCATCGGGATCATTAAGCCAGCCATCTGGCAAAGTTGGAGGACGACCATGACTTGTGCGTCCACGGGGCTTATCTCCGACTTCGGTTGGATATGGCTGATCCTCCAATTGATTGAGCAACATTTGCATCTCGCTGAGCGAGCTCACCATTCCTAAATCGTGACGAATCTCGCGCGCAACGCGAAAGCCCTTTAAATACCAAGCCATATGCTTTCGCATATCGCGCATACCTCGATCTTCAGATTCTAAATACTCAACAATTAAATTAGCGTGACGAAACATGATTTCACGCACTTGATACAACGTTGGAGATATGGATTCATTGCCACCCTGCAAAGCTGAAACTAAATCAGCGAATAACCAAGGCCGTCCTAAACAGCCACGTCCAACAACAACGCCTGCACATCCAGTCTCTGCGACCATGTCGAGCGCATCTCGCCCAGACCAAATATCTCCATTGCCTAAAACCGGTACTCCACTTGGCTTTAACTGCTCAACAAGTTCAGTGATCGCCGACCAATCGGATTTTCCCTCATACATTTGTGCTGCCGTTCGCGCATGAAGGGCCACCCAGGCAACACCTAAATTTGCCGCTGACTGCGCCGCCTCTAAATAAGTATGGTGATCGCTATCAATACCGATGCGCATTTTTACCGTTACTGGAATTCCAAATGGCTTAGCGGCTTCAACGGCTGCCTGCACAATATTTGAAAATAGTTTGCGTTTATACGGAAGGGCAGCACCCCCACCTTTACGTGTCACTTTTGGCACAGGGCAACCAAAGTTCATATCGATGTGATCGGCAAGGTTCTCTTTTCCAATCATGGTCACTGCCGCGCGCATCGTAGTTGGATCGACGCTATAAAGCTGAACAGATCGTGGCCACTCATCTTTTCCAGGAACTATCATGCGCAAGGTCTCAGGACGACGCTCTATGAGTGCGCGTGCGGTAACCATTTCAGATACGAATAAGCCCGCACCTTGTTCACGACATAAAGTACGAAATGGAGCATTAGTAATTCCGGCCATAGGAGCAAGAACAACCGGTGGATCAATAAAATGATCACCGCTTGCTAGAGGTAATAAAAGTGGTTTTAGCACCCTAGTAAACGCGGTGCTAGCCAAGCTTCGACGGAATCAATTCCGATTCGCTCCTGTGCCATAGTGTCACGGTTGCGAATGGTAACTGCATTATCTTCTAGCGTTTCAAAGTCGATAGTGATGCAATACGGCGTACCTATCTCATCTTGGCGACGATACCGGCGACCGATTGCTCCAGCATCATCAAAGTCGATACTCCAGTTTTTACGAAGCTGGGCAGCTAAATCACGCGCCTTAGGAGATAAATCTGCGTTACGCGAAAGTGGCAACACAGCAGCTTTAATTGGCGCTAAGCGATGATCGAGTTTTAAGAATGTTCGCTTTTCCATCTCGCCCTTACTATTTGGCGCTTCATCTTCGGTGAAAGCGTCCATCAAGAAGGTTAGCGCGCAACGATCTACACCGGCTGCAGGTTCGATGACATATGGTGTCCACCGCTCGCCTTTTTCTTGATCAAAATATGACAAGTCTTTTCCAGATGCAGCCGAGTGCGCTTTTAAATCAAAGTCCGTTCGGTTAGCAATACCCTCAAGCTCGCCCCATTCTGTGCCAGAAAACTCAAATTTATACTCGATATCGGCGGTCCGCTTTGAATAATGAGAGAGTTTTTCTTGTGGGTGATCATAGAGACGCAAACGATCTGGGTTAATTCCTAGATCTAGATACCAAGCCATACGAGTATCGATCCAGTATTGATGCCAATCTTCGTCGGTGCCAGGAACTACAAAAAACTCCATCTCCATCTGTTCAAATTCCCGCGTGCGAAAAATGAAGTTTCCAGGTGTAATTTCATTGCGGAATGATTTACCAATCTGCCCAATTCCAAATGGAGGTTTCTTTCGCGATGTTGTCATAACTTGATCAAAATTAATAAATATTCCCTGAGCAGTTTCTGGACGCAAATATGCAAGTCCTGATTCATCTTCAACGGGACCTAGGTATGTTTTTAACATTCCGCTAAATTGCTTTGGATCGGTGAACTGACCTTTGTTTCCGCAAGCTGGACAATTAATCTCTAGTAGCGATGAAGCCTCTTTTTTATGTTTGGCTTCATATGCCTCCATTAAATGATCGGCGCGATAACGCTTATGGCATGCCGTGCACTCAGTAAGAGGATCACTAAAAGTTGCAACATGGCCAGATGCTTCCCAAACCTCTTTGGATAAGATCACGCAGGAATCAAGGCCAACAACATCTTCGCGGCCCATGACCATAGATTTCCACCATTGACGTTTAATATTGTTCTTTAACTCAACACCTAATGGTCCGTAATCCCATGATGCGCGGAGTCCGCCATAAATTTCTGAAGAGGGGTAAACGAAACCTCTACGTTTAGCAAGTCCTACGATATTTTCTAAGCGATCAGTTGCCACAATTTTCTCCTCCGGCTGGCTGTCGGCGAAAAGCAACTGGTGTCACTTTGCGTGTCGTAAGTTTACTCGTACGCACCTGGTTCATCGATTGCCCGAGCTAAGATAGGAATTGCTTCCAACTTCGCGCGTGTAGAGCTCAGGGCTCTGCGATATGAGCCGACGTTTTCCCACCGCGTTGTGAGAATCCAGAGAGTGGGATCATCCAGGTTTTGCCCGATCTGCCCATCTACATACCCCGGGGCATCTGCTAAAACTTCGTTGACTCCCTCAATCTCGGCTCGAAAGGCGCCACTCTCACCCAAAGGAACTAAGAAACGGGCAATGGCGAGCATTCGACCAGCCTATCGTGAACCGTCTGACTACTTATGATAATGATAATCATTTTCAGTAGTGCTACTCTCGTACCATGAATCTTGCTATCGCTCTGGCTGCCGTAACAGCCATCGCTACAACTGCAGGTGGTTTTCTTGCTATCCGCTCACGCGATCGTCTTCATCTCGTTCTCGGGCTTTCGGCCGGACTACTACTTGGGCTCGTTGCATTTGATTTACTACCGGAAATCTTCGAATTAAACACCAAGACATTTGGCAATGTTCCAGTCGTATCAATCGCATTTGTTCTTGGATTTCTAGCTCTGCACTTTGCTGAGCAAATCTTTGGATCACATGAACCTGCTGAATCTGATTACACCCACGATCACTCCCACTCTGTCAATGTGGCAGGAACTCTCGGCGCTTTAGCAATGGGTGGGCATGTTTTTCTAGATGGAGTCGCATTAGGTCTTTCTTTTAAAATTAGCAACGCACTTGGTCTAGCAGTCTTCATTGCAATTCTCTCACACGCATTTTCTGATGGCCTCAACACGGTTTCTCTATTAATCAAGAGTGGACATTGGACGAAGCGGGCAATTGCATTATTAGCTCTTGACACAATCATGCGTGTTGGAGGAGCTGCACTTGGCACTTATGTTGTCATCAGTGATGCTTCGTTGGCTGTTTACCTTGCGATGTTTTCAGGTTTCGTTATATATCTCGCAACTTCACACATTTTGCCAGAAGCTCATTCGCGACATCCATCAAAACTTACGATGATTGCAACCATTACAGGAGTAGTTGCCATGTGGCTCATTGTTGGGAACATTGGTTGAGCCGCTCTAACCCTCGAATTGTAAGTGTTCTGGAACGCGCTGGAGGTTTTGCCAGTGCTCAAGAGGTGTACCGAATCATGCAACGTGAAGGCGAAAGTATCGGTTTAACCACTGTGTATCGCGCCTTGCAATCCTTAGTAAAAGACAAAATCGTTGACATTCTTCGACGCGAAGATGGTGAAGCAATCTATCGATTATGCGGAGATTCTCACCATCATCATCTTGTGTGCAAAAGCTGCGGGGTCACTGTCGAAATCGAAGGCGGGGCGGTCGAGAAATGGGCATCAGTGACGGCCGAAAAGCATGGCTTTAGAGACGTTGGACATACGGCAGAGATTTTCGGATTTTGCTCTAAGTGCTAAATTCTTTACGCCTTACCAAAACGCCTGTCGCGTTTGGAATACTCTTCGATAGCTTTCCACAGAGTTTTACGTGTGACATCGGGCCACAAAACATCCATGAATACAAACTCGGCGTAGACCGACTGCCACGGCAAAAAATTACTAGTGCGTTGTTCGCCTGAGGAGCGCAAAAATAGATCCACATCGCTCATAGTTGGCGAATCTAAATATTTAGCAAACACTCTCTCAGTAATCGCATCCGCCTTTACTTTTCCACGTTTTACATCACGAGCAAGTGCAGTAGCTGCATCAACGATCTCTGAGCGGCCACCATAGTTAACGCACATATTTAACGTCAGAGTTTTGTTCCTCTTAGTTAACTCTTCTGCCGCTTCAAGTTCATTAATAACGCTGCTCCATAGACGCTTTGGCCGCCCGACCCAGCGCACTCGCACACCCATCTCGTTCATCTCGTCGCGTCGACGTCGAATAACATCGCGGTTAAAGCCCATTAAAAATTTAACTTCCTCCGGTGATCTGCGCCAATTTTCAGTTGAAAATGCGTAAGCGCTAATCTCTTTAACTCCGTATTCAATTGCACCGGCTACCACGTCAAAGAGCGCCGCCTCTCCTGCTTCATGACCTGCAGTGCGAGCTAATCCCTGTTGCTTAGCCCAACGACCATTTCCATCCATAACTATCGCCACGTGGTTTGGAATATGTATGCTCATGCGCGTTCTACCATCGGCAAACTCCTTAA
>CAYGHJ010000060.1:0-6348 GCA_964349605.1 uncultured Candidatus Planktophila sp. | reverse complement strand
GGCGCTAACTATATTGGCTTTTTGAGCCGTTGCGTTCGCGGTGACAAGGGGGAGCAGGTAGGCTTGCACCATCTAGTCCAAGGAGAGAATGTATGAGCACTGAGACCCAAGCGGATTCATTAACAACTGCAATTAGATTGACCGATGTCGCAGCCGTGAAGGTCGCTGCGCTACTGGCTCAAGAGGGCCGCGATGATTTAATGCTTCGCGTAGCCGTTCAACCTGGCGGCTGTTCTGGACTTCGCTATCAACTCTATTTTGATGACCGTAATCAAGACGGTGATGTCATCCATGAGTTTGGTGGTGTCAAAGTTATTATTGACAAGATGAGTGATCCATATTTAATGGGTGCATCGATTGACTTTGTCGACACAATTGAAAAACAGGGATTTACTATCGATAATCCCAATGCCGGTGGCTCATGTGCCTGCGGCGATTCATTTAACTAATCGTTCCTAAAACACTCTAGTATCGCGACATGAAAATTGGTGTAGCGGGCTCGGTAGGTCTTGATCATTTAATGAATTTTTCTGGAAAATTCACCGACTCATTCGTCGCCGGTTCGCTAGAGAAAGTCTCACTCTCTTTTTTAGTCGATAGTCTGGATGTACGACGTGGTGGCTGTGCGGCCAACATCGCATTTGGTATGGGAGTACTTGGTCTAAATCCCGTTCTAATTGCCGCAGTCGGCAAAGATTGGCCAGATTATGAAGCCTGGCTATCGCGTCACGGTGTCGACACGTCACATGTCTTAGTTTCTCAGACACTCTTTACGGCCCACTTTATGGTGACGACAGATGATGACCTCAATCAAATCGCATCATTTTTTCCAGGTGCAATGAGTGAGGCGCGCAATATTGAGCTAGATCCAATTATGGATAAAGCCGGTCGCTTTGACTTGCTCGTTATCTCACCCGATGATCCTGAGGCGATGTTGCGTCACTCTGAAACATGCCGGCAATTGTGTATTCCATTTGCCGCCGATCCTTCACAGCAAATGGCACGTATGAGTGGGGAGGAGATAAAACTTCTGATCGATGGTGCCTCATACCTATTTATGAATGAGTATGAACTAGCCCTCGCCATGCAAAAGACGGGTTGGAGCGATGCCGAAATATTGGAGCGCGTAATGGTTCGAGTAATAACTCTAGGATCAAAGGGTGCAAAGGTTGAAACGGCCAGTGGGGATTTTGTTCAGGTTCATTGCCCGAAGGAAAGCTCCAAGACCGATCCCACCGGCGTCGGCGACTCCTTTAGATCGGGATTCATAGCTGGACTGGCATGGGGTTTGAGCCATGAGCGATGCGCCCAATTAGGCGCCCTCATCGCAACATATGTAATTGAAACGATGGGAACTCAGGAGTATCGATTTACTGGCGAAGAGTTTGTCGCCCGATTTGAAGAGGCCTATGGGGCCGCCGCCGCGGCCGAGATTTCAGCCCACATTAGATAAGTGGCCCGTGCTTATAGCCACAGGACCAGTAAGGCTTTTGGATACTGAGATATTAGCGCTCGGCCTATATCCTTGACCCCATGTCGCCACAGAAAATTAAGGCTCTGTTCGCCTTTGCATTATTAATCCCAGCCCTATTTTTAACTGGCTGTTCCAAAGTTTCCGAGCTTGGTTTTCCAGAGGGCGTCTCAAGTATTAATGATGAGTCACTTTCGCTCTGGCAAGGTGCATGGATTGCCGCAGGCGTCGTTGGTGTTATTACCCTCATTTTGATTTTGTGGCCTGCGATTTTCCACCGCCCTAAAAAAGATGGTCCTGAGTTTCCAAAGCAGACCCAGTACCACATTCCTATCGAAATCATTTATACGATTATCCCTTTCATCATAGTTGCAGTGATGTTTTATTACACTGCAAAGAAAGAAACCGTCATTACGGCAAAAAGTGATTCCGTGATGCACCAAATCACAGTCACTGGAGTGCAATGGGCGTGGCAGTTTGCATATCCCGAAGCTGGACCTTCGGCCATTGTTACAGGAACTCCTGCTCAAACACCAACGCTAGTTGTTCCATTGGGAGAGCGAGTTAGATACACAATAATTTCAAATGATGTTGTTCATGGATTTTGGATTCCAGCCTTCATGATTCAAATGCAGAATATACCGGGAGTGACAAATTACCTTGAATTTACGGCGAATAAGTTGGGCGAGTATCCTGGGCGTTGCAATATTTTATGTGGACGCGCGCACTCTCAAATGCTCTTTAACGTAAAAGTTGTGACACCTGCCGATTATCAGGCTTATCTTGAAACGTTAAAGGGGAGCCAAGCATGACCACATATGCATCAAATCCAACTGCCTCGAATGAAGTGGCACAACAGTCACCTAAAGGTAAGAACTTTGTTAAGTGGATAACCTCAACGGACCACAAGACAATCGGATATCTATATTTGATGACATCTTTTGCATGGTTTTTAATCGGTGGAGTTTTGGCCCTTGCTCTTCGAAGTGAATTAGCTCGCCCAGGGATGCAGTTCCTGAGTTATGAGCAGTACAACCAAATCTTTACTATGCACGGAACAATTATGCTTTTGATGTTTGCAACTCCACTCTTTGTGGGTTTTGCTAATGTGATTATGCCTTTGCAAATTGGCGCGGCCGACGTGGCTTTCCCGCGGTTAAATATGCTCTCTTACTGGCTCTACTTATTCGGCGGCACGATGGCCTTTGCAGGTTTCTTATCACCTGGAGGCGCGGCATCATTTGGCTGGACCGTCTATGTTCCACTCTCAAATGCAACATACTCCCCAGGCATTGGTGCTGATTTATGGCTCGTTGGTTTAGCTATCGGTGGCGTTGGAACAATTCTTGGTGGAGTTAACTTCATAACAACAATACTTACGATGCGCGCACCTGGGATGACGATGTTTCGCATGTCAATCTTTTCATGGAACGTCCTACTTACCTCAATTTTAGTTTTGCTCGCATTTCCGCCACTTGCTGCAGCTCTATTAGGGCTTGAATCCGATCGATTATATGGAACACATCTCTTTGACCCTGCAAATGGTGGAGCTATGTTGTTCCAACACCTGTTCTGGTTCTTCGGCCATCCCGAGGTTTATATTTTGGCCCTGCCTTTCTTTGGTATCGCAACGGAAATCTTGCCGGTATTTAGCCGAAAACCGATCTTTGGTTATAAGGGTTTGATTGCAGCGACGATTGCAATATCGGCGCTCTCAGTTTCGGTCTGGGCCCACCATATGTTTGCAACTGGTCAGGTTCTTCTTCCCTTCTTCTCCTTTATGACTTTCTTAATCGGCGTGCCGACTGGAGTGAAGTTCTTTAACTGGATCGGCACAATGTGGCGCGGCCACGTAACTTTTGAAACTCCGATGCTTTGGGTAATGGGCTTTCTCGTGACTTTCCTATTTGGCGGATTAACTGGAATTATCTTGGCATCACCACCGCTGGACTTTGCCGTATCGGCTAGCTACTTCGTTGTTGCGCACTTCCATTATGTGCTCTTTGGAACGGTGGTCTTTGCGATGTTTGCAGGCTTCTATTTCTGGTGGCCAAAGATGACTGGCAAGATGCTCAATGAGAGACTCGGCAAAATCCACTTCTGGACGACTTTCGTGGGCTTCCACTTAACTTTCTTAATTCAGCACTGGCTAGGGATAAAAGGCTTTCCGCGACGATATGCCGATTACCTTGCAACCGATGGCTTCACCTTTATGAATACGGTTTCAACTATCGGCTCATTCCTTCTCGCCTTTTCCATGATTCCATTTATGATCAATATTTGGATTACTCGCAAATCACCACTCGTCGGTGTCGATGATCCTTGGGGTTATGGGGCATCCCTTGAGTGGGCAACTTCGTGCCCACCTCCACGCCACAACTTTTTAACGATGCCACGTATATCTAGTGAGCGTCCAGCATTTGATCTACATTATCCGCACATTAAGACAGAGGGGCACTAACTCTCATGAAGGTTAATTGGCAGTTATTTACCGGTTTAGCGGTCTTCTATGTCATCATGACGGTCATCTATTGGTTCCTTGGCGGCGAACCCGTTGGAATTGGTGGGATGCTCTTAGCGGCCGGACTTGCCGGAATGGTCGGTTTCTATGTGTGGTTTACGCAAAAGCGAATTGGTGTAATCCTTCCTGAAGATAGTTTCACCGCCGAAATCGCTGATGGCGCGGGCGAGCTCGGCTTCTATAGCCCGCACTCATGGTGGCCGCTTCCTGTTGCCTTAAGTTCATGCACCATGGGTCTCGGACTCATCATTGGTTGGTGGCTCACGCTCATCGGAGTTGGAGCGCTTATTATTTCGGTAATTGGAATGGTCACTGAATACGAAAAACCAATTCAGAGCCCTTCTCACTAGCCTAACTTGTTGAAAGTTTCACGTTTTGCACCATACATCTTTGTTCTTCTCTGGAGCACTGGCTTTGTTGGTGCTAAATATGGTTTGCCCTATGCCGACCCATTCATATTTTTAGCTCTGAGATTATTTATCGCCACATTTATTCTTTTTGGAATCGCTGTACTACTGAAATCACCAATTGCGCTCACCCGAATGCAGATTTTAAATTCGGCCCTCATCGGAATCTTTTTACATGCCGCTTACCTAGGGGGCGTCTTCTTTGCGATCTCGAGGGGAGTAAGCGCGGGCACTGCTGCGGTAATCACGAGCATACAGCCGGTACTTGTTTCACTCCTGGCAATAAAAATACTGAATGAGAGATTGCGCGGCAGCCAAATTCTTGGATTGGTTCTTGGGCTATGCGGGGTTGTATTAGTTCTTGGGCCAAGCTTTGAGAGTTCAGTTTCGCGATTGGGAATCCTTGCAGTCTTTATCGCTCTCATTGGCAGCACTACGGCCACTTTGCTGCAGAAGAAACGAGGCGCGGGTATTCCATTATTAGCAGGAACGGCATACCAATATCTTGTTAGCGGATCTCTCTTATTTGTGATTGCCAGTGCGACTAGCAAAACAGATATTCAATGGAATATTAGATTTGCGGGAGCCATGGTTTGGCTGATTTTTGTATTATCTGTGGGGGCAATTTTGTTATTGCTCTGGCTCCTGAATACCTCAAGTGCGGCTTCGGTTTCATCGCTCTTTTATTTAGTCCCTCCAGCAACTGCCGTTGAGGCATATCTTCTATTTGGGGAAGAGCTAAACACCCAGGGCCTGCTTGGAATAGCGATAACAGCCCTAGGTGTTTGGTGTGTATTACGAACTGCGAACTAGTGGTGCTCGATCTCTTTTAACTCTTGCGCAGTTACCTTAGGAATTGCTACGGCGTGAGCTTTGCTCAGGCGCACACGCAGTTTATTTTTAAGCTTTCCAGCACGTTTAACGCCACGGGAGTCAATATCTTCGAGTACAAGCGGTGTGGGCTGCTCGTGGGAAGTCAGGATAAAGCGCTTTTGTTCAGAGATTGGTTCGTGAACTTCGACAAACTCACCGCTCGGCATACGAACCAGACGACCCGTCTCTTTTCCATGAAGCACTAACTCGCGATCTGCGCGCTGCAAGGATAGGCATAGCCGTTTAGTAATTACGAATGCAAGGGGTGGAAGAACAAAGATTGAAATTCGAGAGAACCACATAATCTGGTTAATTGAAAGATCAAAGGCTACTGCCAAAATATCGTTTCCACCGTTTATTAGAGCAATCATTACGAAAGTAATTGACATAACTCCGAGTGCGGTTCGGTTAGGAACATTGCGTGGACGATCAAGGAGATGATGTTCGCGTTTATCTCCAGTGATCCAACTTTCAATAAATGGATAGAGCGCCATTCCAGTAAATAGAATTCCTGGAACAATGAGTGCTGGTATCAAAATGTTCCATGAAACAGTATGGCCAAATGCATGTGTTTCCCAAGGGGGAGCCATCCGAACTAAGCCATCTAACCAACCCATGTACCAATCCGGCTGTGAGCCGGCAGAGATCTGACCCGGCGTATAGGGACCGTATAACCAGATTGGGTTGATGGATGCGACCGCTCCAAGGAATGCGGTTACTCCAAAGACGATAAAGAAGAAACCGCCAGCTTTTGCCATATACACCGGCAAAATTGGATGTCCAACTACATTGTTTTCAGTTTTACCAGGACCTGCAAACTGGGTGTGCTTTTGGTACCAGACAAGCATCACGTGGATAGTAATTACTGCTAAGAAAATTCCTGGAATCAGTAAGACGTGAAGTGTAAATATGCGTGGAATGAATCCAACGCCAGGGAATTCCCCGCCAAATAGGAAGAAAGAGATATAGGTTCCAACGAGCGGAATAGCCTGAATTATCGCCGACGTAATTCGCATGCCAGTTCCTGAAAGTAGGTCATCTGGAAGTGAGTATCCAAAGAGACCTTCAACAAGGCC
>CAYGHJ010000059.1:0-6611 GCA_964349605.1 uncultured Candidatus Planktophila sp. | reverse complement strand
AATTTAGTGCGTGTCGCAAATTCTTTTTTTCTTTTTTTATGCATTCATGGAAAATTGAAGAGTAAAACTATTGAGTATTTTCTCGCAATTCATTTTCCCGAATCTTCGCTAGCGCAAATTCATTGGTTTTAGCGTTATATCGGCGAAATTTAGGCATAAATATGGCAAGAATTCCGACGGCGATTACGCAGGCGACCCCCCCAAAGGTTACAGAGAAGCTCAAACTTGTAGCAGCGGCCATAGAGGCCGCACGCATCTGCCCTGCTAAGGGTCCAATTGAGTACGAGAGAAGTTCAATTCCAGCCAGGGCGATGGCAGTACCCCAACCCATATCGGCCCACATGATGGCTCGACCATGGTGTGAATAGTTTCTTAGTCCATCCAGATGTCAAAGTCACGACGACTGAACCAACCGTACCTGCAGCGTAGAGCAGACCTAGCGCCCATTGAGTACCGCGTTGGTCGGCCCAAAAAGGAATCAAAGCAGTTGGCATCGCAAAAAACATTGCAGCTAGATCTATGAGATAAGTACCTAGTAAATCCTGTCGCCTAAATGCATATCGGATTCCCTCTAATAACCCAGCCAGAGATGGCTTTTCGGCCTCTTTGGATGCAGGAATTGAACGTACGCGAGTGAGAAAAATTAATGAGATTACAAATGTAAAAACATCGACGGCATAACCCACTGAAATCGAAAAAGTTGAGATGAGGATTCCACCAATCGAGGTAGTGCAACGGCCACGTAGGAGTTTGTCATCTCCTTAATCTGAAATGGAACGACAACATATGTGATCATCGAGCCCAAGTAGGTAATTAGCCCAGCTGCCCATAGGTTTCTGAAATCTGCTGATTTTTTAAGAGGCGAAATATCTATCGCAATTCGAGCCACAGCTGGAAGATTAGTTGAATATCTGCTCTGGACCCGGGAAGCTCCCATTTTTTACATCTTGGGAAAACTCAATTGTCGCCGCCAACATTTCTGCTCTCAGATTGCGGTATGCCTTTGCTAGTTTTGGCGGATTTTTCGTAATTCCCATCAGATCCGTCCATACCAATACTTGAGCATCGCAGTTGACTCCAGCGCCGATTCCAATGGTTGGAATCGTTAACGCTGCAGTTATTCTCGCTGCTAACTCGGCCGTCATTAGCTCTAAAACTATGGCAAATGCTCCAGCTTTTTCAATGGCAAGAGCCGCCTCTATGATCGCATCACCATCGCTGCGGCCTTGAACTTTGTAGCCGCCGAGTTGATGCAGAGCCTGAGGAGTAAGTCCAACGTGACCCATAACTGGAATTCCTGAACTAACCAGTTTTTCAATAGTTTTAATATGAGCGCCCTCTAGTTTTACTCCCATCGCTCCGGCCTCTTTGAAGAATCTGGTGCTGGTCGCTAGTGCCTGTTCAGGTGAGGTTTCATAGGAACCAAATGGAAGGTCGGCAATCACCATGGCTTGGTGTGATGCGCGCACAACCGCGCGAGTCAATGGGATTAGCTCGTCCACCGTCACTGGAATCGTGTTCTCAAAGCCAAGAAAGTTATTTCCAGCACTGTCGCCAACGAGCAAGACTGGGGTACCAGCCTCATCAAAAATCTCAGCGCTCATCTGTTCATATGCGGTGAGCATGATCCACTTTTCACCGCGTTTTTTCGCTGCAGCTAAATCCAAAATTGTCACGCGTCGATGCATCGCACCGCCATATAAGGCTTCCATTTGATTTCCTCTCCTCGGTGCCTGCACAACGCTGGTCCCCGGGCCATATAGATTGACCGGCTCGTAAACTCGCCGATTAACTTGAGATAAGGGTACTCCTGTTACTCTTGAAAAATGAAGTTGCGAGTGGCCCTTGCTCAAGTAAACCCCACGGTTGGAGATCTTGCAGGTAACAGCGCTTTAATTGCCGCATCAATTACATCGGCGCAAAAATCCGGGGCAAATATTGTGCTCTTTCCGGAGATGGTGGTTACGGGATATCCAGTTGAGGATTTAGCACTTCGCCCCTCATTTCAACTTGCAAGTCAAGAGGCTATTGCCGAGATTGCACAGGGCATTGACGGCGATATCGTTGCAGTTATTGGATATTTAGACACTTCGCCAGAGGGTGCTCCTCAAAACGCGGTTGCAGTAATTCACCAGCGCCACATAAAGTCCCGTTACGTCAAAAACCATCTACCTAATTATGGTGTTTTCGATGAATTCAGAAATTTTAGAGCCGGTACCCAGAGCCTTGTAGTTCGTATTCATGGCGTCGATGTTGCAGTTGCGATCTGTGAAGACATCTGGCACCCACTTGCCGATATCGCCGCCCGCACTCCCGGTTTACTCGTCGTTCCCAACGGTTCGCCGTACGAGCGAAACAAGGACGATGTGCGTTTGGCGCTTGTACAAAAGCGGGCTAGAGAAATCGGAGCACCTCTTGCTTATGTCAATATGACAGGAGGGCAAGATGATTTGGTCTTTGATGGTGACTCTCTCGTTGTCGATCGCAACGGGGTTCTTATTGCACGTGCACCCCAGTTCGAAGATTTAATCGTGATTGTAGAGATTGAATGCGCTGTTGGTACTTCGAAGCCAGATGTAATTATTTCAAGTGATGAAACATCTGAGTTAATGGAAGTTTCCAATGTGATAGCCAAGCGTTTAAGTGATGAGGCTGAAATTTGGCAGGCACTCGTCGTTGGTCTTCGTGACTACATTGAAAAGAATAGTTTTAAATCAGTTGTACTTGGACTATCTGGTGGAATCGATTCAGCACTGGTTGCTGCAATCGCGATCGATGCCGTGAGCGCTCAGAATGTTTATGGCGTTGCAATGCCAAGTAAGTATTCATCACACCATTCAGTCGAGGATGCACAAGCGTTAGCCGAAGCAACAGGTATTAATTTTCGTACAGTCCCTATTGCACCCATGGTCGATTCTTATATGGCGAATTTAGATTTAAGCGGAGTTGCTGAAGAAAACCTTCAGGCACGAGTGCGGGGCACAACGTTGATGGGTATCTCTAACTCCGAGGGACATATTGTTTTAGCCACAGGAAATAAGAGCGAGCTCGCCGTTGGATATTCAACTTTGTATGGCGATGCGGTGGGCGGCTTCGCTCCGATTAAAGATATTTATAAGACCGATGTTTGGAGATTAGCTAAGTGGCGCAATTCGACCGCTCAAATCGCAGGCCTCACGCCTCCAATCCCAGAGCGCTCAATTACTAAAGAGCCCAGCGCTGAGCTACGACCGGATCAAAAAGATAGCGACTCATTGCCTGATTACACTCTTCTGGATCAACTTTTGAGTCAATACGTCGATGAAGATCATGGCTATGAAACGCTAATAAAAGATGGTTTTGATCCAGCGCTGGTCACCCGTGTCATTGGTCTCGTAGATGGAGCCGAATATAAGCGTCGCCAATATCCGCCCGGCACTAAAACCTCAGCGCGTGCCTTTGGAAAAGATCGCAGGTTGCCGATGACTTCACGTTGGTCGCAGTCTTAACTCTGCAAATCATTCGCAACTGGCTTTAATCGGTATTCTCGGTAAACTTGGGCTCATGCAATCGATTATCACCTGGTTTTTTACACGCAACCGGATAGTTGATTTTTGCTTGTCTACTTCTTGCAGCTGCTGACATTTATTGCACCTTCGCCCGCTTTAAATTTCAATTGACCATTTCACTAAATTTCTAGGGAGTATTATGAAGATTTATAACAACATTACAGAGGTTTTCGGCAACACCCCACTCGTGCGCATTAATAAGATCATGGATGGAGCACCAGCTAATGTCTTTGCAAAGCTGGAGTTTTACAATCCGACATCAACGGTTAAAGATCGCCTTGGCATTGCTATGGTCGATGCGGCAGAAAAAAGCGGTGCTTTAAAGCCCGGCGGAACAATTGTTGAAGCCACATCTGGTAACACTGGAATTGCACTGGCAATGGTCGCAGCTGCTCGCGGATATAAAGCTATATTAACGATGCCGGAGTCAGTATCAAAAGAGCGTCGCAAATTAATTAAAGCCTTTGGTGCAGAACTCGTATTAACACCTGCCGCTCTTGGAATGAAAGGTGCAGTTGCAGCCTCTGAAGAGCTAGCCGCAACCGGAGCCGTTATGGTTCACCAGTTTGAAAATGAAGCTGGCCCTGCGATTCACCGTGCTACAACTGGTGAGGAAATTTGGCGCGATACCGATGGCACTGTTGATGTTCTAATCGCAGGCATCGGCACAGGCGGAACAATTACTGGAACAGGTCAGTTGTTGAAGGAGCGCAACCCTGCAATTAAAGTTTTCGGTGTCGAACCTGCTGCATCGCCGATATTAAATGGTGGAGAACCAGGCCCTCACCCCATCCAGGGCATCGGAGCCAACTTCATTCCAGAGATTTTGGATCGCACGGTCTACGATGAGATTTTGGATGCAACTGCCGCCGATGCAATAAAATATGCACGCCGCTCAGGGGCTGAAGAGGGAATTTTAGCTGGTATTTCTTCGGGGGCTGCGTTGTGGGCAGCATCGGTTATTGCACACCGCCCAGAGTTTGCTGGAAAAAATATCGTCGTGATTGTTCCATCCTTTGGTGAGCGCTATCTATCAACGGTTCTCTACGAAGATATTACAGAGTAGGCATGTGATGATTTCCAGATTAATCGAGGACCTCGATAACGCCTTGGTGAAGGATCCCGCGGCACGAAATCGCCTTGAAGTATTGCTCGCATACCCTGGCCTACATGCCGTCTGGGGTTATCGCGCAACTAATTTTCTGTGGAGACACAACTTAAAACTTGTCGCGAGGATTTTTTCGAACTGGATTCGCACTGCAACAGGGATTGAAATTCACCCTGCTGCGACAATCGGAAGACGCTTCTTTATCGATCACGGAATGGGAGTTGTCATTGGGGCAACTTCAATTATCGGCGATGATGTCATGATGTACCACGATGTAACCTTAGGAGCCCGAACATATGTGTTGGGTAAACGCCATCCAACTATTGAAAATAACGTTGTAATTGGTGCTGGGGCTCGAGTAATCGGAGATATCACAATTGGGCACGGTGCCCGTATCAGCGCAAATGTTGTCATAACAAAGGACATACCGGCGCAAAGTACCCTTGAAAGTAGCGAGTTTTTCGTTATTTAATCTGTTAACACGGCCGTAACCTGCATTTGGAATAATATCGAGCATGTCCATAGACACAGATAAGCAGCAGGAGTTCGTTCTACGTACGATTGAAGAACGCAATATCCGTTTCGTACGTTTATGGTTCACCGATGTCTTGGGCTTTCTAAAATCTGTAGCTATAGCACCGGCCGAACTTGAAAACGCTTTCGATGAGGGAATCGGTTTTGACGGTTCGGCGATTGAAGGTTTTGCCCGTGTTACCGAGTCCGACATGTTGGCTAAGCCTGATCCAACAACTTTTTCGGTTCTTCCATGGCGTACCGAATCCCCCGGGGCTGCGAGAATGTTTTGCGATATTACGATGCCGGATGGACGCCCGTCACCCGCCGACCCCCGCAATGTTTTGCGCCGAATTTTAGATAAAGCGGCCGGAATGGGTTACACGTGTTACACCCATCCAGAAATAGAGTTCTTTTTATTTAAATCAATGCCAGAAGTTGGAGTTACACCTATCCCAGTTGACCAGGGTGGCTATTTTGATCACACTCCAGCCGTTGTCGGACATGACTTCAGACGTCAAGCAATAACACTTCTCGAAGCGATGGGAATCTCCGTCGAATTTTCACATCACGAGGGTGGCCCAGGTCAGCAAGAGATCGACCTGCGCGATGCCGATGCGTTAACAACGGCCGATAACATCATGACTTTTCGCCATGTCATCAAAGAGGTCGCAATGGATAATGGTTTCCATGCCTCCTTCATGCCAAAACCATTTACCGATCATCCGGGTAGTGGAATGCATACGCACGTCTCATTATTTAAAGGCGAAGAAAATGCTTTCTACGATGCTAAAGCTCAGTACAACTTATCTAACGTCGGGCGATCTTTTATTGCAGGCATTCTTAAACATGCGCCAGAGATCACTGCAATTACTAATCAGTGGGTAAACTCGTATAAGCGCCTTCATGGCGGAGGGGAGGCACCTGCAGTTATTAACTGGGGGCCAAGTAATCGTGGCGCACTTGTTCGTTTGCCAATGTATAAGCCCGGTAAGGAGAACTCAACGCGTATTGAATTTAGATCTCCAGATACTGCGTGCAACCCATACCTTGCCTATTCCGTCATGTTGGCCGCCGGGCTAAAGGGTGTTGAAGAAAGCTATGTACTGAGTGATTCCAGTGACCCAATCTCGCTTCCAACTGATCTTAATGAGGCAATAATTCAGATGGAAAAGAGTGAATTAGTACGCGAAACTTTAGGCGAACATGTCTTTGAATATGTGCTGCGCAATAAGCGCGCTGAATGGCAAGATTACAGCCGCCAAGTGAGTGCTTACGAATTAGATAGATACTTGCCAGTTCTCTAAATTAATTGAAAGTGGCGCGATGCTCTTCGTCGTGATTCAAAATTATTTGTAGCATCAACTCGATTGTGATCGTGCCAAAAGTTTTATGAATGGCAGGTGCCTTGCGTTCGTCTTCAGTGAGAGATTTCAAAAAAA
>CAYGHJ010000058.1:0-7011 GCA_964349605.1 uncultured Candidatus Planktophila sp. | reverse complement strand
ACGTAGGTGTCAAACTCTGGAGCGGCAAATGATTGATTTGCGTTCAGAGGTAATAGGGCGATCGAAAGTGTGAATATAGTAAATCCAAAAAGTCTACGCATAGATTAAATGTACTCCTCCGCCCCTTGTTTTCATAGGATTTTCCTAGAGTGCGCGCTGTGAAGAAACGATACGAGCTACCGCTTTTTCTAGAGCGTAAATCGGATCACTGGCCGCGCCTTTGACTTCGGCATCGGCCTTTGCAATCACTCCTACTGCATCGGCGATGGCCCCCGGCGACCAGTGGTGGAGCTGGCGACGTGCCTTATCAATCTGCCAGGGTGCCATGCCTAATTGGCCGGCTAATTCGAAGGATTTAACTCCGCGATTTGCCCCAGAGACCTTTGCCAGGCAGCGAAGGGCCGATGCGATAGCACTTGTAATCATTACTGGATCAGTACCTGTTTCAAGTGCACCGCGAAGTGCAATGAGTGCTCCAGATAAATTTCCATCCAACGTTGCATCGGCTACATCGAAGCCGGTTGTTTCAATGCGGCCTTGGTGAAACTTATCGATTATGAGTTCATCAATTACACCGGGCGGAGCATCGGCAGCGATCTGAGAAACCGCTGCCCGAAGTTCGCGCATATCACTTCCGAGTGCACCAACTAAGGCAGTAACAGCACCAGGTGATGCTTTGCGACCTATATCCAGAAAGAGCTCTTTAACAAAACCCTCTTTCTCGACCTCTTTCTTTAATGGTTCACATAAAATAATTTCGGGTTTAACTTTTTTAATTGCATCCAGAAGCGCCTTGCCCTTTACTCCACCTTTGTGAACAAATATGACGGTCATAGTTTCATCGGGATCAGAAAGATAACGAGTTATCTCTTCGCGATTTTCTTCGGGCAGATCTTGTAAATCCCGAAGAATTAGCGCGCGACGTTCAGAAAATAAAGATGGAGCAAGGGCATCGGCAATGTCACCGACGATAGTTTCACCGGCAAAAAGGTTTGTAATCTCGCAATTTTTCTCTTTCAATTCAGCGGTTAATTTATTAATTGCTCGATCCGATAGCGCGCCTTCAGAACCAAGGACGAGGTAGAAGGCATTCATGTAACTACCCCAATCGAAAGAGATTAAACCGGCCCTTACTTGTTCGAATTCTAAACTGGTGTGCAATAGCTTGAATACTGATAGATCCGTTGATGTCAGTGCGCAAGACTTGTGCCCCAAGTCTAGTCAAGGCCTGCACTGTCTGCGGGGCGGGATGGCCGTACATATTTTTAGCTCCAACACTTATTACGGCAATCTCTGGTTTTAAGGCTCGCATCAAAGCAACTTCCTGGTATCTCGATCCATGGTGTGACACCTTATAAATATCAACCTTTGACACACCCCTTACTAACTCTTGTTGGACTGGAGGCTCTAAATCTCCCGCGGAAAAGAGTGAAAAATTTGTAGACGTGATGAAAACGGCGATGCTGGAGTTATTCACCACTGAACCCTCGCCAGGAATAGACGCAAAGCTTTGAATGCCACTTGCCGGCCATAGAACATTGACTTTGATTTGATCAACCTTCACCACAAAACCCCGCTGTGGCTTAACAACATCGACCGAGTGCAGCAATGACGTAACCCGTTCGCTTTCCATAAGTGGTTGCGCATTGGTACTAATCCATAACTGACCAATGTTGCGACCTTTCATCGCACCCCTTAATCCACCAACGTGATCTGCGTGAAAGTGCGACAAGATCATAAGCGGAATCTCATCGATACCGAGAGCGCTTAGACATCGATCAACTAACACTGGATCTGGTCCTACATCTATAACTATGGCGCGGTTATTGCCGAGATTTATGACCATCGCATCGCCCTGTCCAACATCGCAGTTTGCGATCTGCCAATCCCCGGCCGGCCAACGTTGTAACCAAGTGAGTGAAAGAATCAAAATAAGAGCGATGATTGAAATTACTTTGATATGTTTTTTAAATAACCACAACGTCAATGTGAAAACTGCCACGATAAGGAAACCGATGCTTCCGGTGCGCAGCGTTAAAACTGGAAACTGTGCCGCCCATGTTGCGACCGCTGCAACAAAGCCTGCTGGAAATTTTATTATCCAAATCAAAGCCATGCTTAAAATGGGAGCTACCGGTGAAAGTAGTGCTGCGATAAACCCCAGAATTGTTATTGGACCAACGGCTGGGGCGGCTAATAAATTCGCAACGATGCTTATAGGTGATAAATAGCCAGAAAGCGCGACCAAGATGGGTGAGCAGAAAACTATCGCCGCAATCGGCAGTGCTAACGCTTCGGCAAATATCACTGGAACAAAGCGTGCAAGCTGCGTAACAACTTTCGGCGCAAACAAAAGCAGTCCGGCCGTTGCCAAAACCGAAAGTGCAAAGCCAGCATCGCGCGCCTGCCACGGATCTGCCACAACAACGGCGGCCATGGCAAAACCTAAGGCCGGCAGAGAATCTCTCCCCCGGTGTGAGCCTTGGGCTATTAAAAAGACCGCGGCCATTGCAGCTGCGCGCAAGACGGAGGGCGATGGACGCACCAGTGCGATAAAGCAGATAAGTAAAATCGCCGTTGCACTCAAACGCAGTTTCATGCGCGTGAAGATGAATTGCATGCACCATAAAGCAAAGCTTGAAACGATTGCGAAGTTAGCTCCACTAACGGCGACTAAGTGTGCCAGGCCAGAGCGCCTCATCGCGGTTTTAAACTCAAGGCTTTGCTTAGCCGTATCTCCCAAAACCATTCCCGGAATTAGCGCCCCGGCATCACCATCGCCTGATAACGAGCGCAACCCGTATCGAATCGAGGCCAGAGATTTCGCCCACTTAGATGGCGGGGTTAGGACCGTGACATCACCATCGATTATCACAAGTGCGCCGACGCGCCCCTCTTTACTCTTTACTATCCGCGCCTGTGCACTAAATCTCTGACCTGGCAGCAGGCTAAGCACGCCATCGCGTGGGGTAATAACTCGAATTGGTATTCGCATTGCAAATGAGACTGAGCCATTGGTGACATATATCGCGCGCGCGATAAAACTGTAGTTACCGGTCATGCTCTGATTGGGATCGGTGACAACTTGTGCCATTACTTCAACGCTTTGGCCAAAGAATTTTGTAATTGCCGAACTTTGCAACGAAGCCTCGCGCAGCGACATCACCGTTGATCCTAAAAGTAGCGCAGTAATCAGGACGGTGAAACGAAATTTACGGCTCCAGAGAGATAACAGAGCAATCGCTGTCGCCAAAACCGTTATTCGCCACGGAGCGATCGCACTTTGCAGCAGTGCGCCTAACCAAATGGCACCGCCAACTGCAATTGCCCGATAATCTACTAAACGCGGATTTTGCTTTTGATCTGCGCGAATTTTGCCACACCGATTCCACTTACCTTTTGTAGGTCCTCTATATTTAAAAATGGCCCGTTTACTTTGCGGTACTGCATGATTCGTTTGGCAATTACTGGACCTATTCCATCGAGTGAATCAAGCTGCCCAGCTGTTGCTCGGTTAATGTTGATTGGGCCACTGTGGACTTTCTTTGACACTCGCACGCCTGCCCTGTTAATTACCGTGGCGTCGACATAAATCTGTTCGCCATCGGATAGTACGCGCGCCAGATTAATGGTGCTCAAATCGGCACCCGGGGCAGAGTTACCAGCGGCCTTAATAGCATCAATTACCCGTGAATTGGCACTCAATGTATAGACGCCTGGTTTATTAACGGCGCCAGTGACATCAACAAAAATCTCAGGGGCGGCGATCTGTATGGGCACAATTGGTGGTGCAACAACTTCGTGACTATTGCCACGAACAACTAGAAGCGATGAAAAAACAATAATGAGTGCACCCAAAATAAGTAGCGCATGTTTCTGTGTTCGTGAATAGTGGAGTTCATACCACCAGGTACTGATGCTTTCATAGGCCTGCGTAAAGTGATTCATGAGCCAATAATTCTTGGCGTACTGCGGATTCGAACTAAATGAGGAGCTCCATGTGGATAATTACCTATTTAGCCAATAATCGTTAATGTATTTCTCACCCTCATCGCAGAAGAAAGTTACGACATTTTCCACGCCGTACTGCGTTTTCAACCGCTTTGCCGCAATCATGTGTGCACCAGATGATGGACCAACAAAGAGGCCATGAACTCGGGCCAAACGGCGCATTTCTTCAATGGATTCTTCAGATCCCACATCAATGACGCCATCTAGCTCGTGGTGATGGCGCGAAACAATTCCTGGAATAAAACCATCGGCAATTCCTTCAATAAGATGCTTAGAAACCTCACCACATAAAATTGTGCAGGACTCTGATGGCTCCAACGCAATAACTTTGCAATCAGGATTGACCGCTTTAAAAGCCTGACCGACACCGATAATTGTTCCACCAGTGCCAACGCCACCGATTACTAAATCTGGCATCACCGGCATCTGATCAAGAATCTCTTTACCGAGCCACTCTCGGTTCTCTTGCACATTCCATTCGTTTTCAAATTGCTGTGGCGCAAAATAACCTGGAAATTCGCCACGGCGACGTGCTTCGGCAAGGGCATCGTTGACATGAAAATCTCCCATGGTGTGAACCTCTGCGCCGAAGGCCTCTGAAATCGCCCGGCGCTCTGGACTCATGCCGTCGGGCATAATCACCAACATCTTGTATCCCTTAACCGCGGCAACCATGCTCATTGCATTGCCAGTATTGCCGCTACTGGCTTCCACAATTGTGTAGCCAGGTTTAAGCAATCCCTCCTCTTCGGCGCGCTCGATCATGTACTTAGCGATACGCGCCTTGATCGAGCCTGATGGATTCATGAACTCCATCTTTACCCAAATACCTTCGATGTTAATTAATGGTGTATTCCCAATTGCATCCAAAATTGTTTTCATATACGCCTCTCACAATGTGGAACACCCAGAGTTAAGTTATAGAACGATATTAACTAATTTTGGCGCGCGCGCAATGATCTTCTTTGGTATCAGGCCTGAAAGTTCGCTAACAATGGTCGGGTGTGAAAGCGCTAAGGTTTCGAGCTCAGCATCAGAAATAGTAGGCGCGACTTCTACACGCTCTTTAATCTTGCCGTTAATTTGGATTACAGCAATGATTGAGTCAGCTACTAAAAGCCGTTCATCGACAACCGGCCAACCGGCCAGGGCCACGCAAGGTTTGTGACCTAAGCGCTCCCACATCTCTTCAGCGGTAAACGGTGCAACAAGTGAGAGCATGATCGCGACCGCTTCGACGGCTTCACGAACTGCTGGATCTGCCGGACCGCATCCCGAATCGATCGCTTTGCGTGTTGCATTCACAAGCTCCATGACTCGGGCAATGGCGACATTAAAGCGCAGGGATTCCACGGCAAAGTCGGCATCATGTAGAGATTTGTGCGTAATTTTCCGCAGCCCGATATCACCGCCTGTGAAATCCACACCCGGTGCACTTGTTACATCTCCGGATAAGCGCCACGCTCGTGATAAGAATTTTACTGAGCCAGATGGAGAAACATCCGACCAATCGACATCATCTTCAGGTGGACCGGCAAAGACCATCGATAATCGAATTGCATCTACGCCGTGATGTTCGAGTTCATCTGATAAACGCACTAAGTTGCCACGGCTCTTTGACATCGCCGAGCCATCCATAACTACCATGCCTTGATTTAATAAACGCGTGAAAGGTTCATTGAAATCGAGCATCTCTAAATCATTTAAAACCTTGGTTAAAAAGCGGCTATAGAGCAGGTGCAGGATTGCATGTGTAACGCCGCCGACATAGTGATCTACCGGCAGCCATGTCTGGATATCTTTCTTAGTGAATGCCTCATCGTGATTTGTCGATGATGGATAACGCAAGTAGTACCACGATGAATCTACGAAAGTATCCATGGTGTCGGTATCGCGCTTAGCATCCCCGCCACATTTAGGGCACTTAACATTTACCCAATCAATGGCCGCACCAAGCGGTGAAGTTCCTTTAGGTTTTAAATCTAAGCCTTCGGCATTTGGCAAAGTAAGTGGAAGTTGATCAACAGGTACTGGAACTTCACCACAGTGGGGGCAATGGATAATTGGAATTGGAGTACCCCAGTAGCGCTGACGTGAGACCAGCCAATCGCGCAAACGGTAGTTACGCGAAGATTTACCAAGACCATCTTTTTCAAGCTGAGCATTTATTGCCGCAATTGCATCGGCCTTGTTCATGCCGTTAAGAGCGCCAGAGTTAATTAATACGCCATCTCCGCCGGTTGCAACACCAGAAATGTTCGGATCCTCTTCACCAGTATCAACGACTACCGTCACCGGTAGTTTCATTGCGCGTGCAAAATCTAAATCGCGTTGATCATGTGCCGGAACGGCCATGATTGCGCCAGTACCGTAATCGGCTAGAACATAATCACTCGCCCAGATTGGAAGTTTCGCGCCATTGACTGGGTTAATTGCGTAACGATGTAAGAAGACACCGCTCTTCGGGCGATCCGTGGCAAGACGGTCAATGTCGCTAGCTGCCTTAATCTTTTCTAGGTATGCGGCAAACTCATCCTCAACACCTGAACCAACTGCGAGCTCTGCCGCAAGTTCACTATCGGCGGCAACGACCATAAAAGTTGCACCGAACAAAGTATCGGGACGCGTCGTGTATACCGTGACTGGTTCGGCGCGGTTTTCAATCACAAAAGAGACATCAGCACCTGTAGAGCGACCGATCCAATTGCGCTGCATCATTAAGACTTTTTCAGGCCACTTACCTTCAAGTTGGGCCATGTCATCTAGAAGTCGATCGGCGTAATCGGTAATCTTGAAATACCACTGATTTAATTTCTTCTTTGTAACCGCGGTATCGCATCGCTCGCATAAGCCAGCGACAACTTGCTCATTAGCTAAAACGGTTTGACAACTTGGACACCAATTAACGGCCGAATCTTTTCGATAGGCAAGTCCGCGCTCATATAACTGTAAAAAGAGCCACTGGTTCCATTTATAAAACTCGGGATCACATGTATTAAA